>NZ_JBFBKR010000003.1:0-92339 GCF_040686575.1 Arthrobacter sp. NPDC080073
TCGATGATCAAGCACACCCTGGCCCACCTCGGCCCGGCAGTCTCGGCCGACCGCATGCTCCAGGACTACGTCAACACCCTCTACCGCCCCGCAGCCGTCGCCGGCAGGCAGGCGGGAACGGCATCGTTCAAGGAAGCGAAGGAACTCGCGGCCTGGATCACGAAGGTCCGCAGCGCCTGGCCGCAGCTGAGCGTGGAACACGTCGATTCCATCGGTGTCTCCGAAGAACCGCAGATCGGAGACACCCTCCAGGTCAACGCCTACATCGCCCTCCAGGAACTCACGCCCGAGGACGTGTCGGTTGAAGTGGCATATGGCCGGGCCCAGGACGGAGACGAACTGGAGGATGTCGCCTTGGTCGAGCTGACCGAAACGGAGGACCTCGGAAACGGGCGCCACCTGTTCACCGGTTCCATCCTGATCAACCGCTCCGGTTCCTTCGGCTACACCGTCCGGGTCTTCCCGAAGCACCCCTCCCTGGCCTCGAAGGCCGAACTGGGACTGATCGCCAACGCCTGATGGAACGCACCCCCGCTGCAGCCCAAGCAGCGGGGGTGCGTTCCAAAAGTCGAAGCGCCTAACCGGTTGACGCTGTCTGAGGCCCATGAAAGCGTATTTATCGGCCCTAACCGAGATACGTGAAAAGACAGGAATTCCGTGGGCATTCAGCAGCAAGCAGCGCCGGCCCGACTCAAAGTGGGCGTTGTGGGCATCGGATGGGCTGGCCAACAGCACCTTAAGGCTTACAGCAGCATCGAAGGCGTGGATATCGTCTCCGTCGCCGGGATGGAAGAAGACCTCCTCGCCCGGATGAAGCAGGAATACGGCATTCCGCATGCTTTCGCCCGTTGGGAAGACATGATCGGGCTGGAAGGCCTGGATGCAATCAGCGTCGCCGTTCCGACCTTCCTGCACGCGCCGATTTCCATAGCGGCGCTGGAGCGTGGGCTGCATGTGCTGAGCGAAAAGCCATTGGCGCGCAACGGTGACGAGGGACGAGCCATGGTCGAGGCGGCCCGGAAGGCCGGCCGCGTCCTGGACGTTGCGTTCAACCACCGCCGCCGCGGCGACGTTCAAAAACTCAAGAGCATCATCGACGACGGCGGACTCGGACGTCCGTACTACGCCAAGGCCTCCTGGCTGCGCCGCGCCGGAATCCCTACCCTCGGCAGCTGGTTCACCAATCCCGAGCTGTCCGGCGGCGGTCCGCTGGCCGACATCGGAGTCCACGTGCTGGACTACTCGCTCCACCTGTTGGGCGAGCCCAAGGTCCTGTCCGTCTCCGCGCAGACACACTCGGAGCTTGGTCCTCAGGGCCGTGGCGGCAACGCCCGGTACACCGCTGGGCCCGCGAGCCACAAATTCGAAGTAGAGGACTTCGCCTCTGCCTTCATCCGGCTCGAAGGCGGCGGCACCCTGATCCTCGAAGCGGGTTGGGCGAGCTACCGCGAGATGGACGACCTCCTCGACTTCACGGTCTACGGGACCGACGGCGGTGCCGAACTGCGCGCCGTCGGGGCGCCGCTGCAGCCGGTCGGCAGCTTGAAGATCTTCACGGAGAAAGACGGCGAAAACGCCGACTACGAGCCCGAAGCCCTCCCCGGCCTTGCCCACCAGGCCGTCGTCGACGACTTCATTGCCGCGATCCGCGGCGGGGAGACGGTCTGGGGACAACACGACGGATCGCTCGCCCTGAGCCGGGCCCTTATCCTTGATGCCTGCTACAAGTCCGCCCTCGAACAGCGCGAAGTGGTGCTCTGATGACCGACAAGAAACTGAAGATCGTCGTCTGGAACGAAGCCGTCCACGAGTCGCGCAACGATCCGGACACCATGGCGGAGATGTACCCGGACGGCATCCACGGTGCCATTGCCGCCGGCCTGCGGGGCTTCTTCCCGGATGCCGGAATATCGACGGCGACCCTCGCCGATCCCGAACACGGGCTGGACGAGGAAACCTTGGCTGCCACCGACGTCCTGCTCTGGTGGGGGCACATAGCGCACCACGAGGTGGGCGATGAAGTGGTGGAACGCGTCCAACGGCATGTTTTGGGCGGGATGGGCCTCGTGGTGCTGCACTCAGGGCATTTCGCGAAGATCTTCACCCGGCTGCTGGGTACAACGTGTTCGCTCAAATGGCGCAACGACGGCGAACGCGAGCTCGTGTGGACGGTCAAGCCATCGCACCCGATCGCCGCCGGCGTCGAAAGCCCCATTCTGATCCCCAAACAGGAGATGTACGGCGAGCTCTTCGACATCCCGGAGCCGGACGACTTGATCTTCATCAGCTCCTTCGAAGGCGGCGAGGTGTTCCGCTCCGGCGTGACGTTCTCCCGTGGCAAGGGGCGGATCTTCTACTTCAGCCCGGGCGACCAGGAGTACCCCGTCTACCACCAACCGCAGATCCAGAGGGTCATCGCCAACGGCGTGGGCTGGGTCGCGCAGCCCGAACAGTTCCGGGACACCCCGGCAGTGACCAACCCGGCCCGGGCCTGGTTTCCGGCTACCTGAAATCGCGGGAATTGGACTTCACTGTCAGGACCAAGGGTTCCAGCTTGTCCGCCACGAGATTGGTGACTCCTTCCGGCGATCGTTCAAGGAAACCCCGGACGATCAGTGCGGATGATTCCCGGGCCACGCGGCGATGCCTCTTCCAGAGGCCAACGCTGCAGATGACGTTCAGGATGCCGCTCTCGTCCTCCAGATTGACGAAGGTGATCCCTTGCGCGGTCTGGGGGCGTTGGCGGTGGGTCACGACCCCGGCCACTTCAACACGCGTACCGGACTCGACCCGGGAAAGCCGGTCCACCCGCAGCACCCCTCTGGAATCCAGGTCCCCGCGGGCATGGCGCATCGGGTGGTCATCGGTACTGATTCCTGTGGCCCACATGTCGTAGGCAACATTTTCCAGGGGGGAGAGCTCGGGCAGCAACGGCGGCTGGACGGCGACGTGGGTCCCTGGCAATTGTCCTTCCCGCTCAAGCGCGGCATCGCCGGCCTGCCACAGTGCTTCGCGGCGGTTCATCCCCAGCGAATCGAGCGCGCCGGCCGACGCGAGTGCCTCGAGCTGGTCCGCGCTGAGATTCGCCCGGCGGGACAGATCCGCCATGTCCCGGTAGGCGCCATGCTCCTCACGCTCGGCGACGATCCGCTTCGCCACCTCGGCCCCGATGGACGTGACGCCGTCGAGCCCCAACCGCACCGCATGTGAGCCGTCCCGCCGGTGCAGGTGGTCCTCGCGTGGTTGATCCTGCTGGAAGAGGCCGATCTCCGGCTGGTGGAAGTCCAGGCAGGAATCCATGCCGCCCACCTGGCCCGCCTCGGCCGTTGTGGCCTCGTCGAGCACTTCGAGGGTCGCCTCGGCAAGGGAATGCAGTACATCCGGGCGCAGTACGTGGACCCCGTGCCTGCGGGCATCCGCCACGAGGGTTTGCGGGGAGTAAAAACCCATGGGTTGTGCCCGAAGGAGGGACGCGAGGAAAGCGCCCGGATAGTGCAGCTTCAGCCACGAGCTCGCGTAGACCAACACTGCGAAGCTCAAGGAATGGGACTCCGCGAAACCGAAGTTCGCAAAGGCCTGGATCTTGGCGTAGATGGCGTCGGCGTCGTCCTTGCTGATCCCGTTGGCCGCCATCCCCGCATAGAGCTTGGCCTCCAGCGACTCGATCTTCTCCCGGCCCCGTTTGGAGCCCATCGCGCGGCGGAGCAGGTCCGCATCCTCGGCGGTGCAGCCACCCACGGCAACCGCCATCTGCATCAACTGCTCCTGGAACAAGGGCACACCCAAGGTCCGCTTAAGCACGGGCTCCAGCAATGGATGCAGGTACGTGACCTTTTCCGTGCCTGCACGGCGCCGGATGTACGGGTGGACGGCACCGCCTTGGACAGGACCCGGGCGGATCAGCGCGATTTCGACCACCAGATCGTAGAATTCCCTCGGCTTCAGCCTCGGCAGCGTGCTGATCTGGGCCCGTGATTCCACTTGGAACACCCCGATCGAGTCGGCCCGGCAGAGCATGTCGTAGACGGCCTGTTCTTCCCGCGGGATGGTCTCGATGGTCCAGCGCTCACCGAAGTGCTTGTCGATCAAATCAAAGGAGTACTGCAGGGCGGCCAGCATGCCGAGGCCGAGAAGGTCGAACTTGACCAGGCCCATCCATTCGCAATCGTCCTTGTCCCATTGCAGGACCGTGCGGTTTTCCATCCGGGCACGCTCGATGGGTACCACCTCGCCAACAGGCCGTTCGGTGAGGACCATGCCGCCGGAGTGGATGCCCAGGTGCCGGGGGAAGCCGAGTATCTGATCGGCAAGGTCCAGGACCGGGCCCGGGATGTTATTGGTCTTGCCTTCGCTGAGGTCTCCCCAGTGGTCGAGCCGCTTGGACCAGGCGTCCTGCTGGCCCTGGCTGTAGCCGAGCGCCTTGGCTATGTCCCTGACGGCGTTCTTCGGTCTGTAACTGATGACATTCGCTACCTGGGCCGCGTTGAACCGTCCGTACTTGCGGTAGACGTATTGGATGACTTCTTCCCGCCGGTCAGAGTCGAAATCGACGTCGATGTCCGGTTCTTCCTCGCGCAGGCTGGAGAGGAAACGCTCAAACGGAAGGTTGTAGAAGATACTGTCGACGGCGGTGATCCCCAGCGCGTAACAGACGGCCGAGTTCGCCGCGGAACCCCGGCCTTGGCAGAGGATGCCGCGGGAACGGGCGAACTTCACAATGTCGTGCACAATCAGGAAATAGCCGGGGAAGTTCTTCGCCTCGATCACTGCGAGTTCCTGTTCGATCCGGCGATGGACCCGTTCGTCGGCGCCCGGATATTTGTTCCTGACGCCTTCTTCGACAAGTTGCCGCAGCCAGGTGATAAGGCTGTGCCCTGCCGGAACATCAAGCTTGGGGAGCTTCGGGCGGGCGGCCCGTAACTGGAACGCCAGCTCGTCAGCGATCTCGACAGTCCGTTCCACCGCGCCGGGGTAGCGGGCGAACCGCGCCGCCATCTCGGAACCGCTCCGCAGATGGGCGCCGCTGCTTGCGGGCAGCCACCCGTCTAGTTCCTCCAGGCTGCGGCGTGCCCGGACAGCCGCCATGGCCGTTGCCAGCGGGTATCCCTCCGGGGACGCATAGTGGACGGCGTTGCTGGCGATGAAAGGTATGCCCGCCCGGTCGGCAATACGGACGAGGGCGTCGTTGTGGCTGCTGTCGAGGGGATTCCCGTGATCGAAGAGCTCCACCACCACGTTTTCCCGCCCGAATCTCTCGATCAACCCCTCCACCTCAAGGGCGGCGGCTTGCTCGCCGTCGCTAAGGAGGGCCCTCCGGACCGAGCCTTTGCGGCATCCGGTCAGCACCAGGCAGTGGTCCCTCAGGGAATGCGCCAGCGCATCGAGGTCGTAGATGGGATGGCCTTTCTCGGCATCGGCAGCCAGATGCGCGGACGTCATCGCCCCTGCCAAGCGGTGGTAGCCCTCTTCCTTGCGGGCGAGGACGAGCAAATGGTCACCTTCGGGGTCGGCTTCCCCTTGCTGGGGTTTGCTGAGTCCGAGGGACAGCTCAGCGCCGAACACTGTCTTCAGCTCGTAGGCTTCGGCGGCCTCCGCCATCCGCACGATCCCGTAGAAGCCGTCGTGATCGGTCAGCGCGAGGGCATGGATGCCCAGCCGGACCGCCTCCTCAACCAGTTTCTCGGGTGAGGAGGCGCCGTCCAGGAAGCTGTAGTGCGAATGCGCATGCAGTTCGGCATAAGGCACGACGGCGGCACCCGCCCTGGACGCGACCCTTGCGGGATCGAGGGGGACCGGGCGGTATGGCCCGCGTTTCCTTGACCAGGCGGGGCTGTCACCGCCGTCTCCTGTGGCCTTGCCGATCTCCGGCACTCGCCGGTCCGACAGTGTGCGTTCGAACTCCGACCATGGGATTGACGGGTTGTTCCAAGCCATCTTTGTCTTCCTGACTAAAAGTTCGGTGTTCGACCGGGTGTTCAGTCGTAGCGGGCCTCGGCCCACCAGTTCTGCTCGTCCAGGAGAAGGAGCCAGGCCTCTCCGTTGCCGTCCACAAGCTGGAACCGGTCAGCTTCAAGGCGGTGGTCGGCGTCCCACCATCGCTGTTTCAGCGGCCAGGGTCCTGCCCACTGAGCTACGAGTCGTCGTCGTGCAGGGTCTCCGCCGGGACAGAACCACATAGGCGGGGCCATCAATCCGCCTCGATGGTCTGTGCGGACTTTTTCCTTGTCCGCATCAAGAAGCAGGACAGGGATGAGGGAAGCGAATACCGTGGCGGGCTGCGGGTCTGGAATCCGGCCGGGCCACGGCCTGGAGGCCAGGGCGGCCGTTCCCGCGGGCAACGCATCTCCCCAAGGAACCAAGCGGCGCCGCTCGGCCAGCAAGCGACCTCCGGAGATCGCAGGCACTACTACGGCTTCATGTCCCAGCATGCTTTGGATCCGGCTGAGTCCATGATGAATCTGTTCCTCGGCTCCGTCTCCAAAGAGCGCCCGCCCGTGATGGGCGATGGAGTCCACCCGGACGGGGACGAACTCGACCCGAGTGACAGGTGACGACAGCCCGCCGCGAGCCATGCCGCCGTCGTGCGTCCCGCCGTCGGGCATTCTGCTCTGGGCAACAGGCTGTGACTGAAGCTGCCAACGCACCCTGTCCACGACGTCGCTGGCCGTGAAGTGGCGGGGGTGGCCCCACGTCCGCTCGGAGCGGCTTCCTGCCTCGTCGGTGATCAGGACCCTCAGCTCCGTGCAGACCAGGCCTTCCGTCTGCACCCCGGCCACGAAGGCGTCTGCCGTGGCCCGGAGCTGGAAGGCGAGTTGGTCAACCCGGTCCAGGCCGGGTTCGAATTCCACCCGTTGATCCAGTTTCCGCGGCGGAGTCCGGGGGACCACTTTGCGAGGATCCTGTCCGCTTGCCAAGGCGTGCGCAGTGATTCCGGCAGCCCCGAAACGGGCCCGGACATCTGCGGCAGGGAGATTGGCGAAATTCCCCAAGGTGAGGATGCCAAGGCGTTTGAGCAAGGAAGCCAGCTTCGGCTGGCCTAGTACCCCCACAGGAAATGGAGCCAGGAAATCCCGGGAAGAACCCGGCGGGAGGACAAGAACGGCAGAGAGTTCGCTTGTGCTCCGGGCTGCTTGCTCGGCGGCGAACACGGAATCGGCGATCCCCACCCGGGCTTCCACGCCGAGGCTGTCCGCCGATTCCAGCACGGCACCTGCGGCCGCTTCTTCTCCGCCGTAATATCGGGCGGCACCCTTGGCCCGGATAGCGCACAGGCCGGGGCGGAGCACTTCCACGCCAGGAGTCCGTTCCTCGAGGGAGGAGACCACAGGCTCGAATTCCCTCGCATCGCGCACAGGATCAACGGCACATACCACCAGCTCAGGACAACGGGTCTGCGCCTCCCTCAGCCGCAGGCCCCGGACCACTCCCTCGGCCCGGGCTTCCGCGGAGCAAGCAGCTATGACGCCTTGGCCTATGACTGCCGCGGGTACATCAGGCGGGAGGGCGTCTGCCAAGCGGGCGGCGACAAGGGGCCAATCCGGGAACCAGGTCACCAACGCGCGCACCGGGGTTTCAAGCTGAAACAGCATCATGCTCCCATCCGATGCCGGGACAGATCTACCGGACCGCTGTCCGCAAGGTCCACGGAGGCCCTGCGGGAACTGCCCCGCAGGGCGACTTCGAGCTCAAGCTCCTGCTTGGCGAGATGTCCGTGCCCCTGTCCGAGCCCTGCCCACTCGTATCCATTCACCTGCAAGACGGCTTCACTTTGCGCCCATGGTCCCAGGACAAGGAGGACGGAACTCCGCTCCCGGAGCCTGGCTCCCAAGCGGGCAGCCTCGGCGGGTGCGATTCTTTCCGGAGCACGGGCGAGCACCACCGAGAGAACATCCGCCATGGCGGCGATCACCGGCGTCCAGCTGCTCCCGGGGTCAGGCACCAGCACCAGCCGGTCGAGCGCAATGCCGAAACCTGCTGCCGCCTCGACGCCGAAGTCAGGCAGCCCTGCTACCCCGCACCATGAGCCATTGCGTGACGGACCTGCCATCAATGCCATGGCCAGCGACATGGATCCCTGTATGGAGTACGCCGCTCCCGGGCGCAGTCCTCCCGGGAGGAGCCTGCTGAGCGAGGGGAGTACGGGCAGGGATCTTTCGCTTCCCCGTTTGCCCTGCATGAGGTGGATCTGCGCCTGTAAGTCATCGCGCAGCGAAGCCGGCGAGGCGGAAGACAGGCGAGGTGACATGCTTCAATTTTCGAACATATATTCGAATGAGTCAATTGCCCGGAATCCCGCTTCGAGGGTTGGCCTCCTCAACGATCTACTGCTTTTGACCCAGGTTCCCGGTTCCCGCCGCGTGGTTCCGGGAGGGCACGCCAGTTTCGGGGGCGAAACTGGTCGGTTGTTGAGGGCTGCCCTCACTCATTGACCCCTGCGAGCGCGACCACGCCACGCTCGACAGTGAAACCGCCAGGATCGAGGCGAGGATCAACGCCGACGCCGGAGCGGCAACGGCCCAGGGGGCACGCTCCACGTAGTTGATTCCCTCGGCAAGGATAAGGCCCCACTCCGGCGAGGGCTGATGGGGGCCGAGTCCGAGGAACCCCAAGGCAGCCAAGGCGAGTGCGATCCCCGGTATCCGCAGCATCGAATGCCTGAACACCGGGCCGACGACGGCCGGGAGGATATAGCGCCAGAGGATGCGGACCCTTCCCACGCCCAGGACCGGAAGGATCTTCACGTGGGGCTGCGCCCTGGCTTCCAGCGCCAAGGCCGCTGTGTGGGCGGCCAGGGGTGCCCAGCTGACCAGGGTGACGGCTATCGCCGCACCTTCGGCCGAAGGCCCGGTCATCACGGCAACGATCAGGCCGGCCAGGATGGGCGGAGCGGCGTTGGCTACCTCAAGGGGACCGGTCGCGGCGAGCGGGAAGAGCCCGACGACAATCCCGATCACAAGGCAAGCCAGCACCACGAGCAAAGCCGTTCCCAACGTTGACACGGCACCGTGTCCTACCCGCGCCAGGAGGTCCCGTCCGCTGGCATCGGCCCCGAAGGGCAGTTCGAAGCCCGGGCCTGCAAGCCGCGCATATCTTGAGGTGAATGGATCGCGAAGCAAGCCCGCGACGACGATGAGCAGCAACGCTCCCGCCGCAACGAGCGGAACGGTGGCATCCCGCCGTCGTGAACTTCCCGGCGGGTCCGGAACCGGAAGTGTCCCCGAGCGCAGTGCCGCTCCCAACAGAAGGTATCGGGCCCCGGCGCTCAGGGAACCTGCCCCGATGGCCAGCATCAGGAGGGCCAGTACTCCCGCCTGCAGCGCCGGTATGTCCTGGGCGCTTGCCGCGCCCAGGACCGCACGGCCCAAACCTGGAATCGCGAAGACCTTCTCCACTGCGACGGCCCCGCCGGTGAGGCCAATGAGGACAAGCCCGATCTGGCTCGTCACCGATGGCAGGGCCCGGCGGAGCACCGCCGCGGTGAGCCTGGCGCGGCTGGCTCCGGCCATGGCCCACGTGGCCACCCATTTTTCGGCGAACGCCAGGCTGATGGCGTCGGCAAGCAGCCGCCCGATGAGGCCGCCGGCGGGCAGGCCAAGGGAGAGGGTCGGCAATACCGCGTGGTCCAGGCCCTGCCAGCCATAGGGCGGGAACCAGCCCAGCCATACCGCACCGATGATAAGGAGCATCGCTGCCAAAAGGAACTCGGGGAGGGCAGTCATGGCCGCCGCCACGACGCCGGAGCCTCGCCCGGGATTCCCGGCCAGCCCGCGCATCACGGAAGGAACGCACAGTGCGGTGGACACCACCGTTGCAACGGCCACCGCGCACGCCATCAGGGTGACGGAGACTCCGAGGGTTTCCACGGTGCCGGGGCCAACAGGCGTATTGGTGATCCAGGAATTTCCCATATCCCCACGCAAAAGGCCTCCGGCCCAGTCGAGGAAGATGTGCACTGGTCCTCGATCGAGTCCGAGCTCAGCGCGGATCATGCCCAACGTTTCATCAGTCGCTTCCCGGTCGGCGTACCGCGCCCGCAGGATGGTGTATTCCGGCCTTTGCCCCGAAAGCCATGGCAAGAGCCCGATCAGCACGACGATGGCGAAGAGTGCCACGGCCCGGGAAGCCGCGGTCTTGATGAACGCCGGGGCCCACATCAGTCAGTGATTCCTGTCTTGCTGGTGATCAGTGCGCGCTCGCGGGGATCACGTTCCACGTTGCGGATCCTGGCTGATTCGCCTTGGATGACGCGTTCGTGCAGCAGCGGCACGGCCGCATCCTTGGAGAGGATCAGCGCCTCGGCGGCGGCAATGGCCGCCCGGCGCTCCGGGCCCGCCGGAATGGCTGCGGCCTTGCTCAGTGCTGCGTCCACCTCTGCATCGCAGAATTGGGAGATATTGAAGGAGCCTTTGCAGGAGAAGTCGCTGAACATGTAGGCGACGGGGTCGCCGGAGTCGAGGACCGTGGCCCGGGACAGGATGAACGCGTCGAACCTTCCGGCAAGGGCGTCTGCCTCGATGTGCTGGTACTCGCGCACTTCCTGGTCCACGATGAAGCCTGCGGCTTCGAGCTGCTGCTCAAGCTGCACGGCAACTTCAGGCAATTCTGCCCGGTCCGTGAACGTGCCGAGTTTGATACGGCGGCCATTGGCGGGGGCTGCTTCCGCGCGCCTCTTCAGGGTTTCGACGTATGTGGTGTTTTGCCGCTCCTTGGCGGCCCAGGGGAGAGCCGGACCCAGAAGGCCTTCGGCGATGTCCGCGCGTCCCTCGTAGACCCGGTCGACAATGGTGTCCCGTTCCACCGAGCTGCGTGCCGTTGCCCGGACAGCCGGATCCGCAAAGGGACCCGCCTTGGTGTTCAAATAGAGGGTATTGGTGCGGGGCATGGGGACTTCATGAATCAGCTCCGCCTTGATCTGAGAGACCTGCCCGACGGGAATGGCCTCCACGACATCGGCAGTTCCGGTCCTCAGCGCGGCCGCGCGCGCCGTACCGTCGGGAACGTATTGGACGTCGACGCCGCCGCTCGCCGCCTTCTCGCCCCAATAGTCAGCGAAGCGGTTGAGTGTTGCCGAGCTGGTGCCGTCCGCGGACGCAAGGACATAGGGGCCCGTTCCGGCGTTGATGGGGCTCACGACCCCGCCGGGCTTGTAGGCGGACGCGGCAAGGATGGAAAGCTGCGGGCTGGAAAGCCGCTGCGGAACCAGGGGGTCGTCCGTTTGGGTGGTCACGACGACGGCGTTCCCGCCGTCCGTGCGGACGCTCAGCTGGACGCCGTCGAGGATCCGCGGCCTGGGCTTTGCGTTGGCCGCAGCTGTCAACGATGCTGCCACTTGCTCGGCCGTCAGAGGCGTCCCGTCATGGAATTTCACGCCTGGGCGGAGTTCGAAGCGCCAGTTCTTGCTGTCCAGTTGCTTCCAGGCTGTTGAAAGCGATGGCTGGGCATCGCCGAGGGCATCCAGGACAATCAGTGTCTCGGCGGTCTTCCAACGTGAGAGTTTGAAGGCGTCGTCGCTCAGGGGAGTGAGTCCTGAACGGGGTGGCTGCAGCATGGCTACTTTGATTCGGGAATCAGTACTGCTGGTAGCTGGAGTGTTGCCCTGGGCGAAGCAAGCGGTCAGTGCTGCGGCCATCGCGGAGGAGGCGAGTATCGCGGCAATAGCCTTTGAACGTGGAATAGCCATGGATGGGGTGCCTGTCTTTTGTGGGTGCGAGTGGATTAGACGGAGTGGAGTTGTTGCGGCCGCGGCGCCGGGGCCGGTGCCGGAAGGAAACGGCCAATGAGAACCGCGGACGTTATGGCGAAGATTGCCGATATCAGCCAGGGAGTGGCCGCGGCAGCGGATGGTGTGGCGGCCTGTTCATAGAAGGGTGCCAGGAGGACATTGCCGAGGAGAACCATCGTTCCGCCGCAGCTGGCGAGCAGGCCATAGTACGCGCCGGTGGGGCGTTCCGAGGCAAAATCGAGGACCAGATCCATGGCAACGGGTCCCACGCACATGTGTCCGAGGACGAGCGCGGTGACCAGCAGGAACGCCGGCAGTGCAGGAAAAGCGGCAGGCGGGGGAAAGGCGGCCATGGCTGCGATAGCGACGAACCCCAAGGCCTGAACGGCAAATCCCGCAGCGAGCGCGACACCGGCCCCCGTCCGTTTCGTGAGCCTGGCGATGGGCCACTGCAGGGCGATGGTCACAATGGATGCGTAGGCGAAAATCGCCGAAAGCGCACCCGAACCCGCATCGCTTCGTTCCAGCTCGATGGGTAGCCCGAAGTAGAGCTGGTTGTAGGCAAAGAGGTTGACGCTATAGAAGGCCGCGAATGAGACGAAGCGCTTCTTCCTGAGGCAGGACCAAGCGTCCGACGCCGGTGCGTCCGCCGCGTGTCCGGCGGACGTCTTGACCGCACCCGCGTTTGTCGCTGGAAGGAAGGCTGCGAAGACCACAGCCATCACGGCGAAGATGCCCGCCCCGACGAGCAAGGCAGTGTCGAAGCCGGTCCCGAGCAGGACGGAGCCCAGCAAGGGACCTGCTACGGCCCCGATTTCTCCGAAAATGACCAGCAGCGCAAAAACAGTGGTTTTGTGGGGCTGAATGGCGGCGCGTCGTTCTTCGGCCGCGCCGACGAGGCTGTCCAAAGCGGGTGAGAAGAGGGCACCACCCACCCCTGTGATGACAGCCCCCAGGAGGAAAAGGGGGAAGTCCGAAGCCCAGAGCAACAGAAGGTACCCGGAAATCCTGGCCAGGCATCCGGCGATCATCACGGGCCGGGCTCCCCAACGATCCGCGGCAGCACCGCCCATGAGGAACAATCCTTGCTGGGCGAAGGTCCGGGCGCCGAGGACGATTCCCACCATCATTGCACCCATGCCAAAGTCCTCGCGCATCGATACCGCCAAGAAGGGGACAACCGAGTAGAAGCCAAGGTTGAAGATGAGCTGGCTGGCCAGCAGGAGCCGGGGCGAGGGCTCCGCGCGCGGGATCACATCCTTCATGGCCTTTCCTTTCCCTTGTACAAGTTCAGCCGGGGGATGGCGGTTACGAGCTCTTTGGCTTCCCGGGTCCTTGGGTTGGCGTACACGGCCGCGGTGGGTCCTTGTTCCACCACGCGTCCCCCGGAGAGGACCAGGGTTTGAGGGCACAGGCGGGCTACCGCGGCCAGGTCGTGGGAGACGAACAGGAGCCCCAGCCCGTCCCGATGGACCAGCTGTTCCATGAGCTCCAGGACCGTATTCCTGAGGGGAAGATCGAGTCCGCTGACCGGCTCGTCTGCCAGAAGGATGCTCGGCGCGGGGACCAGGGCCCGTGCAATGGCCACGCGTTGCTTTTGCCCGCCGGAGAGTTCACGGGGCCGGCGCATCAGCATGCCCGGATCGAGATCGACCCGCTGCAGGGCATCCACGATCATCCCGCGGTGGTCTCCGTCGATGCGCAGTTGCCTCAGGGGTTCCAGGAGGAGGCGCTCCACGCTCATGGCCGGGTCAAGGCTCGCGGACGGATTCTGCGGGATATATTGCACCGCCCGGCGGTACCACCTCAAGGACGATGCCGGGCCGGGCACAACCGGGGAGCCATTGAAAGCGACGGTTCCGGCATCCGGCTTCTCCAAAGCAAGCAAGATCCGCAGGAGCGTAGATTTTCCGGCGCCCGAGGCGCCCACGAGCCCGATGCTGTCGCCGGCGGCGATGCTGAGGGAAACGTCCCGCAAGGCGGCCCGGGCTGACCGTTGCTTCAGGAGCCCTCTGCCCGGGTAGCGCAGACCCAGCTTGTCGGCGCTCAACACCGCATTCATGCCGTTGCTTCCGAGGGCGCGGTGGCTTCCGAGGGGAGGGAACCGAAGCCGGCATGGGCGGCTTCCACCAACTGCTTCGTGTATGGGTGCCTGGGCCGCTCCAGGAGCGACTGCATCGGTCCCTCCTCGACGATCCGGCCGGAACCCAGGACAAGGGCCTGGTGGCAAAAGGCCGCAGCCACGGCGAGGTCGTGTGTAATGAACAACATCGCGGCGGCTGTGGATTGCTCGGCTATGGAATGGGAGGATTCCGAATACAAGGACAACGCATCGAGGACCTTGGCCTGACTGACCATGTCCAGTGCGGTGGTGGGTTCATCCGCCACGAGGACGGTGCTGCGGCAGGCCAGGGCGAGAGCGATGCAGACCCGCTGCAGCTGGCCGCCCGACAATTCGCCGCTGAAGCTTTCCATGGTCCGTTCGGCTTCCTCTATTCCCACCGACACGAGGAGTTCAAGTGCCTGTTGCCGTGCCGCGGGCACGGAAAGGCCGGCATCACGTAGCGGGATCTCAAGCTGTTTGCCCAGGCGTACCAAGGGATTGAGCGAGGACATCGGGTCCTGATGGATTGCGGTGATCCCCGCGCGCCTGCTTCGCCTCTTGGACAACGGCACGTCTACTCCGTTGATCTGCAACCGTCCGGAAGCACTCATCGCGGCTGGAAGCTGTCCCAGGAGGGCGGCCGCGGTCAGGGACTTGCCGGACCCCGAGGCTCCGAGTAGGGCCAGTCTTTGACCCCGGTCAAGAGCGAAGCTGACTCCGTCAATGAGGGCGCGTCCCCGGAGGGACACCCTCAGGTCTTGAACCAGGAGGGCAGGGTGCATGGGGAACTTTCGGATAGGAGCGATGAATGAGCATTGATGCTATCAATAATCATTCTCATTAATCGAATTGTTGAGGCGCGTTGAGTTCTTCAATCCCTTGCCAAGTAGCTACAGCCGGCAGTTAGGGTGGGGACGTGGACTTTGAGCACGGCTACGCGGACAACGGCCCCTTGCGGATGTATTACGAGGTTCATGGCAAACGCCGGCTGGACCGCCCGCCCTTGTTATTGATCCATGGCGGCGGTTCCACGATCGAGTCGAACTTCCGGGAGCTCATCCCGCTGCTGACCGGGACGAGGCAAGTCATCGCCGTCGAAGAGGAAGGTCATGGCCGCACGGCGCCGATCGACCGCCCCCTCACCGCCGAAAACTCAGCCGCAGACGTCGCGGCTGTCCTTCGTCAGCTGGACGTGCCGTTGGTGGATGTGCTCGGCTTCAGTGCCGGCGGCCACACCGCGCTCGCCTTGGCCATGGAACATCCTGGGGTGGTACGAAAGTTGATCATCGCGTCGTCGATGGCCGCACCCGATGGCATGGTGGATGGCTTCTGGGATGGGCTCCAAAACGCCACCTCCGCAGACATGCCCGAGGTCTACCGGGAGGCCGACCGCAAGCTCAATCCGGACCCGCAACACCTTGAGAAACTCTTTGTCCTGGACAGCCAGCGAATGCTGACGTTTCCCGGATGGTCCGACGAGCAATTGGGCTCCATCACGGCCTCGACCCTCGTGTTGCTCGCCGACCGTGACGTGATCAAGCCCGAGCACGGGGTGCAGATGGTGCGGGCCATCCCGGGGAGCCGGCTGATGATCGTGCCGGGAAACCACGGAGACTACCTTGGGGAGCAAGCAGCCAGCGACGGCGATCTGCGGACGATGCGTGCCACGCTTCCCTTTATCCTGCGTCACCTCGACGAGGTGTAGAGGCCGCTCAGGTTATTGCGGCGTGGAGAACTTCGGCGTTTTCGGCCAGCCACGCCTGGCGGCGAAGAATCTTGTCACCGACGCCTTCGTCCCACATCCTCTTCCAGCCGCCGCCCAGGGTGAGCGCCCTGTGCCGCATCAAATGCCAGGAACGGTCGGCCCCGTTCCTGGCCACCTCAACTACCTTGGCGCGATCAATTGGACCCAGGCCATAGGCGTCCACCAGCACGGCACCGCGGGAGGCGGCGTCGGCCTTGCGCATCACCGGATCGCGGTCGGCGTCGGGCATCCAGGCGCCCCACCAGAGGAGCAAGTTCGCGACTTCTTCCGCCCGGGTTGCGGGGCGCAGCAAATCGAAGTCGATCAGGGCGACGGCGGTACCTTGCCGGAAGACGACATTCTCCGGGGTGATGTCCATGTGGGCGAGGAATGTCGCCGGTCCCGCAATCGAGCCCGGGCACCCCTGCGGATCGGCGTCCTCGCCCGTGCGTGCCCAGCCGGGTATGCCGAGGGGTTGCACGGCGTCATCGTAGCTGCGCACCAAGCGGGCGACGCTGACGGCGCTCGATTCATCGGCGACCCAGCTTGGCCAGGGGCGGCCGGCCGTGTCGCCTGGAACGAAACTCAGGGTGTCCCTGCCGCTTCCGTCGATGCCCAGGAAGCGGGGTGCTCCCCGGAATCCGGCCGATTGCAGGTAGTCCAAGAGGCGGCGGACCCGCTGCGAAGCATCGCTTACAGGGCGCCGCACCGTGTCGCCCACCCGGACGAGCCCCTCCGTCACGTCCCCGCCGAGCAGCGGAACGGCAGGTTCCGGCCGCCCCGGCTCGACGTACGGACGGGTATCTGTAGTCACCGTCCGATGCTGCCACGGCCGGGGCGGTGGCGCCAGCCGGCGCTGGCGAAAGGACAGGTCTGTAAGTCCACAGACGGCAACGGCAACGTCACCAGCTTCACCTACGGGGCCCTAGGGATGCCCACCACCATCACCATGCCCTCTCCGCTCGGCGCCATCACCAACGTGTACGACGACGCGCGTCCCGGCTGATCACCTCCACCGACGGCAAAGGCCAGGTCACCCATTACGACTATGACGACAACGACCGGCTGATCCAGGTCGACAAAGGCGTCAACTGCGCCACAAACTGCATCACCTACACCTATGACACCGTGGGAAACCTGACCCAGCGCGAGGACGACTCCGGGATCACCACTTACGGTTTCGATGCGCAGAACCAAGTCCAAGACCATCGGCGGCGTGACCACCTCGGTCACGTATGACGGAGCCTCAAATGTTCTGACTTCGGTCGACCCGACCGGGACCGTTACCTAGTCAACGGCACCAAGGACGCGGCACTGCGCAAGACCGTGACCACCGAAACCGGAGCCGTCACCACATACGGCTACGACGAAGTCAACCGCCTCACCTCCGCCGTCACGGAGTCCACCACTGAAACCTGGACCTATGACAAAGACGTGAACCGGAGTTCAAGCAGATCCTTGACGCCCTGATCAATGGTTCCGCTGAAGTGTACGCGCTCCGAGGAAGAGTTCAGGTCTCTGTTGATCTATGCACTTCATAACCACGGGCGGCGGTGCGTGCTTTGGTTCATGCAGAAACCAGCGGCAGGAGGACCTCATCGCGCACATAGTTATAAAGTTCGTCACAGAGGCCCCAGATATGCGCTCCACCGCAGAATTCATCCTCGGCCAACCGGACCGTAGTTGTGTGCATGCCGCCTGCTCTGGCAGCTTCATGCAAGTCCTCCTTTGCCACTGTGATCCTCTGCGGTTCCGTGGTATGAAGCGAAACTGAATATCGGTTCGTCTCTGGCGTAATGGCGACGTCATGGCTCTCTAAAGGAAAGAACGCCACGCTGCTGTACCCCACAAGGTTGGCGACGTGAAGTACCCGATGCTTGTCGATGTTGTCGAGTTCGTTCAGTTTCCACAAAGGATGCTGCTGATAATCACTGCCTAGGTTATGGGGCTGGATCCGTTGAAGAACCTCCAGGCGGGGCATCGAGATTCCACCTTTAATGTCCACTATCCCCGGCTTCGCGCGAGCAAGGATAGGAAAGGTAGTTCCTCCTGGGCCGTCGATTGGAATGCCGCCATTCTCGTTAACCATGATTCGAGCGAGATGGTCCAATGCCGACCTCAGGTTGTGGAGAAAATCGCCGAATGACAAGGCGATACGTTGCGGGGGCGGAACGTGAGACGCTGTCACAAGATACGAAGATGTAGACATGTCTGTTTCCACCGAAATTTGGTAGGGATCAGATTGCAGATATTCCAAAATCTGCTGCCGCGTTTCTTCCAGATGTCGTAAAGCGCGTTGCATCTTCAATGCAGGTCCGGGTAACTGCATGCTTACGCTCCCCAGGTAGCTCACGGTCCTTAAATCTGCCAGGACACTCTGTTGACCTTGGACACGGCCCTGTCTCCCTTAGTCAAGGCTAGCTTGAGGTCTGTTGTGCCGACGCCATCGCCGCACCGCTCAGAGTCGATCGACTCCATTGGCGGCCCACCGGAAGAGTTTTCGACCATGGCCGGACCCTGAGAACGGAACTGTAGGCTCAGAGCGAGGCAGCATGTCTGGCCCTTGGGCTAGCTGAACGATGGAGGCACTTTTGATCAACAGCCGAAGTTTTGACTTAGATTCTGTGCGGGAGAACGAGGATCGCATCTTCGAACACATCGGAAGGTTCACAGTTCTTGCTGCCCATGTCGATCAAAAGTTGTCGGTTCTCCTTGCATGGATGACCGGGGCCGCCGATCGGAAAGCAGCGCAGCGGATCTTTGAAGGCGAACAGGTCAGTACCAAAGTGCGCTTACTAAAGCGTGCCCTCCCCGATGATTGGCCCGACAAGAAGCGGTTGCTCGTTGCCGTGGACACTATCCAGAAGTATCGCAATAGCTTGACACATTCGACGGTACATTCATTGCTTACTGTCGAGACCGGCGACGTCAACTACGTCAAGAAACGTGAGTATCAAGGGGGACAAATTGACGTTATCGATTTGGCCGAACTCAAGACCCGGGAACTTCGCGTATCGATGCTCGATGCTTCGTTGCTGACGCTGACCGGGACGTTCCTGTGTAATCACGACATTCGTGATGTTGACTTGAGGACACTGTGCTTTTCAGGTGAGACATAATCCCACGCCCGAAAATCTGGCAGCACTAGAGGGTATCCTCCCTACCCCACCAGGGACGGTTAGAGATTGACTTACGGCTGGAAAATCTTTGCCTGCCATAAGGAACATCCACCTGCCGTTCCCTCAGACGCCCAATGCCCCGGAGCAAGGACCGAACCGGAATTGTCAGGTTGGAATTTCAGAGCCTGACTAGCGGTTGTCAGTAAAACCGGGTTTGGACCCTATTCTGACGGCCTCGCGGTGGAAATCTGACGTCAGGTTGGGGTGTACTTCAACCTGATGCTTGATCAGCTGCAACGGGCGTTCATCGCACCAAGATTTTCCTCTTCCCGCAGCGACTATCTGGTTCCCGGTGTCAAAGGGAATCCAGTAATCGGCGCCGAGTGGTCTGCACTTCGGACTGCTTCAGTCGTGGGTCGTGCTCCAGTGAGACGGCAACAAACAGGACTGCGTCTGCAATTTTGTTTCGGGGAGTATCAAGCGTTTTTTGGCGAATCGCGGTGATGGACGGTGGCGCGGGCGGCGCTGTCGCGCACGATGAGGGTCGGCGCTGTCGGCGTGCGGTCCACTTCGCGCCCCTCCATGGCGCCGATAAGCACTTCGGTGCTCATGAGTGCCAGTGCCGTGAAGTCCTGGCGCACCGTGGTTAGCGGAGGCAGGAAAAAGTCTGACCCTTCGATGTCGTCGAATCCAACGACACTGACATCATCGGGGACGCGGACGCCGCTCTCGGCGAACGCGCGGATAAGTCCGAGGGCGGTATGGTCGCTCGCGGCGAAGATCGCCTGGGGAATTCTCCCTTCGCGGACGAGTTGGAGCCCGGCTTCGTAGGCCCATCGCGGACTCCAGTCACCTTCGATGCACAGCCCTGGTTCCAGGCCGGCCTCGCGGAGAGCGGCCTCCCAGCCGCGTTTGCGCACCCGCCCATCGAACCAGTCCATGGAGCCAGCGAAGTGTGCGATGTCGGTGTGGCCCAGGTCTATAAGATGCTGGGTGGCAAGCCTCGCTCCGAGCTCCTGATTTTCTGAGTACGTGAAAACATTTGGAGTTGACGACGCGCCGGCCGCGATCATCTCCACTGGTACACGGCATGTGGCGTTCCACACTGCCGCCGCCATCTCGACGAGAGGAGCGATGACGATAATCCCTCCTACGCCAGTATCGTCCAGACTGTCGAGGGCGGCCTGAACGGAATCTTCGTAGGGTTTTTGGACGCTGATCACCGTTGTGGCGTAGCCCTTGTTCCGCGCAACGTTCTCCAGTGCCAAGAGCGTTCCGACAGGACCGAAACGCGGGGAGCCGTCCGACAGTATGCCAATGGAGGTCGACCGACTGGTGACCAGCGCGGTGGCTGCGCGGTTCCGGCGGTAGCCGATGTCCTTGATGACTTGGAGGACCCGTTCACGGGTCGAGGCGCTGACATCGGGGGCGTTGTTGAGGACTCTCGAAACCGTCCCGAACGAGACGCCTGCAAGTTGGGCAACATCGTTGATGGTCGGTTTCCGGCGCAGCGGAGCGTCGGTAGCCCAGCCATTGTCCTCGCGGGGGATCGCCATGCCTGTCATGCTCTCTCCTGTCTTGCATTCTGCGGTCCGAGCCGAGGGCGGTTTTGTGCGCCCTCCATCTTACGTCGCCAGCCCCTCCTCGGACTGCGCATCGACTCCTACTGTGATGCTTGACACTGGTCACCGTGAACGTTTACGATTTCTAGCGTAAACGTTCACGGTAGGTTCGTAAACGTTCACAAAATGAGTACTTGAATGGAGAGGAGCGGGATGAGCGACACTACCGACGCGCTTTTGCTCGACCCGCGCGTTGGCCGTCGAAACATCGACCAGGTCCAGTGGGCAAATCTGGTACTGCTCCTGGCGGACGCTGCACGTGATGATCTCGCAGTCGCTGTCCGCACCTTCGTTTCGGCTGGCTCCTCGGCTGTCATCGGCGTATTCGATGACAACTTCCTGTGGACAAGCTTGGTCGTTTCTGTCGACCAGGCCGGGGCTCCCGAGTCGCTGTCGACCATTGACGGCTCGGTCGCTGAGGCGGCCGGCGACCTGACAACGGCCGCGGGTGAGGCGGTGAAATGGGTACAAGCCCATTACGGGCCGTGCTCCCTGGGGCTCTTCGTCGCCAAAGAACACGCAGAGGCCCTCGTTAGGGCTTCAGATAAGGCTGCTGCTGTCCGCACAGCCTCCGCCGCCGGTGGACTCGTCCTCTCACCGGTGCCCACTTCCCTCGCCATTGCCCTGGCCTGACCCCAACCATCCACCCACCTATCCCTCAGACAAAGCACTGGAGAACAATGATGATCCGCAGGCTTCCCTTTGTGGCCTTGGCCGCAGCCCTGTCAATTTCCGTCGCTTCCTGTAGCAACTCGACCTCGGGCAGCTCAAACGCTCCTGATACCGGCGTGTCCGAGAAAGCCCAGCAGGCCCTCGACAAGATCAAGGGACAAGTCCTGAGCAAGGGCCCCAACGGCGAGACGCCATCCCCGGCATCGACAGCAGATCTCACGCCCGAAGAGATTGCCAAGATCAAGGCGCTCAATGCCAAGGCTGCAATCGTGATGCACTACGGCGGCAACGACTGGGCCACCGCGCAGACCAACGGCCTCAAGAGCGAATTCGAAAAGCTCGGCATCAAAGTCATCGCAACAACTGACGCAAACTTCAAGCCGGACAAGCAGGTGTCGGACATCGAGACCGTGATGACGCAGAACCCAAACATCATTGTTTCCATCCCCACTGACCCCGTGGCCACCGCCTCGGCCTACAAGAAGGCAGCAGCCGCCGGAACGAAGCTCGTCTTCATGGACAACATTCCGCAGGGGCTGACAGCCGGCAAGGACTACGTTTCCGTGGTTTCTGCCGACAACTACGGCAACGGTGTCGTCGCCGCACACCAGATGGCCAAGGCCCTCGGCGGCAAAGGCAAGATCGGCGTCATCTTCCACCAGGCCGATTTCTTCGTGACCAAGCAGCGCTACCAGGGCTTCAAGGAAACGATCACAAAGGACTACCCGGACATCCAGATCGTCGAAGAAAAAGGCATCGCCGGCCCCGACTTCGCAGGTGATGCCCAGGCAGCTGCCAACGCCATGCTAAGCAAGCACGCCGACCTCAACGGAATCTGGGCAGTGTGGGACGTCCCCGCAGAAGGTGTCATGGCCGCAGCCCGCGCCGCAGGCCGCCAGGACCTCAAGATCGCCACCGAGGACCTCGGTAAGAACGTTGCCATTGCCTTGGCCAAAGACCAGCTCGTCGTTGGGCTCGGCGCCCAGGTTCCTTTCGACCAAGGAGTCACGGAGGCCCGGCTGGCTGCAGGCGCACTGATCGGCAAGAACGCACCCGCTTATGTGGCCTTGAGCGCTGTCCCGGTCGACCACTCCAACGTCCTGGAAGCCTGGAAGCAGGTCTACCACGAGGACGCTCCGAAGGACATTCAAGAGTCCTACAAGAAGTAGCCAGACCCGGCGGTGCGGGTACCCAACCCGCACCGTCCCGAAAGGGCAACAATGAACACCGCAGACAATGTCGTCGAGATGCGCTCGATTTCCAAGGGCTTCAACGGGGTTTCAGTTCTGAAGGATGTCAGCTTCGACGTCCGGAAGGGCGAGGTCCACGCCCTCGCAGGAGGCAACGGGGCCGGGAAGTCCACGCTTATGAAGATTCTTCAGGGCGTCTATCAGGCCGACGCCGGCGAGATCGTCATGGGCGGCAAGCCGGCGACCATCAACTCGATTCAGGACGCGAAGGCTGCCGGCATCGGGATGGTCTTCCAGGAATTCAGCCTCGTACCAAGCCTGACTGTCGCTCAAAATATCTTTCTGGCCGCTGAGCCGCTCGGCCCGGGCGGGTTCATCGACGACCGCGCCTCGGTGCGGCGGGCCAAAGATGTCTTCGCCGAGATGGAGGTGGACGTCGACCCCCAGGCCCAGGTTTCCCGGCTCGGCACGGCCTACTGGCAGTTGACCGAGATCGCCAAGGCGCTCTCGCAGAACGCCCAGGTGCTGATCATGGACGAACCCACGGCAAGCCTTGCCCGCCACGAGTCGGAAGCGCTCTTCGAACTGATTGACCGGCTGAAGCAGCGCGGCATCTCGATCATCTACATCTCGCACCGCATGGATGAGGTCTACCGGCTCGCCGACCGGATCACTATCCTCCGGGATGGCCGCAAACTCCTCACCGAGCCGCTGACTGCTGTGACACCGGAACAGATTGTGGAGGGTATTGTCGGCAAGAAGATAGAGGGCCAGCTTGCCTACCGCGAGCGGGACCACGTCGCTCACGAGGGAGCGCCCCTGCTGGAGGTCCGCGGGCTGAACGCCGGGCCACGGGTAAGGGACGTCTCCTTCTCGCTCCGCCCAGGGGAGATTCTGGGCCTGGCCGGTCTCATGGGCAGCGGCCGCACCGAACTCGCCCGGGCACTTTTCGGCATCGACCGCCGGGACAGCGGAGACATCCTCATCCGCGGGGAGAAAACCAATCTGAACTCCCCGCAGCAGGCCATTGACGCCGGCGTCGCCCTCATTCCCGAGGACCGGCGGGCTCAAGGCCTGGTCCTCGACCACTCCGTCCGCGACAACCTGCTGCTGCCCCTGCTTGGCCAGATTAAGCGGGGACCGTTGCTTGATTCCGTGAAAGGCAAGAATCTGTCCTCTTCTCTCATCAAGAAGTTCGCGGTCAAGGTCGCCCACCCCAACCGCCCGGTGCGGCTGCTTTCGGGCGGAAACCAGCAGAAAGTGGTGATCGCCAAGTGGCTAGGCACCGACCCGGACATCCTGATTCTCGACGAACCCACAGCCGGCGTTGACATCGGCACCAAGAGCGAGATCCTGGACATGATCCGCGAACTCGCCAGCGCCGGCAAAGCGGTCATCGTCATCTCCTCCGAATACCCCGAACTCCTCGCGGTCAGCGACCGCGTCCTCGTCCTCAAGGACGGGTCCGTCATCCGTGACATCCCCCGCAGCGACATCGCTGACGAGGAATATCTTCAACTTGCAGTCCAGGGAGTCTGAACAGTGAGCAAGGCAAACACCATCCCCGCCAGCGACACCGCGGCACACCGCAGTTTCGGAACGGTCCTGAAAGAGCTCGACTGGCGCCGCTACGTCATCTACATCGGCTTCGTCGTCGTCTTCCTTTTCTTCGCCGTCCTGCTGCGCGACCAGGGCTTCATGTCCACGCAAAACCTGCTGAACATTTTCCGGCAGACCGCTACGATCACCGTCATCGCGGTGGGTATGACTTACGTCATCTCCTGCGCTGAAATCGACCTGAGCGTCGGATCCGTAGCCGGCCTGTCCAGCGTCTGCACGGCCATGGCGTTGTCACAGTGGGGCCTGATCCCCGGAATCCTCGCCGGCCTTGCCGTCGGGCTCGTGGTCGGCTCCATCAATGGCGCACTGGTCAGTCTCCTTGGCATCCCTTCCTTCCTGGTGACGCTGGGCATGTTGGGTATCGCTGTGGGTGTCGCCCAGTGGATCACTGCCTCGGCCCCGCAGCCGATCCTTAACGACACGTTCAACATGGTGTTCGGGTCCGGCGACTTTGGTCCCGTTCCGGGCCTGGTCGTCTGGAGCGCCATCTTCGTTGCCATTGGCGCCGTTGTGCTGAACCGCACGAAGTTCGGCCGCCAGGTACTCGCGACCGGCGGCAACCGCAACGCAGCCGAGTTCACCGGAATCAACACCAAGCGGATCAAGTTCCAGGTGCTCCTCATCTCGGGCATGGTCGCGAGCGTGGCCGGCATGCTGTACGCCGGGCGTCTCCAGTCCGGCCGGTTCCAGTGGGGATCGGGCGACGAGCTCTCCGCCATCGCCGCCGTCATCCTCGGCGGGACAAGCCTCTTCGGCGGATTCGGCTCCATCATGGGAACTCTCTTCGGTGCCCTCCTGATTGGCCTGATCAACAACGGCCTGATTCTGGCCGGCCTGGACAGCAGCCAGCAACAGGTGGTCCGTGGCGCCATCATCATCCTGGCCGTCGCCCTGGCCCGGAAGAAATAGAACCAGATGACCTTCAAACTACGGTCCGGAATCATAGGCACAGGATTCATGGGCTCAGTTCATGCCCACGCGGTGCGCGCAGCCGGCGGCGAAGTGAGTGCAGTCGCCGGAAGCAGCCAGGCTTCCGCCGAAGCAGCAGCAGCGGGACTCGGCGCCCGAACCGCGGCCGAGTCCCCCGAAGCACTGATCGCACGAGAAGATGTGGATGTCATCCACATCTGCACCCCGAACTCGACCCACGCCGACCTGGCCCGCAAGGCCATCGCAGCAGGGAAACCTGTTGTCTGCGAGAAGCCCCTCGCCACCAGCGTTGAAGACGCTGCGGAACTCACGGACCTGGCCGATCGGGCGGGCGTCGTCACGGGCGTGCCCTTCGTCTACAGGTTCTATCCGGCCGTCCGTGAGGCCCGCGACCGTATCCTGCGCGGCGACGCCGGCCGCCTCTGGCTGCTGCACGGTTCCTACCTGCAGGACTGGCTGGCGGGCGCGGAAGCCACAAACTGGCGGGTCGATTCAAAGCTCGGAGGAGCCTCCAGGGCTTTCGGTGACATCGGTGTGCATTGGTGTGACCTGATGGAGTTCACCACAGGACACAGGATCACCAGGCTGGTGGCGAAGACCAGCCGGGCCTACGACCAGCGCGAATCCGGCGGCCAGTTGTCCTCTGTTGCTACCGAGGACGGCGCCACGATCCTGTTCGAGACCGACAAGGGGGCTACAGGCTCCCTCGTCGTCAGCCAGGTCAGCCCGGGCTATAAAAACCGGCTGTGGTTCTCCTTCGACGGAACTGATGCATCGTTCAGCTTCAACCAGGAACGACCGGACACCCTTCACGTGGGAAGTACAGGGTCCAGTTCCGAAATCACCGTCGGCCCGCAGACCCTCAGCACGCCCGGCGGCCGACGGTACGCGAAACTGCCACCGGGACATCCCCAGGGATACCAGGACAGCTTCAACTCCTTCGTCGCCGACGTCTACGCAGCCGTTCAGGGACAGGCACCCGAAGGCCTGCCCACGTTCCGGGACGGGCTGCGCGCAGCACTCCTGACGGATGCACTCGTCACCTCCGCTGCACAACAGTCGTGGGTAGACGTTCCCGGCACTGACACCCCATTCGAATTACTCAGGTCTTCCTCAGCAGCTGAAAGGCAGAAGCAATGAAACTTGGTTACTGTTCCATCACTTGGGGCGGCGTCGTTGGCCACCCGCAAGGCGTAACAAGCGTCAAGGACCTCTTTTACATGACCCACGGCTCCATGAGGGACGCCGTCAAAGACATCGCATCTGCTGGCTATCAGGGTGTTGAGATGTTCGACGGGAATCTTGCGGAGTACGCAGAAAAGCCCGAGGAACTCAAAGAGATCCTGAGCAGTTCAGGAGTCGTACTGACAAGTGTGTATACCGGGGCAAACTTCATCTACGCCGACATCCTCCCGGATGAAATGCACCGCATTCACCGTGCCGCCGAATTGGCCGCGGGCTTCGGGGCGGAACGGCTCGTGGTGGGTGGTGGAGCACGGCGCGCGGCCGGAACCACCGACGAGGACTACCAACGCCTCGGTCAGGCGCTGGACAGCGTAGCGGACATCGCAGAAAGCTTCGGCCTGTCGGCAAGCTACCACCCGCACCTGAGCACCATCGTCGAGGGCCCGGAGGAACTGGACAAGCTCATGCCGCTGACCCGGATCGGCTTCTGCCCGGACACCGCACACCTTGCAGCGGGCGGCGCAGACCCGGCCGCAGTCATCCGGAAGTACCCCGACAGGATCCAGCACGTCCACCTCAAGGACTTCCAGAAGGACCCCTTCAATTTCCTGCCCCTGGGACAGGGAGAACTTGACTTCCCGGACATTATCGCCGCGATCCGCGAAAGCGGATACGACAGCTGGCTCATGGTCGAACTCGACACCTACGACGGTGACCCGCGAGCCGCAGCGGAACTTAGCAAGAAATACCTCGAAAAACTCCTCTGACAAATTTTTGGACCCAAGGGAACGCCCCAATCGGCGCCTCCCGAGCCTTCCGGAAGGAACAAGATTCACATGCAAAACCTCAATGTCGGCCTCATCGGAGGCGGCTTCATGGGCAAGGCCCACTCCCTGGCCTACGCCGCGATGCCCATGTTCTTTTGGCCAGCGCCGGCACTCCCGGTCCGCAAAGTCATCGCTGAAGCCAACCCGGACCTCGCCGCCGAAGCGGCCCGCCGCTTCGGCTTCGAGAACTCCACCGCGGACTGGCGCAGCATTATCGACGATCCAGACATCCACGTCGTAGACATCGCCACACCCAACCACCTCCACGCCGAAATTGCCATCGCCGCCGCCGAAGCAGGCAAGCACATCATCTGCGAAAAGCCGCTGGCCCGCACCGGCGAAGAATCCAAAGCGATGTACGACGCTGTCAAAGACAAGAACATCGTCCACATGGTCGCCTTCAATTACCGGCGCACCCCCGCAGTCGCGCTGGCAAAGAAATACATCGAGGAAGGGGCAATCGGACAAATCCTCAACTTCCGCGGCACCTATCTGCAGGACTGGAGCGCCGACCCCAACTCCCCGCTGTCCTGGCGCTTCCAGAAATCCGTCGCCGGTTCCGGCGCCCTTGGCGACATTGCAACACATGTCATTGACATGGCCCGATACCTCGTCGGCGAATTCAGCGCCGTCAACGCCCTCCTGTCCACCTGGATCCCGGAACGACCGCTCCAGACCGGCGGAGCGGACGCACTCGGCACCGTACGGGGCGGGGAAGGCCCGCGCGGCCAGGTTGACGTCGATGATGAAGTGATGACCATGATCCGCTTCGCCAACGGAGCCGTCGGATCCGTCGAGGCAACACGCAACGCCCATGGAAGGAACAACTACATCACCTTCGAAATCCACGGAACAGAAGGCAGCATCGTCTTCAACTACGAACGACGCGACGAACTGCAGGTCTGCTTCGCGTCCGACCAGGACGACCGCCGCGGATTCCGCACCGTCTACACCGGGCCGGCGCATCCCTACGGAGAAGGACTTTGGCCCATTCCTGCCCTCGGCATTGGCTACGGCGAAACGAAGATCATCGAGGCCCACGACTTCTTCAAAGCCATCGCGGAAGGCGGCAGTGTAAGCCCCAACTTTGCCGACGGCTACCAGGTCGCCCTCATCGACGACGCGATCATCGAATCCGCCGCCAAAGAATCCTGGGTCGAGGTCCCGCAGATCAACGCCTGATCCAAACCAACTCCGGGAGGGACGGCCGAGAGCCGTCCCTCCCCAAATCGCACGAACATCACCGAGGAAGACAAGATGCCCAATCCCCTCCCGACCCGCCAGGAGACAGGAGAAGTCTGGCTAATGCCAGTCTTCATCGCCAAAGCAGGGCTCGAAACCGACCTTCAAGAGGCCCTCCACACTCTGCAGACGTTAAGCCGAAAAGACTCGGGATGCCTGGAGTACACCGTCTTCTCCGACGGGCAGCGACCCGGAACCTTTGTCCTCTTCGAAGGCTGGGCTCGTAACGAGGACCTCGAAGCCCACAACGAAGAAGACCACGTAAAGGAGTTTGTGAAGGGAGTGGACCCGCTACTGGCAGTACCTTTCTCCGTGACTCCCCTCACGCCTCTCACCTGATGCATACCGCCGCCAGCGAAGGAGCCTGACCATGCCCCGCCCGTACACCCTGTTCACCGGCCAGTGGGCCGACCTGCCCTTCGAGGACGTCGCGAAACTCGCCTCCGGGTGGGGTTATGACGGCCTGGAAATCGCCGTGTCCGGGAACCACCTGGACGCCTGGCGCTGGGACGAACCCGGATACGTCGAATCCAAGCTCGCCGTCCTGGAAAAATACAACCTCAAGGTCTGGGCCATCTCCAACCACCTCAAGGGCCAGGCCGTCTGCGATGACCCCATCGACTTCCGCCACCAGGGAATCGTCGGGGCCAAAGTCTGGGGCGACGGGGACCCCGAAGGCGTGCGCCAACGCGCCGCCGAGGAAATGAAACACACCGCCCGCCTCGCCCGGGCCCTCGGGGTGGACACCGTCGTCGGGTTCACCGGCTCCTCCATCTGGCAGTACGTCGCGATGTTCCCGCCCGTCCCGGAGAAAGTCATCGAGGCCGGCTACCAGGACTTCGCGGACCGCTGGAACCCCATCCTGGACGTCTTCGACGAGTGCGGGGTCCGCTTCGCCCACGAAGTCCACCCCTCCGAGATCGCCTACGACTACTGGACCACCGTGCGGACCCTGGAAGCGATCGGGCACCGGGAAGCGTTCGGGCTGAACTGGGACCCCTCGCACTTCATGTGGCAAGGCATCGACCCCGTCTCCTTCATCTGGGACTTCAAAGACCGGATCTACCACGTGGACTGCAAGGACACCAAGCTGCGCCCCACCGGCCGGAACACCGTCCTGGGCTCCCACCTGCCCTGGGGCGACCCGCGCCGGGGCTGGGACTTCGTCTCCGCCGGACGCGGCGACGTCCCCTGGGAATCCTCCTTCCGCGCCCTCACCGCGATCGGTTACACCGGGCCGATCAGCATCGAATGGGAAGACGCGGGCATGGACCGCCTCCACGGCGCCCCCGAAGCCCTCGCCAACCTCAAGAAGTTCGACTTCCTGCCGTCGCAAACCAGCTTCGACGCCGCCTTCAGCACCAAGGACTGAATGGGACGGCGAGCCTAACCCGCAGCTAGCACCTGGCCAGGATTGCAGGAAGCGATCCTTCCAGCCAACGTGCCCGAAGCCACATAAGCCATTCCAGGACAGGAACACATGAACCCTCCAGTTATCGGCATCGACATCGGAGGCACCGGAATCAAAGGAGGCCTCGTAGACCCAACTAGAGGCAAACTCCTAGGCGAACCCGTGTGCGTACCAACGCCGCAGCCAGCAACCCCCAAAGCCGTTGCCCAAGCCGTTGCCCTGCTGGTGGCCGACGTGTCGGTCTATCCGGAAGCTCCGGCAGCCGATTCGCCCATGGGTGTCACATTCCCCGGCATCATCCGCCATGGCATGGTCCACTCCGCAGCGAACATGGACAGAAGCTGGCTGAACACCGACATCAACGAACTCCTGACCACCCGGCTGGGACGGCGGGTGGAAGTCATAAATGACGCCGACGCCGCTGGCCTTGCCGAAACGCGCTACGGTGCCGGGGCTGGAGTTTCCGGGGCCGTCCTCGTGATCACGCTGGGTACGGGCATCGGGTCCGCGCTCATCCTTAACGGGCAACTCATGCCAAACGTCGAGTTCGGACACTTGGAAGTTGACGGCTGTAGAGCCGAAACAACGACGTCGGCCGTGGCCCGCGAACGGGACCAACTTTCCTGGGAAGAGTACAGCGTCCTGCTGCAGCGCTACTTCTCACACGTGGAATTCCTGCTGTCACCCGAACTCTTCATCGTCGGCGGCGGCATCTCACAGCGCGCAAGCGAATACTTACCCAACCTCAAACTTCAGACCCCCATCGTGCCCGCGGTTTTCCGCAATGAAGCAGGCATAGTCGGCGCAGCGATCCAAGCGTTTGCTCCGGAACACAGTTGATTGGAAGCAGCAGCACTGGATCCGCTTCAAGCAGTGCCCCTCGCCTGAACCTACCGAGCCCAAAGGAACCTGCCATCGCCCGCCCTTATACCCCGTTCAACGGCCAATTGGCCGACCAGCCCTTCGAAGAAGTCTCGCCTGGCCTCCGGCTGGGTTTTGTTGGGGTGAAGGTCGCCGTTTCCGGCGCCCATCTGCATGCCCGTGAGCTAGGTCGGTCGGGCTCTACACCCTCCGAGAGCGCTAGCCGCGGCAACCCTCGGTTCATTGGTGCCCCATCGGCCGCGCCTACTGAGCAAGCGCCGGCTAAAGTCCAAGCGGCTGCATCGTCGAGCCCGCGGGCCGGGTGTGGTAAGCGATCCCTCGCGGGGACAAGACCTGTTCGATTCCGGAGATCATTCCCCCAATCAGGCCTGCTTCGTTACCCAAGGTGCTATGCACCAAGGACAGATTGCGTGTCGCCAGAGGTTGGGCCTGTTGGTAAACGACGCTCCGGACCTGGGCAAGTATGTCTTCGGTGCATTGTGTGATGGCACCTCCCAGGACAATGCGGGCCGGATTGCAGAAGTTCACCAGATCGGCAACGACCTGCCCAACGATTGTCGCGCTATCCCGCACGACGCTTACGGTGGCGGGGTCGCCCCGCACCAGCAGTTCGAAAAGTTGCTCCTCACCTATCTCATCATGGCGTATGGCGGAAACGCGCGCGGCCATTGCGCTGATAGACGCCACCGCCTCCAAGCAGCCGTGGCTGCCGCAGCGGCAAAGCATGTCCTTCATGTCAGGTACTTTGCTGTGGCCGATGTCGGCGGCGGCGCCGTCGGCTCCGTGCAGAAGATGGCCGCTCTCGCTGACAAACCCTCCGCCCACACCCGTGCCGATACTGATCATCAGCAGAGGCAGGTGCTCACCCCTATACGAGCGGGCCTCACCGAGGGCCATCAAGTGGACATCGTTATCGACGATCACATCGCATCCGAAATGACGAGCGAAGTAACCGCAGACCCCAAAACCGTCCCAGCCCGGCATCAGCGGGGGCCGCACGGCCATCCCGAGCTTGGCATCCACGGGCCCTGGCAGTCCGACCGAAATGACGAGAACATCCTGCGTGCCCAATCCACCGTCCGCGAGCATCGCCTCAAAGGCCGAGGTGATCTCGCCCAGCAGTTCGTCAGGACCGACCGTGACTTCCATCTTGATTTCGCGACGGGAAACGACTTGCTTGTCCAGGGTTGTGACAGCCAACCTGGTCGTGCGCGAGGAGACATCGGCTACCAGAACGACCCCTTTGCCGGGGCTTACGCGAAAAGCCTGGGCGGGCCGCCCCCGGCTGCCCTGTGGGCCAGGTCCTGCATCTTCGATCAGCCCGCATTCCAGCAGGATGCTGAGGTGGTTCTCGATAGTGGAGCGGGCGAGCCCGGTGGCTTTAACGAGGTCCGTCCGCGTCACGGTGTCCTCGTCGGCTATCAATCGGGCGACGACGCTCCGCGCGGCCACAGCATCAGGCGCCAGATTCTGGTCCTGATGCAGGAGGCCGACTTCAGTCCACAAGGATCCCATGGCACGCTCCACATTCCGTATGTTTTATGTCGAAAACAAAATAAATCAGGCAGTTTTTTTCATATCTTAAGCTCTTTTAGGGTGAATCCATGACCTATTCGATGATAGACGCAGTCGTCTACAGCATCCAACGGCGCACGGAGGCATAAATGGCCCCGCGTTTAGCCGTCAAGAATCTTTCCAAGCACTTCCTAGGCGTACAGGCCCTCCAAGACGTAAGTTTTGAGCTCCATCCAGGTCAGGTTTTGGCCCTTATTGGAGAGAACGGCGCCGGGAAGTCCACTCTTATCCGCATCCTTTCTGGAGCGCACCAACCCGACACGGGTGAGGTGAGGATGAACGGCAGGCCCGTACAGATCCACGGCCCCAAGGACTCTGAAGCCCACGGGATCGCTACCGTCTACCAGGAGCTGAATCTTTTCCCGGACCTCACGGTGGCGGAAAACCTGGTGTTCGGGGCATACCCTCGCAAGGGCGTAATCGACTGGAAGGCCGCGAAGCGCGAAGCGCGGGATTTTTTGGGAAGCCTTGGACTCAACGTCGACGTCAATCGTAAGGTGCGTCAGTTGAGCGTGGCCGAAAAGCAGATGCTTGAGATTGCCAAGTCGCTGCACCGTAATGCCCAGGTTCTGATTCTGGATGAACCCACCGCTGTACTCGGGGGCGACGATGTGGATCACCTTCTCCAGCTGGTCCACGGTCTGAAGGAACGGGGTGTGAGCATCATCTTTGTGTCCCACCGGCTGGAAGAAGTTTTCGATCTCGCCGACCGCTACATCGTCCTGAAAGACGGCAAGCTCACCGGCGCTGGAAAGATCTCAGAGACCGATCATGACGACCTCGTTTCCAAAATGGTGGGCAGAAACTTCACTCGCGGGGAACGTGAAGTCTCCGGAACACTGGGAGAGACGGCTCTCGAAGTCAAGAACCTGACCCGCGAAGGAGTCCTGAACGACATCTCCTTCCATGTTCGATCTGGAGAGGTAGTCGGGGTGGCTGGCCTCAGAGGTGCAGGACGTACGGAACTGGCAAGGGCTATCTACGGTGCCGATCCCTACACAAGCGGTGAAGTCTTCATTAAGGGCCGGAAGCTGAAAGCCGGAAAGCCACTTCAGGCCATCGATGCTGGAATCGGCCTCGTGCCCGAAGAGCGGAAAACCCAAGGGCTGTTCACCGCCTTGTCCACCGCGATGAACATCCCTCTCGTCAGCATGCTCAAGAACCGCACAGCCACGGCCTCCCCAAGCCGGGACCGGACCCTGGCAAAGGGTTATGTTGACAAGCTGCGCATCAAACTCCCGGACGTCTCCTCCCCGGTGGCCACGCTTTCGGGCGGAAATCAGCAGAAGGTTGTGCTGGCGAAGTGGCTGGAGGCTGGCGTGGACGTCCTCATCCTTGATGAGCCCACTCGCGGCATCGATATCGGCGCCAAGCAGGAAATCTACGAACTGATCCACGAACTGTGCCGTCAAGGCCTGGCCATCATCGTCATCTCCTCGGAACTGCCCGAGGTCCTGGCCCTCAGCAATCGCATTCTGGTCATGTATCACGGCGAGGTTGCGGCCGAACTCGAAGGCGCTACAGCCACAGAAGAACAAATCATGTTTTACGCCGTTGGAGGTAGATAGAAGTGACAACCCAAATGCGAAAAGGGCCAGGAGCCAACAGCCTGTCCCTGAAACTGCGCAATAATCTGCTGCCGATCCTGATCCTTGTCATTGTGGTCGCTGCCGTGGCCCTATTGGTCCCCTCGTTCTTCCAGCCCAGCAACATGCTCAATGTCGGTCGCCAATCAGCGATCGTGGGGATAATTGCGGTTGGAATGACGTTCGTCATCCTCACCGGCGGGATCGACCTTTCCGTTGGTTCCATCCTCGCTCTTTCCGGCGTTACGACGGCGATCCTGATAAACAACGGCCTGATCGTTCCACTGGCCATCGTGGCTGGCATGCTTGTCGGAGTAGTGGCAGGCATCATCAACGGCATCGGCGTCGCAGTCCTGAAGGTCCAGCCCTTCATCATGACCCTGGCCACCATGGTCGCCATCCAGGGCCTTTCGCTACGCCTCACGGACGGAGGCCCAAGACAATTCTCCAACCGCGAACCATTCTTCACCTTCATAGGAAGCGGCAGCTTCCTCGGCATACCGGGCCCCTTCATCGTGTTCCTGTTGATCGCCGTCAGCGGCATTCTTGTACTGCGCTACCTTGCCTTCGGGCGGTACATCTACGCCATCGGCGGCAGCATAGAAGCCGCACGTCTCTCGGGAGTCCGGACCACCCGCACCATCATGCTGGCCTATTCCATCAGCGGCCTGTGTGCGGGCTTGGCCGGAGTCATGACCGCGGCCCGCCTCGGCGTCGGAGATCCGACGGCCGGCAGCCTGTCCAACCTGGACGCCATCACCGCCGTCGTGATCGGCGGAACCAGCCTGATGGGCGGCATCGGCGGTGCTGTTGGAACAGTGTTCGGAGCCATCCTGCTGGCCATATTGTCCAACGTCATGAATCTCCTCGGGATCTCACCGTTTGACCAGCAGATCGTCAAGGGCGCCGTCATCGTGATCGCCGTCCTGGTCGCCGCCAAAGCAACCGTGAGGCGGTTCAAAGAACGACGCACCGACTCACCGAAGGCAGCCACCAGCCAGCCACCCGCCCTCCCAGCGTCTGAAGCGATTCCAGACTCCCCACAGCCGGATGGATCCTCGCCTGCTGAGCAGACGATGCCCCGCTGACATCATCTCAGCCGAAACGCAATCGCAATCCTGACACACCAACGAAAGTGAGAAATGCAATGACGCACGCCACAAAACAGCGCACCCGGTCCTTCACCGCCATGGCCGCCGCAGGAGTCGCAGTGACTCTGCTTACCGCCTGCACCGGACAAACCACTGCGACATCTTCAAACGAAGCCGTCGGCAACAAACTCGCCCCGAGCATTTACTGCGGCCAAACATGCCAAGGACAGCTTCAGCTAAAGGCTGATCCGGCGGGAATCGACTGCAAAGTCGGTGTCTCCTGGAGCAGCGCCTCCTTCCCCTACGGAGCGAAATCAACGCAGCAGATTCCAGAATTTGCGAAAGCCTTCTTCCCGAAAATGAAGGTCACCGTCAGTGACGGACGCGGCGATGCGACCAACCAGTCAAACCAGGTGTCAGAAATGATCGCCCAGGGCATCAAGGTGCTTATCCTTTCGCCCCAGGATGCCAACGCCTTGGCAGGAGTTGCGAAACAGGCCACTGCCGCCGGCATCAAAGTCATTGCCGCGGACCGCCAGGTCAACGCAGAGGTTTCCACTTATATTGGCTCGGACAACGAGGAAGCCGGCGTGGTCGACGGCCAGGCCGTGGCTCAGGCTCTCGGGGGAACCGGAAGCGTCGTGGAACTCTCCGGAAGCCTTGGCGCGTCCCCGACAATCGCCCGGGCAGCCGGCTTCCGCAAGGGTATCGCCGGATCAAAGGTTCAAATCATCGCGTCCCAGACCGCAAACTACGACCGCGCCACAGGATTGAAGGTCATGGAGGACCTTCTGCAGCGCTTCGGAACAGGCAAGATCCAGGCGGTCTACGCACACAACGACCAGATGGCCTTCGGCGCCATCCAGGCGATCAAAGAAGCCGGCCGCGAAGGCGAAATCAAGGTGTTCGGCATCGATGGGGAGGCCGAAGCGCTGGATCTGGTCAAGGACGGAAGCTACGCAGCCACCGTCGGGTACCCACTCGTGGTCAAGGAATCGGTCATTGCCGCCGCGAAGCTCTGCGCCGGCGAGCCCCTCGATCCGCGCATCAAGCTCGACTCCACCCTTATCGACAAGACCAACGTAGATCAGTACCTGGGCAAAGCACCCCAGTAAACCCTCACTGCCAAGAAAAGGAACCATTATGAAAATTTCGTACAACACCTGGGCTTATTCCAGCTTCTTCGTCTGGGTCCCCTCCTACACACTCGAGGAGACGATCAAGCGGATCGCCAAAATGGGCTATGACGGCATTGAGATCGGTGGCGCAGCCCCGCACGCCTACCCGGCCTACCTCGGAGCCGAACGGCGGGCCGAGATCAAGGATCTCCTCGACGAACATGGCCTGTCGCTTTCCAGCATGTTGCCCGCTCCCTCCGGCGGCCCCGGAAACAACCCGGCGTCGCCCTATATTGAGGAACGCCGCGCCACCATCGAACACTACGTCGAGCTGGCCGAACTCACCGCCCAGTGGGGCGGTAAGACCTTGATATACCTGCCCGGCTGGATGATCTTCGGCACGACCCGGCGGCAGGCCTGGGCATGGACCCGTGAATGCCTCACCGAGATCGCGGACCGGGTCGCGCACACGGGCGTCACCCTAGTGATCGAACCGACCTCGCACGACACGAACCTGTGTGAAAGCGCCGATGACGCCATCGAACTGATGGAGGACGTCAACCGGGACAACGTCAAACTCATGTTCGACACCTTCCACGTCATGTACCGCCGCGAAGTCAACACGGACTACGTCTACAAGATGGGCGAGAACCTGAAGCACATCCACATTTCTGACAACGACCGGCTGCCCCCCGGTAAGGGCATCGGTGACTGGCCGGCCCTGGTCGACGCGATGCTGGACATCAAGTTTGACGGGTACCTGACGATGGAAACCGGCTTCCACCAGCGTGGCATCGAGCCGGACGAGGACGCGCGGTCAAGCATTGAGTTCCTGCGCCCGCTCGTGGAGGAACGCAAGAAACTGCGCCTGGGCGCGCAGGTATAGGAGGGCGACGTAGATGGCGTCGAAATTTGTGCTCGACTTTCCTCTGACCTTCCTCAACCGCGAGGAGGCCGCGGTGATTGATGCCCTTGCGGGGCAGATCATCCCGTCCGAGCCCGGCTCGCCGGGTGCCAGGGAGGCAGGAGTAACGGAATACATCGATAAGGCTCTGGGCGGATTCCTGCGGGAGCTGCAGTCCGTGTACCGCAGCGGCCTGATCGCATTGGCGGAGTTCACAGCGGGTATTACCGAGGGACGGTTCCACGAACTGTCCGACGGGCAGCAGGAAGAGGTCGTTCGCCAGTTGGCTGAGCTGAGCGAAAGGGATCCTTCGGACTTTGCAGGCCAGTTCTTCCGCATCGTCCGGGAACACACGGTGCAGGGCTTCTTCGGGGATCCGGCCTATGGCGGAAACCGCGGGCTGGTCGGCTGGGAGCTGGTCGGTTTTCCCGGCGCCCAGTGGGGGTACACGGCGGAGCAGATGGCTCCGGACTTCGACACCCGGACCATTCCGATGCTGACCATCAAGGATCTTTACTCCCGTATTGGAGGAGCACAATGAGCGAGAACTTCGACGCCATCATCGTCGGCATGGGATCCACCGGTGGAATCCTGGCCGAACAACTGACCAAAGCCGGTCTGAAGGTGCTTGGTCTGGACAAGGGCCAGGACTACACCGAGGAAGACTTCGCCATCAAGCAGGACGAAATCCGGTACTACCAGCGGGGCGCCATCGTCGCCGGCGTGAACGTGGACCCGGTGACCTGGCGCGCCTCCGACGGCGAGACCGCCCGCGTCCTTCCCTGGTCCGCCGGGGCCCTAGGCAACGATGAGCCTCTGTACGGTCTGCCGTCCATCGGAACCGGTGGCGGCACCCTGCACTGGGGTGCCGCCGCCTACAGGTTCAGAGAAGCCGACTTCCGAATGAAGAGCGCCATCGCTGAACGGTTCGGCGGCCAGGCACTGCCTGAAGGCTCCACGCTGGAGGACTGGCCGATCAGCTACGCCGACCTGGAGCCGTACTACGACAGAGTGGAATACGAGCAGGGCATCTCCGGGCTCGGCAACACCGGCGGAATGATCCCCGAGGGCGGTAACCCGTTCGAACCGCCGCGCAGCAGGGACTACCCGATGCCGCCGGTCACACAGGGACCAGGGGACGTACCCTTCGTGGCGGCGACCAAGCGGCTGGGTCTGCACCCCTTCCGCCAGCCGCTGGCCATCAACTCCCAGGAATACAAGGGCCGGCCCGCCTGTGTGAACTGCGGCTTCTGCCACGGCTACCCGTGCCACGTCAAGGCTAAGTCCACCACGCAGGTAACGTCGGTGCCAGCCGCGAAAGCCACCGGCAACCTGGACCTCCGGCCCCTGAGCCGCGTTCTGCGGATCAACCGGACCGCGGACGGCAAGCGTGCCACTGGCGTGAGCTACCTCGACAGCGCGGGCACGTACCGGGAGGCGACTGCCGACAAGGTCATCCTGACGGCCTATTCCCTGGAGAACGTCCGTCTGTTGCTGCTCTCGGATATCAATAGAAACGGTCAGGTGGGCCAGCACTTCATGACCCACAACTTCGGCTGGTTCACTTCCATCCTGCCTGAGCCCACCAACCCGTTCCTGGGCACGTTCAACGCCTCCAGCGCAGTGGATGACTATACGTCCGAACTTGTCCCGGACAACGACCTGGGAGTCCTCTGGGGATCTCCCATCATCAGCGTGGTCGGGGACCTTCAGCCCATCGAGGCGTACCACAACATGGATCCGCGGACCCGCAAGTGGGGCCGGGACCTCAAGCACTGGCTCCGGGACAACTACACACACATGCACCGCATGTACTCCCAAACCACGAACTTCCCGTACGCGCGCCATTACGCCGACCTTGATCCGACCATCAAGGACCGCTGGGGCCAGCCGGCGCTGCGCATCACCCATGACTGGGACGATCACGATGCCAATTCCGTCACTCTGATGGGCCGGTACAAGGAGAAAATCGCCCGCGAGATGGGGGCGAAGGATTACTGGATGGATTCGCCCCGGCCCCCGTATCACCTCTCAACACACGACGTCGGGGTGCACCGGATGGGCGAGAATCCCGCCACATCCGTGACGGACATCTACGGCGAGGTCCACGAGTGCGAGGGGTTGTACGCCATTGGCGGCGGCCAGTTCGTCAGCTACGGCGGGTACAACCCGAACCAGACCATCCAGGCGTTGGCTTACTTCAGCGCAGAGCACCTGCTCAAGAAACTGGGCGTGGACGGCGCTCAGATGGGGCTCATCCATGCATCATGACCTCCCCGCCGGGCCCATGGATCAATCCGCGCCACCCAGGTTTTCCGGCAAGGTGGCGTTTATCACGGGCGGGGCACGCGGGCAGGGCCGGAGCCATGCTCTGCGCCTGGCACGTGAAGGGGCGGATATCGCACTGGTGGATCTAGGGTCCGCGGGCCATGTCAACGAGCCACACTACAACACCGCCACCAGCGCCGACCTGAAACAGACCCGAGAGGACGTCCTCGCCCTGGGCCGGCGCTGCGTGTCCTTCGAAGTAGACGTGCGCGACTATGACGGTCTTGCCCGGGCGGCGGCAGACACCGCAGCCCGGCTGGGCGGGATTGATTTTGTCATTGCCAATGCCGGCATCACCGACGGGTTCCACCGCACGTGGGAGCTGCCCGTCGAGAATTGGCAAACCATGATCGACATCAATCTCACCGGAGTCTTCTACACCTGCAAGGCAACCGTGCCGCACCTGATAGGGCGGGGAGCGGGTTCGTCCTTGGTGCTGATCAGCTCCGGGGTTGGTCTGAAGGCCGTGCCCCGCTTGGCCCACTACGTTGCCGCGAAGATGGCACTGCGGGGCTTGAGCACTTCACTGGCCCAGGAGTTGGGGGAATACGGCATCCGCTGTAACACCGTCCTTCCCGGGGGCATCAACACGGAAATGACGACGGCGATGGTGGAACTGAACAATGTCCCTCGGGAGCAACTGCTGGCGGATTTCCGCGCCGGGCAGTTGATCAACACCGATCTGGAAGTAGCGGATACCACCGCCGCCGTCCTGTGGCTACTCTCCGACGAAGCACGCCTGATCACCGGTCTGGAAATGACCGTTGACGCTGGCGAGAGCAAAAAATAACCACTCATAGCATCAGAAAGGGGCACGCTGTGTCATCCTCCAAGATCCTCAAGGTCGGCATCGTCGGCCTGGAATTCGGCGCCGAATTCATCCCCATCTACCAGCAGCACCCGAACGCTGAAATGTACGCGATCTGCCAGCGCACCGAATCGAAATTGAACGAGGTCGGTGACCAGTACGGAGTCGAGGTCAGATACACCGACTACGACAAAATGCTGGCCGATCCCAACATCGACGTCATCCACATCAACACGCCTCTCCAGCTGCACGCCGATCAGGTGGTCGCGGCCCTGGAAGCCGGCAAGCATGTCGGCTGCACCATACCAATGGCTACCTCTGTGGAGGACTGCAAGCGCATAGTCGACGCCCAACAGCGGACCGGACTGACATACATGATGATGGAGACCACCCTGTACAGCAGGGAATTCCTTTACCTCCAGGAGCTCTACCGGACAGGCGCCCTCGGGAAAGTCCAGTTTCTTCGCGCCTCCCACCATCAGGACATGACGGGCTGGCCGTCCTACTGGGATGGCATGCCGCCCATGTATAACGGCACCCACGCCATTGGGCCCACCCTTGGGCTCGGCGGTAACCAAGCCGAGTACGTCCAGTGCCTGGGCTCGGGGAGCGTCTTCGACCGGATGAAGGGCCAGTATGGTTCCCCCTTCGCGATCGAATCCACGCATATCAAATTCCTTGACAGCGATACAGGTGCAGAAGTGACAAGGCACCTTTGGGCCGTAGCTCGCGAATACCGCGAAAGTTTTGACGTATACGGCTCCATTCGTTCCTTCGAATGGGCACAGACAGAAGATGCGGCCCACGTGCTGTACCTCGGCGAAAAACCCGAACGCATCACGGTCCCCGACTTCGCCGATCGTCTCCCCGAACCAATCCGGCACTTTACAACTGCCGGGGTCTACACGGCGGGAGGCGAAACGGAACACCGCTCCTTCGTTCAGGGAGGGGGCCATGGCGGTTCTCACCCCCATCTGGCCAACCGTCTGTTGCAAGCCGTCCTCGGGGAGGCCGAACCCTTCCCGAACGCCGTTCAGGCGGCGAACATTACCTGTTCCGGCATCCTCTCGCACGAATCGGCTATGCGGGGCGGGGAACGCGTCTATCTTCCGGAGTGGACCCTAACGGACAAGAAACCGATCGTTGTCGAACTTGACCAGGACGTCCAGCCCCCGTGGGCTAAGGAATACGCGTTGACCCCCTAGCCAGTGCACCCCGTGCCGCCGGCCGATTCTGAGGGCAAAGCGCCTTTTACTCGGAGGGGTCGGCGGCAGGGTGTTCGCCAGTTCGACAAAGGTTCCGCCCGTGGCCGGTTATCAATCCGACGGCCTTTGGGCAGGTGCCACCGCGCCGCTACAAGCCGCTACAAAAGGAAAACAGCGATGACGAATCCGCCCGGCAAATCTGTAATTTCGAAGCGACTGACCGGCAGCGAATTCCGCGTGGGGGAGCACGGTCCTGGGCGCTGCAACCCCTCGCAGGCTGGGCTGAACGAACCAGCTCGTCGCGAAAATGGACTGGCAGCGAATTTCCGGCCCTTGCCTCTGTGTATGGAGCTAAATCTGAGCGGAATGGCCACGCTCAGGCACCACGTGGAGAATCTGCTGTCGTTGTGGTGCTTCGCTGTAGATGCTGGAGACTGCCGTTTGCTCCGAGAACTACTCGGAGATGCTTCCCCGCGTACGGATAACGAATGCTTCACGCCTGTTTCAGCAGACATGTCGGATTTTCTCTGTCTGGATCCGCACCAGCCGGCCAACTCCAAGCGGACATTTTCAAATCTCAATGTGTGGCGCGATAGCGAATATGGATACTACACCGCCTCTGTCCAGACATGGACACTCGGTTCGCAGTGGACCTGCACTGACATCAGTTCCTGCGAAGGGCGCCTCAAAGCCGGACCGCAAGTGTGGAGATGGGACCGCCACCGAGTAAGAACCATTGGAGAACCTCAGGAGGTTCCGTTTTGACCAAACAGCTTCCATGGCTGCACCAGAATAACGGACGGTCCATTCCTCAAATTGGACTGGGCGTCGACGGTACCGCAAACGAGGTGGCGGCTGCTGCAATCGAGAACGCACTGGGACTCGGTTACCGCAGCATCGATACGGCCGCGTTCTACGCAAACGAGCCGGGAGTCGGCGAAGGGATACGACGCTCAGGTGTGCCCCGCGACGAGGTCCATATCACGACTAAAATCTGGGGCGACAGCCACGGCTCCGAAACCGCAGCAGCAGCAGCATTTGAACGGAGCCTGGCCGCTCTCGGTCTGGACTACGTTGATCTTTATCTGATTCACTGGCCTCATCCGCAGCAAGACAGGTACGTGGAGACGTGGCAAGCGTTGGAAAATATTCTTGCTGAAGGCCGGGCCAAATCGATTGGTGTGTCAAATTTCCAGCCACACCACCTATCCCGCCTCTTCAAGGAAACTTCGGTTAAGCCCGTCGTCAACCAGATTGAAGTACACCCCGGCTTCCAAAATGAGCGACTGCGCCAATTCAACGCCGAGCACAACGTGCTAACTCAGGCCTGGTCACCTCTCGGTCGAGGCACAGTTCTCGGAAATCCCAAGCTGGAGGCGATCGCACGGAAGCACTCCAAAAGCCTGGTCCAAGTCGTCCTGCGTTGGCATGTAGAAATCGGCAACGTAGTGATCCCGAAATCCGTAACTCCCGCCAGGATGAGAGAGAACATCGACATCTTTGATTTCCGGCTGGATGCCCATGACCACACCGTGATCCGATCCCTTGAAAGCGGGAGACGGACGGGCCACGACCCCGACGACTTCGGTTAGGGCGTGCACATATAACATGCACCGCGGCCACAAGCGACGAGAGTGCAGGCCCTCCTTCAGCTCAAGCTTTCCGGCCTCCACCGGCATATGCAGTGGAGGCACCAGCGGCAGCTCTAGAGCTCCTCCCAAGAACGATAGACCCTTGGGGACGACCATTGACCTCCCAATCGCAGTCAGTGTGACCAATCGTGCCGGCATGGAACGCCAGCTCGACCAAGCCGTGACCACCGCCAAGACACGGGCGTTCCACGAAGGGCGCCGAGGAATTCTTGTCACACGGCATTCCTACGATTCCTTCACTGTCAATCTCAGTGCTTGCCTTGCAGAACTTCCGGGGAAGTAGAGGGCCCCTCCGCCTCCTCGAGGCACTCCGTGGTCCCGTTTTGGCGGGCCGAGCTCTGAACGCTTGAAGCCGTGGCACCTATGCCGCGGCTAAGTGGCTGATTACGCTCAAGCAGGCCGCTGCAGATCATCGTCACGATACCCCCGCTATTAAATTAATTAAACCCGCTATTAAATTAATTTAAAGGGGCACGGAAGTCTCGTAAGGACCGCGGAGCACCAGTCCGACAAACGTCATCCGCCTGCCTCATGGGCGGCGCGGGTCGGTCCATCTGGACCCAGTTCACTCTGAATCACATCATTCTTCCAGGAGCTTCCCAAGGATCCGGAGACCAGTATGTATCGGACATGGTGAACTCGGACCTCCCGAAGCATCCTAGTGCAAGGTCCAGCTCCCCCCATGATTCGGCGGACACTTGAGCAACGGCGGACCGAAGAAAGGACTCGATATTGCGTCGGTCGAACTTGGCAACAACCACCTGCCCATATCCGGCTATGCACGGTTGAAAGTTCATCCGGAGGGTCAGTTCCTCTATCGTTGTGACGGCTACCTCGTACCGAAGAAAAGCCGCCCGCCCGGGCGATGCCACCTACATCACTAGGAGAGTCGGGAAATCAGGGGCAACCGTGTCATCCTCGATGTCGAGCCAGTGAAACTGCCTTACCTCCGCGAACATCCTCTACATCCCCTTTCCACACTGCATAAGGCCCTTCGTGAGAGCGTAGTAGAGCTCTCTGGCCACGTACCATTTCAGGCTGCGGATGAATTGTCGGTGAGGGTCGAAACCTGAGCCATTGTGACGACTTGGCCGCCGGACGCCGCTGCCACGGGAACTCACCCGTGAACCTTTGGAATCGCTCCAGCGGCTGGCAGTACTTCTTAATGGTCTCCGTCTTAAGCCCACGAGCCAGCATCTCCCGCCAGCCGTCCAGCATCGCCGTGAAAGTTCGCTCCTCGGCCCTGAAAAGCCCGACATCCGGATCCACCAGTATCCGCGGGACGAAACCCGGAACGACACCACTCACTGCAACCCCTAACCATGGAAACATGCCTTAGATGCAGGAAACCTGTGGCGCTGAGGTTCGACGCAGCAAATCCAGATATACCGGGCGAAGACTCCCAAGCATGCAAAAGACGTCTGACCCTGGGAAAACGTCCGGTTCGTCTATGGAGGGACTGTAAGAAAAACGGTGTGTGGGGTCCGGCTTGATCCGAGAGGAGATGGCCGTGTCAGAGCCCACGACTGAGTTGGCAGGGGTGATGATCGATCCTGTGACGGGAGAGATCATCGATCAGAAGGAGCTTGCGGAACGGTTGCTCGCGCAGGCCAAGGAGCAGGGCGTGAGCTTGGTCGGCCCGGGCGGGCTGCTGAACCAGCTCACGAGGAATGTGTTGGAGACCGCGCAGGAAGCGGAGCTGACCGAGCACCTCGGGCACGAGCATGGCAAGACGCCGATCGCAGGCAACATGCGCAACGGCACCAGGTCCAAGACCGTGCTTACCGAGATCGGCCCGGTTGAAATTGAGGTGCCCCGGGATCGGGACGGCTCGTTCGAGCCGGTCATTTTGCCCAAGCGGAAACGGCGTTTGGACGGGATCGGCCAGATCGTGCTCGCTCTCCGCCCGGGGATTGACCACCGGGGAAATCGCCGCGCACTTTGAGGAGGTCTACGGGGCCAGAGTCTCCAAAGACACCATCAGCCGCATCACGGAAAGGGTTGTTGGCGAACTCGCGGAGTGGTCGGCCCGGCCTTTGGACCCGGTCTATCCGGTGCTCTTCGTGGACGCGGTCGTCGTCAAGGTCCGTGACGGGCAGGTGCGCAACACCCCGGCCCCCTGCCGCCCGGAGCGCCCGGGCGGTGGATTTAGAATGGAGCCATGATCGATATTTCGGTCGAGAAGGTAGTCCTTCTCCTGATCATTGCTGTTTTGGTCCTTGGACCAACCAAGCTTCCGGAGTATGCGAGGAAGCTGGGGCGGCTTATCCGCGAACTGCGGCGCATGGCCTCCGGCGCGCAGGAAAAGATCCGCCAGGAGCTCGGCCCGGAATTCGAGGACATCGATTGGCGGAAAATGGATCCACGCCAATACGACCCCCGCCGCATTATCCGCGAAGCCCTCCTGGAGGACGAGCCGGTTCCTGAGCCGGTTGTCCCCACCCCGGTCCAGCCTCCTGCCCGCCCGGTTGTGCGGTTGGCGGCCGGGCAGAAGGCTCCTTTCGACGACGAGTCCACCTGATCCTTTAGTCCAGGCGCGGCGTGCGCGGGGGGGCGGTGCGGCGCTCGCCTGTTGCTTCGAAGGCCGCTGCCAGGGCGAGCAGTGCGGTGTCGTCGTACGCGCGGCCGGCGAACGTGAGCCCCACGGGCATGCCGGTATCGCTCATGGTTCCCATCGGCACGGTGACCGTCGGGATCCCCAGATGCCGCGGAACGAGGTTGCCATTGGCCACCCAGACGCCGTTGCGCCAGCCGAGATCGGCTGAGGATTCGTTGACGTCCATGTCGGCTGGTCCGACGTCGGCGGCGGCCGGGAAGATGACCGCGTCCAGGGCGAGACCGTCCATCCATTCCTCAAGGTCCACCCGCCGGGTCTCTTCGAGTCCGCGAAGGCCTTCTTCGAGGTACGGGATGTCGGTAACGGAAGCAACCCGGTGAGCGCGGATGTGCGCCGGGTAGTCGGCGATGTCGTCGTCGAACCCGTCATAGCGGTCCGGAAGCGCGCCGTCCGGGTGCGGGAAGATCGTGGCGCCGTCGACGTCGGCCAGGCTGTTGAGCGCCGGATCGGCGTTGGCTGCGAGGAAGTCCTCCCACGCCCAGGCCGAGAGATCGACGATCTCCCGTCGAAGAAATTCCAGGCTCACCAGTCCGCGGGTGGCGATGGTGGGCGCGCCCGGGCGGTCGCCTTCGTAGTTGGACACCACGGGGAAATCCACCAACACCACGTCGGCGCCGGCGGCTTCGAGGTCCCGCCGGGCAGCCTCCCACAGTTCGATCACGGATTCGCGCGTGTGGATTCGCTGGCCGGTGGGTCCGCCGATGCCGGGAGTTCCGCTGGTACCGGCGTCGGGGTCCGCGTTGATGTACATGGCCGGCACCCCGAAGCGTTTGCCCTTCAGTGCCGAACGCGCACCGTCGACGCCGGCAGGTGCCAGTGCCGGGTAGGAAGCCGGACGGACCCGGGACGCTGCCGGGATCTCCACCCACGGTTGCGCGCGCCAGAAGTCGCCGCGGGTGTCGGCGTCGTCGGCAACAATGACATCGAGCAGTTCCAAGAGGTCTGCCATGGACCGGGTGTGGGGCACCACGACGTCCATCGTGGGGACCAGCGGCCAGTTGCCGCGCACCGAGATGACTCCACGCGACGGTGTGTACGCGCACAAGGCGTTGTTCGACGCCGGCGCGCGGCCACTGGACCAGGTCTCCTCGCCCAGGCCGAAGGCTCCGAAGCTCGCCGCGGTAGCGGTGCCCGAGCCGTTCGAGGACCCGGACCCGAAAGCCGCGGTGAGGAACTCGCCGTTGTAAGGGCTCTCGGCGCGTCCATAGACACCGCGCTGCATGCCGCCGTTTGCCATGGGTGGCATGTTGGTCAGGCCAATGAGCACGGCGCCTGCCGCGCGGAGGCGTTCGATGGTGAAGGCATCGCGTTGGGCGATGAGGTTCTCGAACGCGGGGGAGCCCGCGGCGGCCGTGAGCGCTTTGGCCAGGTAGCTGTCCTTGGCGGTGTAGGGAATGCCGTCGAGGGGTCCGAGGGTGGCGCCGCTTGCGCGGCGCTCGTCGGAGGCCCGGGCATCCGCGAGCGCGTCGGGGTTCATGACAACAAGTGCGTTCAGCTTGATGCCGTTGTGGTCGTAGGCGTCGATGCGGTCCAGATAGGCCTGCGTGAGTTCCTCGCTGGTTGCCTCGCCGGCCTCCAGTGCGGCGCGCAACTGCGCGATGGAGGCCTCGACGACGTCGAAGCGGCTCATCGTGCGGCCTGGCTGTTGAGTTTGGGCTGCTGTTGGGTGATGCAGTGGATTCCTCCGCCCCGGGCGAGGATTGGCCGGGCGTCCACGGTGAGGACGCGGCGGCCCGGGTAGGCCTCCGCCAGGATTTCCGCAGCCAGGGCGTCGGCCCGCTCCTCGCCATAGCCGCACGCGATCACGCCGCCGTTGACCACGAGGTGGTTGACATAGCTCCAGTCGACGAATCCTTCCTCGTCGCGCAGGGTTTCAGGCGCGGGAAGCAACGTGATCTCGAACGGCTTGCCCGCGGCGTCCTGCTGGGTTTCGAAGAACCGCTGGAGGGTGCGGCTGACCTCGAAATCGGGGTGCCCGGGATTGGTCTGCGAGTGCAGGAGGACCCGGCCGGGGGAGGGGAGTGTGGCCACCATGTCGATGTGGCCGCGCGTGCCGAGGTCCTCGTAGTCACGCGTCAGGCCCCGCGGTACCCACACGGTGTGGGTAGTGCCCAGCGTGCGTGACAGTTCCGCCTCCACGCGTGCCTTGTCCGCGTAAGGGTTTCGGCGTGGATCCAGCTGGACGGTTTCGGTGACCAGGACAGTGCCTTCACCGTCGACGTGGATGGCGCCGCCTTCGTTGACCAGCAAGGAGGTGACCAGTTCCGCACTGGACGCTTCGGCGACGAAGCGGGCCATGCCGGCGCTCTTCTCCCATTCGGACCAAGCCGGGGCGCCCCAGCCGTTGAAGATCCAGTCGACTGCGCCGAGCACGCCGGGACGCTCGTCGTCGACGACGAACGTGGCTCCGACGTCGCGCATCCAGAACTCGTCGAGGGGAGCCTCGAGCTGTTCGATTCCGGCGCCGAGCATGCGGCTGGCCCGCTCCCGTTCACTGGGGTCTACCACCATGGTGACGGGCTCGAACTCGGACACTGCATGGGCGACGGCGGTCCAGGCTGCGTACGCTTCTTCCGCCGAAGCGGGGTCCTTGCCCAAGGTCAGGCCAGTGCGGGGGAACGCCATCCAGGTGCGCTCGTGGGGTGCGGTTTCGGCTGGCATTCTCCAGGCCATGGAAGTCTCCTCCGTGTTTTGAGGTGAAAATTCTTGTTGATCGCGTGATCAATAAGAAGAAAACTACTTTAGACTGTTGTGTGATGTCAAGCACCATACAGAAACGCGCTGCGCGGAAGACGCCGGCCGAACGCGCGGCCGAAATAGCCGAGGCCGCCAGGGAAATAGCGCTTGAGCAGGGGCTTTCCGCCATCACCCTGCGCAACGTGGCAGCGCGGGTGGGTGTGGCCTCGGGGCTTGTTGCGCATTACCAGCCCAATGTGGAGGCCCTCGTGGCAGGCATCTTTGCGACCATCGTGGCGGCGGAGACCGAGGAGGTCGCCAGCCTTCTGGAGAGGCGGCCGACTCCCGTGGAACAACTCGGGATGCTCCTCGAAACGCTCATGGACGGGAGCCGCCTCGATGTCACTGCCATCTGGGTTGAGGCGTGGACCCTGGGGCGGCGGAACGAAGCGCTCGCAGCCTGCGTCCGTGAGCAGATGGATGCATGGCAAGCGGTGGTTCAGCGCGTCGTCGAAGCGGGGATCGACGCTGGTGAGTTCGAGACGTACGACGCTCCGTCAGTCGCCTGGCAGATCCTGGGCATGGTGGACGGCCTGAATGCCCAGGCACTGGTGCGCTGGGACGGCGTCAGCGACCGCGGTACGCACCTGGCCCGCGCAGTGGAAGGCATGGTAGGTGCGGCCCGCGGTTCGCTGCTGCCTGGCGGTGTCTAGCGCACTAGGAAAGCTCGCTTGCGAAGGCTGGGAGCCGGTGGGGACTAGTTGGCCGGGCGCACGGCCCGGCCCGCGGCCGCGATCACCAGCTTCTCCGGGAGCAGCTTGACGGCAACCCGGGCAATAAAGGAGTTGAGCCGGCCATCCACGACGCTCGGCTTGTTCCCGCGGATCGCGGACATGGCGGTGTCCACAACCTGCTCCGGGGTCCGCATGGATCCAGCGGTTGCGGCCTCTCCTGCGATTTCAAAGAAGGGCGTGTCCGTGGCCCCCGGGCAAACGGCGAGCACTTTCACGCCTGTGCCTTGTGTCTCTGCCCATAGCGCCTGGGTGAACGAGAGCACGAAGGCCTTTGTCGCGCCGTAGACGGCCATGTGGGGTATCGGCTGGAACGCGGCCGTACTTGCGATGTTGATAATGGCCCCGGCGCCGCGCTCGACCATTCCGGGCAGGTAGCGCGTAGAGGTGCCGACCAAGGTGGAGCAGTTCAACTGGATTTGTTCGACGTAGCGGTCAGCGTCTGCATGGAGAACTTGTCCGTGTGTTCCGAATCCCGCATTGTTGACCAGGATGTCCACTTTGAGCCCCAGTGCCTCTGTGGCGAGGTGGAGTTCCTTCCCTGAATCCGGCCGGCTCAAGTCCATTGCCAGGACAGTCACTTCGGTGCCGTGCTCGCGGAGTTCGCCGGCAAGCGCGTCAAGTTTGTCCTGGCTGCGGGCAACCAGAATCAAGCGTGCGCCCTCGGCAGACAGCCTTCGGGCGAAGACCGAACCAATGCCCGTGGACGCTCCAGTGATGAGGGCTGTTTTGGCTGAGATGTTCATTTCTACTCCTAATAAACTGACTGTGCGGTTTGTTTTTTGGCAAGCGTCGAAGACTTTGGCACGTGGTGTGCTGCGTTACTGGGTGGAGATGAACTGCTGTTCGAGGAGTTGCAACAGGAGCGCCGCGCGTCGTTCGAAGGCATCGAGATCTTTGGGGTCAAGGGCGTCGGTGACAGACTTCAATCCGTCGAATGCGGCCACAATAACGGTAGCCGCATCGCCGGGATCCCCTGGAAACGTCAAGACTCCGCTGGCGCGGCCCCGTTGAAGGATGCCGGCCACGAGGTCCACCCACGCAGCGAGGGGGGAGGCGCCGCCGGGGTGCTCTTTCGAGGAGGCCAGTCGATTGGCCAGGTGCACCACTCCCCACGCGGATGAGTCGCTCAGGACTGTTCTAACCATGAACTCCCCGAGATGGCGCAACTCCTCCAGCGGATTGTTCTTGCTGAGAATTTCCTCTTGCACGCGACGCAGCCAACGCGCCTTTTGCTCGTCGACGACGGCCTGGGCCAACATCGCTTTCGAGGGGAAGTGGAAGTAAATGGCTCCCTTCGTCAGTCCGACTTCGCGGATGATGTCGTCCATCCGGGTCTGCTCGAAACCCTTGCGCGCAAAAACGTCCGCGGCAACCCGAAGGATCTCATTCCGGGTGGCCGCGCCCTTGGGCGTGCTGCCTGTGTCGCCAAACTCCATATTGCCAAGCTACAAACCGACCAGTAGGTATGTCAATCACCGGCCCGGCTTGCCGATAGTATTTGGACATTTAATGGAGGCGCGACAGCAGCGACGATTCATCTGGCAGATCCTGGGAGGGGTAGGGGAACCAATGCGCGATGAAGCGCTCTTCGAGGCTTCCGTCAATCGGGAGCTCGTTCATAAGCGTTCCGTTTCGGAAGTCTTCTTGACTGACTTTGTTCAATCAAGTTCCAGGCGTTTCGTTGCGGGAGCGCAATGGCCGCGATGGCACGTATTTTATGGATCCCCGGACGGTTCGCCGGATTCCGCCCTGATGGCTGAGACGTTGAGGCAGGCCGTAATCTTCCTGTCCCATTTGTGCGGAGTGCCTCTCACGCACAAGTTCCTCATGCCGCACATGAGCATCTCAGTGGAACCGGCGGTCTTGGATCCCCTGGTGCCCACGCAGGTTGCTGTGGAACTTGACGTCAAGGATATGAAGCTCAGCGGAGGACAGCTGTCGGCCCTGACGGTGTCTGCGCGGTTCGTTGTTGACGGCGCTCCCGTGGGGGAGGGGGCGGCGGCCGCCCGCATTGTGAATCCGGCGACCTATGAGCGATTTCGCGGGGCGGTCCCTGCCGGGTCGGCCGCCGCTGCCGAAGACTTGCTGGAGTGTGCCGACGTCGGGCATGCCACCCAACGGAACGTGATGCTCGGGCAAAGCCGGAGCCCGTTCGTCTGGCCGCTGCGGGTCGATCCAACCCACCCGATCTTCTTTGACCATCCCCTGGACCACGTGCCGGGCATGCTCCTGATTGAGGCGGCGAGGCAAGCTGTGCGCGCCGCGAGTTCCAAACCGGATGCCGATTTTGCCTTGTTTGAGGCGGAATTCATCAAGTTGGTCGAGTTCAGCTACCCAGTGAATGTCGCTGTGACACAGTTCGAGTCAAATAGTGCCGATGCGGTCATGAGGGTCCGGTTGTTGCACAAAGATGAGACCCTCATGTCCTTGTTGGCCCGGGTCAAAACCCCGCGTTGATGTCAAAGCCCGCGTTGATTCAGGGAGCGCCTGGGCCTTCCCGGTCAATCGGCACAAGGGCCGGCATCATGAAACGCCACATGTCGTCAATCCGTTTGAGAACGTCGCGTCGTTCGGTCAGCACGTTGGAAACCATCTGGACCCCTGTGAAGGACGCAACCAAATACCGTGCGAAGTCTGCCGCGTCAACGTCGGGCCGCACGTCACCCTCCAGTTGGGCTTGGCGCGTCAGCATCTCCATGGTTGTGACCCAGTCCTGGTAGGGACCTTTGACGTCTCCGTTGAACGCCGAAGCTTCAAATGTCAGCCGGATTCCAGCCCTGACGATTGGCTCGTCAAGCAGCTGTTGCCCGAAGGTCCGGCACATGGCGATCATGGTCTCCAGCGCCGGCAGTCCGGCGGCGGCGATCTTCTCCCCGGCGACACGCACGATGTTGTGCTGTTCGGCGATGACGGCCAACGCCAGGTCTTCCTTCGACTTGAAATGGAAATAGAGCGCGCCTTTAGTGACCGAAGCGCGGTCAGTGACGTCGCTTAGGCTTGCATTCCCGTAGCCGACCTCTTCAAAGATCGACGATGCACCCTGGATAACTGCCGTTCGAGTGGCTTTGGCACGTTGTTGCATGATCCGCGTGGAGACCTCTCCGGTTTCTGCGTCCGTGATACTTGAGTACATGAAACTGACGGGCCTGAAGATCGGTGGAGTCCATGTCAACATGTGTTGACCATGTTCCCCGGGTCCTGGTCCTGGGTTCGTCTGGTTTCATTGGAAGCCGGGTTGTAGCCCCACTCGCCGGATCCGGAGGGGCGCACGTGGTGGCGCTCTCACGAAAACCGGCTGCAGGACTACGAAACAATAACGCTACCATTGCGACCGCCGACATTTCCGTACCTGGGAGCCTGACCCGCTTCCTCGCCGATACCGATGTTGTCATCCATGCCGCATCATATGTGGGTTCCGAACCGCGTCTTGCCTATGCGATCAACGAGGCCGGCACCGGCCACGTCGTCGAGGAGTGCCGGCAAGCCGGAGTTGCCCGGCTGATCTATGTCAGCACCTGCAGCGTTTACGGAAGCGGCCCCCACCGCGGCATCCTTGAATCCGGAGCCGGCTATCACCCGGCCTCCGTGGCCAGTGCCAGCCGTGCCGTCGCCGAACAGCTGGTTCTCGGCTACGGCGGCGAAGTGGTTCGTCCCAACCTCGTGTTCGGCGCCGGGGACCGCTGGTTTGTTCCGGGACTGCTCAAACTGATGAGGGTGGCTGAAGGGTGGCCGGGGGATGGTTCGGCGCTGCTTTCGCTTATCGGTGTGGAGGCGCTGGGAAGGCTGATTTCCGGGCTTGCGTTGGCGCCCGGCCAACCCGGACACGTCTTCCATGCCGCGTATCCGGAACCTGTTCGGGTGTCATTCCTCTTGGAGAGCGTTGCCCGGGTGTTCGGAGTGGAGTACCCGAAATTCCTGGGAGATGACGAACGTGCCCGCTCGGCCTTGCGCGCTGCGGGATTCAGCGGGCATCAGATTGACTTGGTGACGAAGGATCACTGGTATTCCTCTGAAGGTCTTTGGCGGATCTCCGGGCGGGAACCGGAGGCGTTCAACAGTGCTCTTGGCGAATTTTCTTCCGCCTACCAAGTTCCGCGTTAGTCCGCTCCACCCTAAACCGGTTGAACGGTTTGTTTAATGGCCCGTCAGTCTCTACACTTCAATGCAGTGGCTCGTTGTGTTTGCGGCAACAAGTTAAAGGGCAGTAATGGGGGGAGGTGCGGCCGAGCAATCGACCGCACCTCATCTGTCCTGGTACCGCCGGTGTTCGATTTCCTATCTCACATCGTTGTGGTTTAGTATTGACGAGTTGCTCCGGCGGGGATCGAAGTCCCTGCGGGCAAAGTTTGGGGCTGTGGCGCAGCTGGTAGCGCACCTGCATGGCATGCAGGGGGTCAGGGGTTCGAGTCCCCTCAGCTCCACTCTGGAGGCCTTATTCGAAGCATGGACCAAGTTCATGCCGTCGAGTAGGGCCTCAAGTTTTTGGAAATTGAGAGAGCCACCCGGTTGAACTGGTCCCCGAAAGTTGGACTCTCAAATTTGTGAGGTCTCCACTTTAGCGGCCAGCGACCGGCTCTTCTGAGAAGGCTCCGTCCCCACGTGGGACGGAGCCTTCTTCGCGTGGCGGTAATGCCCGTCGTCAACGGGTGCTGTCGGCGGGCGTGTTGGCTGGCATATGCCTCTCTATGTGCTCAGGTCGACACGGTCCGCACCGGGTTGGCCTCACGCTGCAGCGTCGGCGATATCCAGACTTTTCATCTGCACGCCCGCGCTGTTGGTCCTTATCTTGGCGAGCAACCGGCCGGCGATCGGCAGCCGGGCGAGGCGGATCATCGCGGACCGAAGCAGCAACTCGGCGCGGTTGCCTGGGGTGAAGAAGCTGCGCATGTTCACACCGCTGCCGAGGTGGTGGGCGACGAACGGGCGCAGGTGGTCCTCCCAGTCCTGCAGCGCTCGTGGCACGTCGTGCGGGTGGCGTTCGAGCATGGTGCCGAGCAGGTCGGCCCCGGCCAGGCCGGTGGATGCCCCCATGCCGGAGTAAACGGTCAGGCACCACGCGGCATCGCCAACGAGGACGACTCGGCCACGGTGCCAATGGTCGAGGTGAACCTGCTCGGCGGAGTCGAACAGGTGGTCCGGGGCCTTCTCGAACTGATCGAGCAGCCAACCGAGCGTGGAGCCGGTGGGCTCGGGGCCGTAGGCGGCGCGCAGCGAGTCGATGGCCGGCCGGGTGAACTCGGCGTCCACGTCGTCGGTTCGGTAGGAGAGCAGCACCGTCGGCGGGCGGTCAGCGAACGGGAACACCCAGGCTGATCGGCCCTCCTCGGCCAGGATGAGCCCGTCTTGCGGGCGGTAGCCAGGTACCGCCCCGGGCAGGCTGTACGCGGCGATCATGTAGTTCATTGGACGGATTGGGCTCTGCTCGGGTTCGAACGCAAGCCGGCGCACTGTTGAGCGCAGTCCGTCTGCCCCGACCACCAGGTCGAACCGTTCGACGGTGGCCGTCTCCGTCGTCAGGTCTCGGATTTCTACGTCCACCCCGTCGAGGTACTGCTCCAGCGCGATCGGCACGGTCGAGTACCGGATCTCCACTTCGTCGGGCAGGGCGTTGAAGGCTGCGTCTTCGATGTCGCCCCGCAAGACGAGGCGAGACCCGCCGAACACGTCGGCGTAGCTTAGACCGGGCCGGCGTCGGCCCTTGCGGTCGACTTCGTAGCTCAAGGCTTCCGGAGCGACGCGATTCGGTACGGCATCGGCGATGCCCAGTCGTTCGGCGGCGGCGAGCCCGGTGCCGAACAGGGCGATGAAGTATCCGCCGCGGCGCCGCTCGGGGGCCTTCTCCAGCACTACCACGTCCCAGCCCGCGCGATGCAGTCGCAGCGCGGAGGCGGTCCCGCTGATCCCGAGGCCGACCACCAGGGCCCGCTGTCGCAATGTCATGTTCTTGTCCATGGGATTGGGCGCGTCGAACGTGTCTTCAGCAGCAATCATGGGATCTCGTACCTTTCGGGAGTGGTGGTTTCGACGCCGGCGCGTTCAGACATGGGGTGTCGGACTTGGTCCAGCCGCGTGCAGGGCCGCGTCGGTGTCCGCTATGGCCAGCATCCTGTTGATGTCGGCTCCGGCCAGTGCGCCGGCCGCTGCGGAGGCCCCGACCTGGGCGGTCAGATCAGTGGCGTTGCCGGCCACCCACACCCCTGGCACGTCGGTGATGCCGGCCGTGCCGGAGGCGAAACTGCGGCCCTTGTTCGGCAGGTCCTGCACGGGCAGGTGTAGACCTCCCAGGCCCTGGGCGCGGATCTGCAGTTGCGCAAGGACCGCGAGGATGCGGCGGGCCACAACCTGACCGTCGGCCAGGCGCACCCCGGCGAGAGCGCCCTCCTCGCCGTTGACGACCTCGGTGACCGGGGTGTCGATGACACGGATGCCGCGGGCGGCGAAGCGGGCGCGGTTGTCCTCGTCCAGCTCGGTGCCGTCCGTGAAGTAGGTCAGGTCCTCGGTCAGCTGACGGTACAGATACGCGTGGGCGATGGAGACCGGACCGGTGGCGAGGATACCGATGGGTTCGTCGCGGACCTCCCAGCCGTGGCAGTACGGGCAGTGCACCACGCTGTGCCCCCAGTGCTCGGCGAGGCCGGGCACGTCCGGCAGAACGTCGGTGAGGCCGGTGGCCACGAGGATGCGGCGGGCGGTGATGCTGCGGCCGTCGGCGAGGGTGATGGTGAACCGCAAATCCCCGTCAGCTGAGGGGGCGGCAGGCTCAGCCGTGACTACCTCGCCGAGGACGATGCGTCCGCCGTAGTGGCGCACGTGCTCCCGTCCTCGTCGAAGGATCTCGGAGGGCGGAGTGCCGTCTAGGGCGAGGAGGCCGTGCACGGCTTCCGCTGGCGCGTTGCGGGGGTAGCCGCTGTCGATCACGACGACCGAGCGGCGGGAGCGGGCGAGGATCAGAGCGCCGTTCAGTCCTGCGGCGCCGCCTCCGATCACCACCGTGTCGATAGTGCCTTCGGCCAGTTCGTCGCTCGTGAATGGAGGAGTCGTCTCAGTCATGGTTTGGTCAGCCTTTCGGGTTCTGGACGGCCATTGGGTTGGTTTCGCCGCGAGGGTCAGGTGAGCCACTCGCCACCCATGTCGCGATCCGTTCCGCGATCGCTTCGGGGGCTTCGATGTGCAGGAAGTGGCCGAGGTTGGGGACGATCGCGCGCACGTGCGGTACGGCGTATCGATGCCGGTCGTCGACGTTCGGGGGGAGGATGCAGTCGTCGTCTGCGCCGTGGATGTGTAGCAGGGGCACCGTGATGGGGTGGGAGAGTCGGCGTGCAGCCTTCAGCATGCCCAGGCGAGTCATCGCCCGGTAGTACTTGAGGGGCGCGGGAAAGCTCGCTCCGAGGTGCTCGTGTAGCTCCACTTGGAGAGCCGGGTCGAGCGTCAGGCTTGGTGACCATTGACGCCAGAGGCGGTCGATGAGGGCGAAGTCGCGGGCTCGGGCGATCATGCCGCTTCCGGGAAGCTGGAAGAAGGCCATGTACCAGCTCCGGCGGAGCTGGGCGGGGCGAGGCCGGCCGATGAATGTGAGGGGGTGGGGGATAGCGAGCGTGACTGCGCGTTTGATGCGCTCCGGCGCGGTGACGGTGGCGTCGTACGTGATGAAGGCGCCCCAGTCGTGGCCAATGAGGTCCACCTGGCGCCGGGGAGACCACTGGTCGATCAGTGCGACCATGTCGCCGGTCAAGGATGCGAAATCGAATGGACCCGCGGTCGGGGACGGGGTGTAACCGCGAAGCCAGGGCGCGAGGACGTAGCGACCCTGGCGGCCGAGTTCGGCGAGGAACGCCTTCGCCGTCGGCGGGTGGTCCGGGAACCCGTGCAGGAAGATCGTCGGTTGACCTGTGGGGTCACCGCCCTGCAGAGCGTGAAAAGTGCCATGCGGCAAGTCGAAAGTGACGTGTTCGAAGTCCATATGTGTTGCGCCTGTTTCGAGGTTGGGCGGAGAAGAGATGCTGGTGCTGGCTTCGGTGTCAGCCGGCCAGTTGGTTGAGCTTCCGGATCTGTTTGTCGAAGGCGCGCGAGGGCACGAACCGGCGCAGGACGCTCACGCGTCCGGCCATTGAACCGGCGGTGTACCTGGGTGCGGGCTTGGAATCGGTGGAGGCCGCGACGATCACCTTTGCGACAACGTCGGGGTCGTCGGCGGTACGTAAAGCGGTGGCCAGTACGTCTCGGGAGATCTTCCGCTGTGCTGCGTAGACCGGCAGGGGTAAGTCCGGTGCCAGGCTGCTCGCCTCGAAACTCGTGCTTGTAAAGGCCGGCTCGACCAGCAGCACCCGGACGCCGTGTTCGCGAAGCTCGTGGTCGATGGACTCCGAGTAGCCCTCGACTGCGTGCTTGGTGGCGGCGTAGCTGGCCATGAAGGGGGCCGGAATCAAACCGAGTACCGAGGAGACGTTGACCACACGGCCACTGCCCTGGGCGCGCATGTGGGGCAGCACTGCCTTTGTCATCCGCATCAAGCCGAAGACGTTGATGTCGAAGACCTCCTTGGTCTGATTGATCGAGCTTTCCTCTCCGGCGCCGACTGCCCCCACGCCTGCGTTGTTGACCAGGACGTCGATCCGACCAAACCGCTCGATCACCTCCTCGACCAGGGAATGGACAGATTCGTCGCTGGCTACATCGAGATCGAGGAACGACACCCCGGCAATCGGGCTGGCGTTCGCGGCGTTGCGGCTCGTACCGACCACCGCGAAGCCGGCGTCCACGAAGGCTCGCGCTGCCGCCCGTCCGATCCCAGAGGAAGCGCCCGTCACGAGGGCTACCGGGGAAGTTGTCTGCATGTTGATTCCTTCGTCTATAGGCGTGACTTCGCCTCGCCAGATGTGGGGGGAGACGTTTGTGTACTGAACAGTCAATAACGCTAGAGGGTTCTGTACTGATTTGTCAATTACGACAGTTTGGTTCTACCTTGTATGTATGGCGAGACCACGAACCTTCGACCGCGACCACGTTCTCCATGCCGCCGAGCGGCAATTTCGTGAGTCGGGCTACAACGGCACGAGCGTCGACGACATCAGCGCAGCCACCGGCCTGGGCCGTGGCAGTCTCTATGCCGCTTTCGACGGTAAACACGGTGTGCTGGTGCAAGCGATGGCCGGATACTTCGACCGGCTGGGAAACGTTGCGCCGAAGGTGCTTGCCGGCCCGGACGAGGGCGCACTCGAACGCCTCCACGGCTATCTGCTCCGCGCCGTCCACGGGGTGCCTCTTGCCGACGATGTGTCCCCAGCTTCCGACCGGGCGGCGGCTGCTTGCTTCGCGGGCAAGATGGCTCTGGAGATCGGCGCCTCCGACGCCGAGGTGCAGCGCCTTGCTGCCGAGTGTTTCGCTGTGCTCGTTATGGCGGTGGCCGAGTGTGTGCGCGCGGCGCAGCGCAACGGAGACATCGACCCGGACGCGGATGCTGAAGATCTTGCATACCTCTTGCTGACCGTTATCCGCGGGACCGACGTCGTCGGTGCGTACGGCCACGGTCCTGCCCGCTTGACCCAGATTGCCGAGAGCGCGTTCGCGTTGCTGCCACGCGTGAGCCGCCGCTGAGGAGGGCGCAGCTGAGCTGCTGAACGCAACCCGGCGTTATACCAGCGGATGTATTCGTGCAGCGCTGCTGCCAGTGCCTCCGTGCCGAGGATTTGGACACGGTGGAAGAGCTCTTCCCTGAGGTGTCCAAGGAAGTTCTCTACGACGGTTTGTGAGATCTTCACTTTAGGGGGCAGTGGATCGGCTCTTCACGGAAAGGCTCCGTCCCCAGACACACCGGAATGAGGCGACATGCTCTAGGCCGCCAGGGCCTTAACGCGGTATTGAACGGGGCTTAGGCCGTTGAGCTTGGTGGAGATTCTTTCGGTGTTGTACCAGTGGATGTAGTCGTGCAGCGCGGCCGTCAGTGCGTCGGCGTTGAGGAATCGGACGCGGTTGAAGAGCTCTTCTTTGAGGTGCCCGAAGAAGTTCTCTATGACGGCGTTGTCGTAGCAGTTGGCTTTGCGGGACATCGATTGGACCGCGCCGGCGTTCTGCAGGAGTAGGCGCCAGAGCCTGTGCTGGTATTGGAATCCCTGATCGGAGTGCACGAGTGGTTTCTGCCCGTCCTTCAAGGTGGCTAAAGCCTCGCGCAGCGAGGCATTAGCCAGCTCCAGATTGGGAGAGCTTCCAATGGCGTAGGAGATGATCTGCCGGTCGAAGAGGTCCATGACCGGCGAAAGGTAGAGCTTCTGGTCACCCACGCTGAACTCGGTCACATCGGTAACCCACTTCTTATTCGGGGCATCCGCGTCGAATTGGCGTTTCAGCAGATTCGGCGCAACAACGCCCTGCTCGCCTTGGTAAGAGCTATAGCGCTTTTTCCTCCGGACCTTGCAGACCAGCCGCAGCGAACGCATCAGCTTCAGCACGGTCTTCTTCGCGATCTTCCAGCCTTGCTTGGTCAGCTCGGCGTGGACGCGGCGGTGCCCGTACCGGGCCCGGCTCTTCTCGAAAATTTCTGTGACAGCGGCCTTCAGGGAGGCCCTCGGATCGGGGCCTTGGAAGCGGGACTGGTGGTAGAAGAACGTGGACCGGGGTAATCCCGCGACGTCCAGGAGAATTTCCAAGCGGTGTTCAGCCTTGAGAGCGATGACAGCGCGGACCTTTAGCGCTGTTCCTCGTCCCTCAAGGCGTTTACTTTTCCCAGGAAGGCCACCTCTGCGCGAAGGCGTTCATTCTCTCGGCGCAGTCGCTCTACCTCAGGCTCAGGTTTCCTTGCTGTCCCGGGATTCGTCTTCGGGCGGCCTTTCGGCTTGGGCCGCAGCCCGTCCTCGCCTTCGGTTCGGTATTGTCGCGCCCACTTCTCGAGCAACAGTGGAGAGGACAGCCCAAGGTCTTTCGCCAAGGCGACTTTGGGCTCACCTGCACGGTATCGCTGGACAGCATCAAGTTCGAACTCAAACGAGAACACCGGTCGTGTTGGCTTCGCCACCAGCGTCGTACCTCCGCGCGTCCGCCATCGACCATACAAACGTTTGATGGCACCTCTACCTACTCCGAGTCGGGTCGCTACCGCCCAAGCACCCCAACCCGTTTCAAACAACGCTACCGCGGCCTCGCGCTGCTCCTCGGACAACGAACTTCTTCCATGCATAAAGCTGCTCCCTAAAAGTCAGAACTGATTTCTCAGTCCAACTTTCGGGGAGCAGTTCAGGTTGGGTGGCTCTTTTGTTTTCTCCGCCGATTTCGGCGTGGATCTTCTGGGAGTGTTGGCGGATCTTGATCGGACCGCGGCGTCAGGATCCGGCAACGGCGTCTCACCGAGCTGTCCGGTCGATCGTTCGGCCCTCCGTTCAGCGAATGTTGGCGTAGTGGCTGGCGGCTTCGGCGACGCGGTTGTTGTACTCGATGGACGGGTTGTAGGCGCTGATCGCGATGATCCAGTTTGCGGGCTGGGTGAGGTCGCCGCCTGCGGTGCAGAGGTAGGCGGCGGCCGTGAGGGCGGCGTCGTCGATCTGGTTGATATCGGCGGTGCCGTCACCGTTGCCGTCCTGCGCGTACCGAGTCCAGGTCGCGGGGAGGAACTGCATGGGGCCGACGGCGCGGTCCCAGGTGGTGTCGCCGTCGAGGCGCCCCTGATCGGTGTCGGGAACCTTCGCCAGGCCGCCGCCGTTGAGCGGGACGCCGATGATGGTCGGCGAGGCGACGCCGTTGTCGCCGATCCGGGCGTTGTGCATGGTGCCGTTCCCGGATTCGACGAGACCGATCGCGGCGAGGGTGTTCCAGCCGAGCCCGCAGGACGGATTCGTTCGGGCCGTCATGATGGCGGCTCCCGCGTAGGCGGTCAGCGCCCGTTCAGGGATGTTCGCGGACTTGGCGGTCCGGGCCACCCATGCCCGGTCCGCAAGCTCTGACACCGCCGTCGACGTATTCGTGTCCGCCGCGCCCGTGGCTAGTGTGGTGGTGGGCGGGACTGGCTGTGGGGTCGGAGCGAGCGGCGTGCTCGTGGGCGCGGGGCTGTTCGACGGCTCGGCGCCCGCCGAGGCACCAGTCGGGTTAAGTGCGGCCGCGACGAGAGCCCCGGCCCCGAGCGCCGCCAGCAGCACGGTCGCGGCCGGCAGGAGCCAGGGATGTTTGATCGCCCGCGCCGCCGAATCCGGTGCGTCGGGGGTGGCGGGGTCGGGTTGGATTAAGGTGTCGAAGGTATCGAAGGTGTCGAAGGTGTCGCGGGCGGAGCGCCTGCCCGTGCTTGTTGGGTCGGTCATGGGCGGGCTCCGTTGTTCAGGGGTTGATGATCGGGCTCGGGGATACCCACGGCGTTGGTGCCGGGCGCAGGTTCACCAACCGCACCAGCCGATGTGGCGGCGAACTCGCTGCGGCGGGCAAGACGGCGTCGTGCCTTAGCGATGAGGCCCTGTCGGGGCCCGAAGAACCAGGCGATGAGGAATGCGGCGGTGAGGACAAGGACGATGGTGCCGCCCGTGGGAAAGTCGCAGGACCACGACAGGTACAGGCCTGCCAGGGCCGAGACCCCGCCGATAGTCGGGGCGAGGACCATCATGATCCCGAGCCGGTCTGTGAGCAGGCGGGCGGTCGCGGCAGGCGTGATGAGCAGTGCGAGGACGAGGATGTTGCCGACGGTCTGCACGCTGATGACGACGGCGAGGGTGACGAGGACATAGAGGACGAGGTCGAGCCAGAACACCTCTATTCCGAGGGCGCGGGCGCTCTCGCGGTCCAGGGAGATGGTGACGAACTCCTTGTTCAGCAGGAAAACCACTGCGAGCACGATCAGGCCGGTGATGCCGACGACGTAAAGATCGGAGTCGGGGATGCCGGTGATCGAACCGAACAGGAACTGCGGCAGGGAACCGGCATAACCAGGTGCCTGGGAGATGATGACGATACCCAGAGCGAAGGCGGCGACGAAGAAGACCCCGATGATGGAGTCCTCTTTGAGCCGCCGGTTCTGTGAGAACACGGCGATGAGCGCGGCAGTGAGGATGCCGGCGATGGTGCCGCCGAGCACGAGATTGCCGCCGACGACGAACGCCACGGCCAGGCCGGGGAACACGGCATGGGCGACGGTGTCTCCGATGAACGCCATTCCGCGCAACACCACGTAGCAACCGATGACGCCGCAGACGATGGAGGACATCACCGCGACGGCGAGGGCTTTGGACAGGAAAGCGAGATCGGGGTTGAACAGGTCGGTAAGGAAGTCGAGAGGGGACATGGGTCACACGGCTTTCAGGATGCGCAGCAGGGCGGAACCGGGGCCGACGCCGAAGGTCGCCATCCACAGGGCAGGGTCGGCGGCGAGCCGGGCGGGGATGCCGGTGGCGATGACAGTGCGGTTCAGCAGCGCGATCCGGTCGCAGGTGTAGAGCGCACTGGCCAGGTCGTGGGTGGTCATCACCACGGCCCGGCCCTCATGGGCCAAATCGGTGAACAGCTCGGAGAGCAGTTCCTGGGTGGGCATGTCGAGACCGGTGAAGGGCTCGTCGAGCAGCAGCAGCGATGGGCGGAGGGCAAGAGCGCGGGCGACGAGTACCCGTTGGCGCTGCCCGCCGGAAAGTTGCCCGACGGGCCGGTCGGCCAAATCTGTCATTCGGACCCGGTCCAGGGCGTCGGCCACCGCCTCCCATTCCGCCTCGCCCGGGCGGCGGAGCAGACCGAGCCTGCCGGTGAGGCCGCTGGCGACGACGTTCGCGACCGAGATGGGGAATTCCCAGACGAACTCGTGCCGTTGCGGCACATATCCGACCGGGGTGCGGCCGGGCCGCGCGGTCTTCCCGTCGACCGTCACGTGACCGGCGGCGGGGCGCAGCAGGCCGAGGATGGTGCGCAGCAGCGTGGTCTTGCCGGCCCCGTTGGGGCCGATGAGGCCGACGAGCTCGCCGCGGTCCACGGCGAGGTCCGTGGTCGTGAGCACGAGCCGTCCGCCGAGCTCGACGGAGACATTCTCCACTGCGAGGGCCGGAATTCCGATGGCGTTCATCGGGCCTCACCACTGTCGATGCCCGCCTTATCCGGCTCGTTCGCATCCGCGGCCTCGTCAGCCGTGGTGCGGCTCGTGCTGGTGGCGCGGGAGGCGAAGATGCGTTTCTTGGCCCGGTTGCCGCGCACGATGACGATCGTGAACGCCACCACGAGGGCTGCCGCGACGAGCACGATCAGGCCGATGAGGATCGGCACCAGTGCGCTGTTTGCCGGCTCCGAGCTCGCGGCTCTGTCGGACGCACTGGCGTTGCCTGACTGGGTGGACTGTGGGGTGGTGCTGCGCCCGCTCGGGGTGGCCCCGTCCCATGTCGCGGCCAGGGCTTCGGCGGGGGAGGTGGCGGTGCCGACCGCAAACCGGATGATTTGCGTGTCAGTGACGTGGGAGCCATTGCGGAGGTCGGCGTCGGCGGTGAGGCGGAGCAGGTACACGCCGGGTTTGGTGAAGACCCAGTTGGCGTGGGTGTGGGTGTTCACGTCCACCCACGCCGGTTGCGGATCTGGCTTGCGGGAGTCGAACAGCACTTGCGGTTCGCCGAACGACCCGGACTGGAGGTAGGTGGTCACGGCGCCTGGCCCCTGCACGCCGGTCAGCGAAAGGGTGACCCCGCGATCGATAGACTGCATGACCTCGGGGTCCTGTGTGTTCCAGCCCAGCCACACGACGTCCGGGTTCTGGGTCTGCGGCACGACCCAGACCGGTTCGCCGGCTTTCGCGCCGACGAACGCGTAGGCGGGGTCGTCGGGGACGGTCATCTTCGCCTCGTCTTGCACGTGCAGCACGGTCTCGTCCGGATACCGCCACACGCTGGTGGCGTTCGCGTCGGCTTTGGCGACGTCGTCGTGGATGAGGAATGTCCATTTCCCGTCGATGAACTTCGGGCCCATGTCGACGTGCCCGGCGTAGAGGGTCCGCTCGCCGTGGACGACTGCCATCTTCGCGTCGAGGGCCTGGTTCAGGTTGGGGTCGTCTTTGTCTCCGGCGAACACCGCCGTCGGGGCGGTGCCAAGGCTCAGTGCGAGTGCCGCGATGCTGGCGGACAGGGTACGTATTGCGCGTCCGCGGGGTGGGGTGAGGGTGGTCATCGGTGGGGTCCTTCTGGTCGTTCGATTGGGCCTGCTTGTGGCTCGGCCGGATCATCGGGCTGCGAGGCAGTCGCGCAGCGAGTCGGCGTTGAACCGCATCATCTGCACGTAGCTGGTCACGTCGTCGTCGAAGGTGTCGCCGTAGATCGGGCAGACCCGTACGCCTTGTTCTTTCGCGACCTCGGTGAGGGTCGAGGAGCGGGCGGCGAGGTTGGGCTCCAGGAACACGGCCGGTACGGCGAGGGTGCGGATGGTCTCGGTGAGTTTGCGCCGGTCGGCCAGCGATGGTTCGGTGGCCGGGCTGGGGGTGACGAATCCGGCAATCCGCACGTGGTATGCCTCGGCGAGGTAGCCGAACGCGTCGTGCGTGCTCACCAGGTACCGGTTGCGCTCGGGGATGGAGGCGATGGTGTCGCGCACGTAGTCGTCGGTCGTCTCCAGTTCGGCCAGGTAGGCGTTCGCGTTCGCGGTGTAGTCCCGGGCGCCTGCGGGGTCGGCGCCGATGAGGGTGTCGCGGATGAGGTTGACGTAGGCCATGGCGTTGCGGACGTTCTGCCACAGGTGCGGGTCGATCTCCCCGTGCACGTGCTTGCCGAGCACCGCCTGTGCGAGCTGGTACACCTGATCGCCTGGCCGGCCGAGGAATCTGAACTGGCTGCCCGCTGGAACCTCGGCCAGTGCCTTGCTCGGCACGTCGATCACCACCTGATCCGCCGTGTATTGCTGCTGGGTGTGTTCGCCGCCGCCTTCGGGGTCGTAGCGGACCTCAAGCGAGCCGGTGTCAAGGTTCGCGGTCAGGTCGGCGTGCCCCTGGTTCAGCACGACTGCGTCCGGGCTTCCCGCTCGGGCGGGGTTGACGCCGACGGCGAAGGTGAAGGTCGAGGAGCCCAGGTCCACCGGGCGGGAGGTGTCGTCGACCTGTACCCGGGCCTGCAGGGTGACCGTGTAGATGCCGGGCTTCGTGAATGCCCAGGACAGGTGGGTGTGCGCGTCGACGGGCAGGGTCATCGTGTCGTTTTTGTACCCGTCGGCCGGGTTGAAGCCGTCGGAGGAGTCGAAGTACAGCTCGGTGTCGCCGAAGGTCCCCGTCAGGTAGGCGTAGACGTCGCCTGGCCCCGTCACATCGGTGGCGGAGAGCAGCACGTCCGAGGTGCGCGTCGCACCGTGTTGTTTGCCGTCACCGTGGGCGCGCAGGCCCAGCCACACCGTGTCCAGGTTCGCGTTCTCGACCAGCGGGATGATCTCTGCGGCGTACTTGACGGCCTCCTCCGCGAGCGACACGTTCACGGCCGTTTCGCGGAGGTTTGAGTCGAGGGTCTTGATGACGCTGTGCTCCTCCAGCAGCGCGTAGTTGGAAAACGCGACGTCCGCGTACACGACGTTGCGGGCGTCCCGCAGGCTCGGCTCGTAAGTGTGCGGGTCGCCGCCGTCCGGCACGAGAGAGGCGACCTGCACCCGGTCGCCGCCGACGTGCCCGACCAGGTCGCGCAACAGCCCGGTCGTGGTCACCACCTGCAGCCGGTCACTGTCCGCTGCGAGCGCGGACTTGCCCGCGCACCCCGACAGCAGCAGCGCCCCTGCGGCCAGAGCCGCCGCAGCAGGTCGGGGTCGTCCGCGACGCCGGCGTGTAGAACCGGGCGCATGGTCGGCGACGGTTCGATCGCGATCACCTGTGCCTTCGTGGAACTCGCCCGTGGCGTCATATGGGGCACTCACGCCGATACTCCGCCCCTCGCGCCTGATTGACGTCGCCACCACAGCGCTCCGGCACCGCCAGCGCCGGCGAGGAACAGCAGGCCGAGGATCGACAGCAGCAGCGGGACCGGGTTGCCCTGCGCCAGCGCAGTGAACGGGTCGGTGAAACCGCCGTCGTCACCGGTGGCCGACTTCCCCGGCAGCACCGTGCGCGCGGCCGCGGCCGCCGCGGCGGCCTGCTCGGCGGCCTTCATGGCACCGTCCTCGTCGTCGGTGAGCAAGACCGCGTTGGAGACGGTGCCGCAGCCGGTCCCCGACCCGCCGGCCGCGGTCGCCGGGTCGACGTTCCCGACGACGATCGTCAGGGTCTGGATATCGGAGGATGCCTGGCCGTTCGTCAGCGTCGCGGTCTGTGTCGTGCGGATCCGGTAGACGCCCTCGGCGGAGAACGCCCAGTTCGCGTGGGCGTGCACGCCGAGCGGGATGCTGTAGTTTCCGCCGTTGTTGAACACCATCCGCTGCACGCCACCGAAGGCGCTCGACAGGTACACCTTCACCTCGCCTGGCCCGCTAATGCTATCGATCGTCCAGGACACGGGGCCGCGGGTGTTGCCCGCGTTCAACGCCTCGGTGTTCCAGCCCATCCAGATCAGGTTCGGGTTCTGCGTCTGAGGTACCTGCCACACGCTCGATCCGGCCTGACCGACCTGCCCGTACCCGCCGGGCAGCGTGACCCGGCTGGAGGGTTTCAGCCACAGGATCGTGCCCGCCGGCTCCCGGTACACCTTCGACCCGGACGTGTCGTCGCCGATCAGGGACCGCAGCTTCCCTCCCACGATCCGGGACGAGTAGTCGACGTGCCCGGAGGAGAGGATCGTCGCGCCCGCCTTGCACTGGGTCGCCGTGACCTGCTGGGACGCGGGCGTTGCATCCGCTCCTGGTGCGCCGGGACGGGCCGGGGCCTGCGGGGCGGGGAGCAGGCTGAGGCTGTCCCAGCCGACCAATGCTCCGTCGCGGTCTTTGATCACGATCAGGTGGGCGGCAGTCGGAGTGTCTGCCGGAAGTCGTACTTGGGCGGCGCCGGAGGCTCCCACGTGGGCCCAGCCCAACCAGACCGGGTTCGTGGCCGAGTGCAGCCAGACTGACACCCATTGGCCGGCGTGTTCCGCGCCGACCTGCACCGTGACAAGCTGCCCCGGGGTGAACCCGTCGGCACCGTCCAGCACCTGCACGCCGCCGGTGTTCGCGTCCGTCAGCTGTGCCGGGTTCACGGGGGTGGTGTCGGCCGTGCCGGGCTTGCCAGGCGGTTCGGTGAAACATGCGGCGGGGTCGATGCCCTTCACGTTGACCTTGCCGACGGCGTAGGCGAGCACGAACGCATCCGACACCCGGGCACCGTTCGCGAGAGCCGCCGAGCGGGTGAAGCCGAGGCAGTAGACGCCTTCGGCGCTGAATGTCCAGGTGCCGTGCGCGTGCACATGGTCAGGGATCGTGAACCGGTCCGCGCCCGTGACCCCGTCCCGGGTGTTGAACAACACATTCGGCACTCCGAACACACCGCTCTGGTAGAGGGCGAACTCTCCCGGACCCTGGACCCGGTCGAGCTTCCAGTCCACCCCGCCCGGGATGAGGCCGCGGTCGATTTGCTCGGTGGACCAGCCCGGCCACAGCAGTCCCTCGTGCTGGACCTCCTCCACCTGCCACACCCGGGCCCCCGCCTTTCCGAGGAAGCGGAAGGCGTCCGCGCCGGGCACGGTGGTCTCCGCACCGGGCCGCAGCTGCAGCACCGTGCGGGACGGGTCCCGGTACGTGGTGTCCCCGGTGGTGTCGTCCTTGATCAGGGTTCGCAGCTTCCCGTCGATCAGGCGGGAGGCGACATCGACATGCCCGACGTTCAGGATCGTGGCCCCAGAGTCCGTCCGGGTCTGGTTCGTGACATCCCACACCATAGGACCCGGATCAGGGCGGGGAAGTGTGCCGGGATCGGTCGGTTCCGTGCCTTCGCCGCCCTCGGCGCACAGGGTGACCCCGGCCGGGGCTACCCCCGCGGCGAAGGTCAGGGTCTTCGTCACCTGGAACGACGCGCCTGCCGCGGTCTTCCCCGACCACGTCAGCGGCAGGCAGTACACCCCGCCCGCGCTGACAGAATGTGCCGGGCCGAACGCGGTGCCGCCGCGCAGCGTGGTCTCCGACGAGGCGGTCGCCGTCCTGGTGTCCAGGGCCGTCGCGAACTGATCGCTGACCTGGCGCGCGGTCAGCCACCAGTCTCCCGGGCCGGTGACCTTCCCCGTCCGCAGACGGACATCCCCCGAGAGGGCGGGGCCGTCGACCGCGGTCGCGATCCGCTGCGTGAGCGAATACCCATCGCCGCCCGGGTTCAGAGAGTAGACGACGTGCTCGGGGTTCACGTACTGCGTCGCGGTGCCGATCGGTCGGGTGAGCCCGGCGACGACGTCCATCCGGCCGCCGACCTCGGTCAGCTCCAGAGTGTTCATGCTCCCGTTACCCTGCGTCTTCGTTTCGGTGTAGACGGTGCGATCGGAGGACACCTGCTCGATCCGTTGCGGCGCAATCGGAGGGACGGGCTGGGCGCGCTCGCAGGGTTGCACGGTAGAGAGGTCGACGTCCCCAACCGCGACCGTGAGCACGCCGGACGCGACCAGGTCGCTCTCCGGGTCGGAAGCAGGGCGGACCTTTGCCTCGACCCGGAGGCAGTACACCCCCGGCTGAGTGAATGCCCAGTTCTCGTGGACGTGGGTACGTCCGATCGGGAACCAGGAAGAGACCCGGGTCCGTGAGTTCAGGTATTCGCTCGATGTGCTCCAGACCAGGACGTCGCCGGGTCCGGACACTTTCGACATTCGCCATGTCGCATCATGATCACTGAACCCGTCGGGCAGATAGAGCATGCTCAACCCCGGCCAGAGGGTCCGGTTCTGATAGTTTCCTCCCTGGGTGAAGCCGTGGTACGACGAGCCAGGTGGGCCGATGAAGGTGTAGTCCTGGAGCTCGTCCGGTTCGGGCACCCGGAAGGTGGCGTATTCACCGCGGCCGACCCAGACGGAGTCGGCGAGCGGGGTCAGTTCGGACGCCGGGCCATCCCCGGTCGCGAACTCCAGTCCTCCTTCACCGTCCTGGCGCAGCGCGAGGTCGAGGTGTCCTTTCTCGGACCACCTCACTGTGGGGTCGCGGTCTTCGGGATCCCGCGGGGTGGTGGGGTCCGTCGGACCCTCACCGGGATCACCGGTCTGTGCACACGGGCTGACTGTGGCGGGGTCGATCCCGACCGCGAAGGTGAACGTGGTATGGGTTGAGCGCGGGGTCCCGTCGGCCAGCACGGTGCTGGCGCGGACCCCGACGCAGTACACACCCGCGGCGGAGAACGCAAACCCCGTCGCCGGTGCCCCGCCAAGTTCACTCTTGAGGGTGTAGAACGGGTCGTTCATCCAGGACCACGGAGAGACCGGCTGTGCTTCATGTCGGCCACCGGGGCGGCTGTCCCAGAACGCGGCCCCACTCCCGTCCCCGTTCAACCCCTCATAGCTATCCGAGTACCGGTAGCTGGCGAGATAGCCGTCGCCGGTGGTGGTCGCGCCGGTGAGCTCGTAGCCGACCCCGAGTACGGCCTTCTCCTCGTTGAGCGCGTCACCATCGAGGAACGCGGCGAAATCCAGCACCAAATCGTTGGGCTGCGCCCCGCCGATTTGCGGTTCGTAGAGGCCGGCCGAGCGCCACAGACGCGTCCCCGGCTTAGCGATCCGTTCCCAGTCCTGGTAGGTCCCGCTGGTCGCCGGCCACCCGGTCCCGGGCCACTGGGCGTCCTGGCGGGGCAGGGAGAACACCGTTTTCGACGGGTCGTAGGAGGTGGTTCGGCCCCGGTCGGAAGTGATCACTCCCAGGTTCAACGCAGAGCCGGTCAGGGTGCTGCCGAGGAACGCGATACCGGAGTCGAGGACCGTGGTACCGGTCGTGGTCGACGGGAGTGGGGTAGGACCCTGCGCGGGGATCGCGTCCGGCTGAGGGCACGGCTCGATGGCGGCCGGGTCTGTGTCGCCGACAGCGACCGTCAACGCCACATCGTGGTTCAGGAAGGTCCCGTCGGTCAGCTGCAGGTTCGTCTGGAACGGCACACACGCCCGTCCAGGTTCAGTGAAGGCCAACGACAGGGTCTGTTGCGCCGGGTATAACGCTCCGGAACCCGCGGAGATCCGTACCCAGGGGTGTTCCACCTGCTCATGCGTCGTTCCCCAGTAGTCCGTGCCGCCCACGAGGAGTCCAACTCGGGGCTCGTTGGGCTGGAGTCCGAGACGGGTGTACACCTTGGGACCACCCAACAGGCCATACACAGCGTCGGTGGGGATGCCCGAGGTATCGAGGATGAGAGAGAGCGGGTTCGCGGTCGCGCCACCCCCGGCGGTGCGATACACCGCCCCGTGTTCCGGGGCGATCCGCTCCCAGGTCGCCGCGTCACCCGTGGTGCCCGGCCACGGTTCCGGGTTAGCCACCTGCAGCACGGTCTGCGCCGGGTCGAGGTCCGCGCCGTCCGCGTTCACGAGCCGGTACGCCACCCGTCCGTTCTCGATCCGGCTGGCAATCTGCACTTCCCCCGCCGACAGCACGGTGCGGTTCTGTGCCTCCGCCTGCCGTGTGGTCGTCGGAGCTTGAAGGGTCTGTTCGGGGACCGGTGCGGGCGTCGGCTCCGGAGCCCGCGTCGCCTCCGCGCTGGGGGTCGGAGCGGGCGTTGCCTCCGGGGTTGGTTCCGGGGTCGGAATGGGCGCTGGTTCCGACTTCGTGGCCCGACTCTCGGTGGGGGAATCGGGGGTGGAAGGAGTGGGGGCAGCCGTGATCGGTGCCGGGGCGGGTGTCTCCTCCGCCGTCGCGGGAAGCGGGGCCAGCGTCAAGGCGGCGGTCAGAGCGATCGCGAGGACCGGGCGAAGGTGCATGGGGCTTGGCTCTTCTCAGAATCGACGTGGTCAGGAGGGGTTCTTTTGCAAGGAGGTTGTGCGAAGGACAGGTGCAGGACCGACAAGGCTGTGGGTGGCGTGGCACGGGCCCGGCCACCCACAGGCCTCAGGATCTAGAAGGTGAAGCGATACGTGGACGAGGCGGCGTAGCTTCCCGCGCCGGGCACGCTTACCTGGACCTGGATGTCGGCCTGGGTTTCGGTGCCGGAGCCGGAGAACGTCCAGGTGAAGTGGTTGTGGAACGTTGCACCCGCCACCACTGACGGCGTCGTCCAGGACACCGTCCGGCCGGAGCCGGTAGCGGGGCTGTTGACGATCGTTTGCGTGCCGTTCTGGATGACCAGACCCACGTTCGCGGGAACCGTGAACGTAAACGTCGCGGTCTTCGCCGTGGTCGCGGTGTTCACGAACCGGATGCCACCACCCTTGACCGGAGTGGAGGCGAGTTCGTTCTCGTCGATGACCTTGCCGCTGCCGACGGCGAACCACGCGGTCGGGGATGTGACGGTGTCCCATGCCTCCACCGTGTGGTTGTAGCTCTGCAGGCGGGGCGCCTGCGCCTTCGACGCGGCGACGATGTCCCACTCGCCGGTTTGCGCGCCCGTCGCGGCGAACGCGGTGGAGTTGGCCCCATAGGTGACTGCCAGGGCTGCGAGCAGCGCTATGACGACCCGCGCGATCTTCGACGTCGCCGATGAGGGCGACGCCTGCGTCTTCGGGGAAACGATTGTGGTACTCATGAATGACTCCTTTGTGATTGTGATGTCCGACTGCGGATGGCGCTGCGGGTCACCGTCCCGTGCGCGACCCACGGCCCTCCCTGGGAGTGCGGTGGGTCAGATGGCGGGACGGTCAAAGGATTCGGTCGGAATACACGAACCGGGTGAGGACGAAACCGATGAGGTGGCGCTTGACCGGCGCCCACGACGATGTCGGCTTGCCCGACGTAGTCGACGCGGGAGGCCGAAGCGCGGTCGGGTCGCACCCGCACCGCGGCAGCGCCGCACGCCCGAGATGGCCGCGGCCATGTGCATGAACAGCGCTGCCGCTTGGAGCGGACGATTGGCGGCTTCCGGGCAAGGACAGCGGTAATGTCGTCATCATCCTCCCCCAAGGCCACGTCGCGTGTTCGCAAGATCGTAGCTTTAATAAGAATGATTATCAATATTAATTGGAGAGAGTTCCTGGGCTGGAAACGGATCTGGACTACGTCCGGCTCACGTGCTGAGGCGTCGGTAGCGTTGCAGACGTCGGAGGCCGTCCGCCGCTGCCGGCCCCTCGGCGGGGGCGAGCGCCCGTTGCAGACGCGCCCGGGTGGTGGATACGTCGATGTGCACGCCGACAGCCACCAGCTGATTCGAACTATGGTCCGCGAGCCTCCGGCCTGAAGACGTGGAGTTGAGGCCTGAGCGGGCGGAAGCCGGCCTGGCCCTGATGTGGATGGAGCGCCCAACAAGGTTGACGAGGTATGAGCGGATGGCGTGCCCGCTGTCGACGAACACCTCTCCCTTTATTCGGTACACCCCGTTCGGTGGGTTTTCGAGGAGATCGAGCAGACGTCCGGCGTCGATCGCTCCGCTGCTCTGCGCAGACACGGCTTCCGCATGTTGGTGCCCTCCGGTGTCGTGTTCTGCATGCATTTCCAGAAGCAGTGAGCGGATCGGCAACTCGTCTGCGGGCTCCTCCCGAACGGCCGAGTCGAACACCAGGGCGGGGTCGATGCGACCATGGCGTGCCCTGACGAGGTGCGCGTGCGGGTTGCGTTCGTGCACGCGTTGTGCGATTCGGGCGAGGGTATATTCCCGGGCCTGCGGGTTGAGTCGGTCGGTCTTGTTCAGCACGACCAGAGTGGCGGCGGCGAATCGGTTCGGGACAAGCGGACGGGTGTCGACGGTGTGGAAGTACTCGAGCGCGTCGACGACATCGATGACTCCGCCAGGTCGGACGCGTTCGACTCCGCTGGACCGGATGAGGCGGCTCAGGGAGACAGGGTCGGCGATCCCGCTGGCTTCGACAAGAATCACATCCAGGTCCAGTTTCGGGTTTGTCAGTTTCTGGAGCGCGGCCCCGAGACCACCGGCGTCGGGCAAGCAGCAGACGCATCCGCCCGCAATTGAGACCGGCTCATCAACCTGACCGATCACGAGGCCGGCGTCAATATTGATGTCGCCGAAGTCGTTCACGATCACGCCGACGCGTGCGGTTGGGTGTCGCAGTAGATGATTGACCAGTGTGGTCTTCCCGGCACCGAGGAACCCGGTAACCGCCACCACTGGCACCGTCGAGCTCATGGGATTCCTGCCTTTCCTTGTACGCGACCACGCGGCAGTGGACACTCCGTCGCCCCCATATCGTCTGTGGCGTCCCTGTTTAGCTGTCTAGCCGGACGCCGAATCCGTGCCGCAACCCTGAGTCACGGCCTCAACCGCGACCCGGATGGTTCGATTATTGAGAACGATTCTCATATACAATAGCTCACTCATTGGCACCGGGGGCGTGGCCTGGATCTTGGCTATCGAGGAACGAAGCTTGGGGCGCCGGACAGACGGAAACCCGAAACTTTTAAATAGCTCGTGCGTAAACACAGTGGCCTGGAACCTTTTGGTTCCGGGCCACTGTTCGTTTTTGCCGGGGTTCCGTCGCTTGGCGGCCGGTTCCGGGAAAAAGAGTACTCGAGTGCGATGCAGGTACGGCGGCCGACGTTTCGGGTGTCCTCGATTGGAAATGATAAGTGGGGGTCACTCGTGTGGGGGAAGTCGATTTTTCATAGCCTGAAGTTCCTTCGATTGGAAATTTCCGACGTCGAGCCAGCCAGACTAAGAACTTGTGGAAGAAGCGGGTGTCGATGTGCCCTTCAACACGGTTGTGATAATAGTGCGCTGCCAATTTGTGTCGAAAAGTGTGGCACCAATTGCCCCTCGGTATAGCGGGCAGGCTCTCCCAGCGAAGATGGTGCGGCCGTGAGCCCCTCGGAAGAAGCTGCAACGGGTGGCCTTGGGTTCGGGGTTCAAGCATCTTTCGTCAAAGATCCATTGTTCGACCGTTCCCGGCGCGACGGTAGGCGTTATGCCAGTGCCGAGTCCGGTGTGTTTTGGGCTCGCCGCTACTATCGTCTTTTGTGGCTCGTCGATGCCATAGTCGTTTTTTCCGTTGCTGCTTTCGCGCAGGTGGCCCGATTTGGATTCGAAAATGCCTTCGTTATTGTTGGCGGCTTTCCTGTGGGATATTTTCCGATTTCGCTTGCGATCGCCGGCGCTTGGATGGTCGCGTTGGGTGTCTATCGCAGCAGGGACAAACAAGTCGTTGGAATCGGCCCGGACGAGTATAAACGCGTCTTTAGCGCCACGATAGTCCTCCTCGGGCTGCTCAACATGGCGTGCGTTGTCTTCGAGATAGAGATCGCGCGCGGCTACGTTGCGCTCGTGTTTCCGTTGGGGTGCCTGGGACTGATGGCGTCCCGTTGGACGTTGAGGCGGTGGCTGACGCGCCAGCGGGTTCATGGGCATTACCTCTCCAGGGTCTTGGTCCTGGGCGCCCCCGAAGAAGTTCGATATGTCATCAACCAGATAGAGAAGAAGTCCGGACCGATTTACAAAGTAGTTGGCGTTGCCCTTCAGGGTCCGCAGCTGCCGCCAAGCCTAATGGTCAACGGAAAGGCCGTGCCCGTCGTCGCCGACATCTATTCGGTCGTGCAGGCGGTTGCGGCGACCGACGCCGATGCAGTCATCATTGCCGGGCAGGTTGAAGGCGGCAGTACTTACATTCAGGAACTCGGCTGGCAGTTGGAGGAAAGTTCAACGGAGCTGATCCTGACGACCGGGCTGACAAACGTGGCCGGCCCCAGGATTCATTCGCGTCCTGTGGAGGGGCTGCCGCTCATGCACGTTGAGCTCCCGCAATATGGCGGTGCCAAGCATGCGATGAAACGGGTCCTGGACATTGTTCTTTCGGCCGCTGCCATGGTCGTATTGCTGCCGGTTTTTGCAGTGCTCGCCGTTCTGATCCGGCGGGACAGCCCGGGGCCCGTAATTTTCCGGCAGGAGCGCATCGGGCGAAGAGGACAAACCTTCGTGATGTACAAATTCCGTTCCATGGTGGAGACCGCGGAGCAGGACCTGGCCGCGTTGCTCGAACACAATGAGGGGGCCGGATTGCTGTTCAAGATGGAACACGACCCGCGGGTAACCAGGGTCGGTAAATGGATGAGGCATTACTCCCTCGATGAACTCCCGCAGTTCCTGAATGTGTTTCTCGGGCACATGAGTCTCGTTGGTCCCAGGCCGCCCCTTCAGCGGGAGGTCGACGGCTACGAGAGGCACGTCCACCGTCGGCTCTATATCAAGCCCGGACTGACCGGAATGTGGCAAATCAACGGCCGCTCGGAGCTTAACTGGCAGGACAGCGTCCGGCTGGATCTGTATTACGTCGAAAACTGGTCGATCGTTGGCGACATCATCATTCTCTGGCGGACGGCGCGGGCGATGATCCGGCCCGTGGGCGCATATTAGGCCCCACCTACAGGCGGTGTCCCTGCTGAGTGGTCATTCCGGCCGGGACGAGTGGCGGTTGAAGTCAATTCAAGTGACAGGTACTCGCGCCCCACGGGGGCGGACGTCCATAGGCTGAAGCCAATGTTCGATCTGGCTTTCGGCCTTGGTCTCAACTGGAGGGGACGCTCTAACCATGAAATACGTGGATGCGGGGCAACCATGAGAATCATGAGACCGCGTAGCGCCCGGAACAAAGCTCAAGTGACCGTCGTCGTACCTTGCTATAACTATGCCCAATATTTGCCGGCCGTGACCTCGTCAGTATTGTCCCAGGCCGGCGTCGATGCACGGGTGATACTTGTTGACGACGCATCGACCGATAATTCGGCCCAAGTGGCCCGCGATCTGGCGCAATGCGATCCTCGGATAACCGTGGTGGTCCACGAACGAAACATGGGTCACATAGCCACCTATAACGACGGTTTGTCGCGTGTGGTCACCGAGTACGTCGCTCTCCTTTCGGCAGACGATTTGCTGGCCCCGGGAGCCCTGTCCCGTGCCACTGATTTGATGTCCGCCAACCCGCGGGTGGGGATGGTCTACGGGAGGCCGCTGGAATTCTCCGATGAGAATCAGTTGCCCCGTGCCGCCGGCTCAAGGTGGCAGTCGTGGACCGTTTGGGCGGGTCACGAATGGATCTATTGGGCCTGCTGGCGGGGGAGGTGCTTCATCTTGTCCCCTGAGGTGGTCATGCGCACCGAGGTCTTGCAACACGTGGGGTTTTACAACGCACTGCTGCCCCATTCCGGGGATTTGGAATACTGGCTCCGCACCGCTGCCCATTGGGATGTCGGCAGGATCAACGGGCCGATCCAGGCGTTCTACCGGGTCCACGGCGCCAATATGCATTTGATCTCGTTTGCCACCATGGTGGTTGATCTGCGGCACCGGCTCGAGGCGTTCCGGGTGCTGCTGACGTCGGAGGTCTTGCGCGGGTTACCCCAAGCGGACAGACTGCTGGACCGAGCCCGGCGAGCATTGCGTCGTGAGGCCCTCATTCTCGCGGCCCGCACACTCGACTCAGGTGGTTCGGCCACGGACGCTTCGGCCCTGCGAGATTTCGCGTTGCGAGTCTGGCCGGGGCAACCGGCGTCGTTCCGGATCCGTGGAGTCCGCTGGCGTTTGGTGCGGGCCGGTGAGGGCAAACCGCCGCTTCTCTGGCAGCGGACTGTCGAAATGTTCCGCACCCAGTTGGACCGCGTGCGTTGGCGTGCTTGGCGGATGGTGGGGATTTCATGAGCGCTCCAGCAGAAGGGACCGGCACGCTGTCTGCCAGGCTGCGCAGGGGCACGCTCTGGGGCGCCCTCAATGTTGGTCTATCACGCGTCCTTCAATTCATCACCACGCTTGTGGTTGCCCGTCTTGTTGCGCCGGAGCATTTCGGCGCCTTGGCGGTGGCGCTCGTCGTGCAGGTCATTGCAGTGAACATCGCCGAGCTTGGCGCCACGGCTGCCCTCGGCCGCGGTGACCGTGATCCGGATGAGATCGCTCCGACTGTTTTTACCATTTCGCTGGTCACGAGCGTGCTGCTGACTGCGCTGGTGATCCTGCTAGCACCCTCGCTTGCTGCCGCACTGGGCGATTCCGGTGCAACCCCGGTCGTTCAGGTCATGGGGTTGACGGTTTTGCTCTCTGGAATGACGTCCGTCCCCACTGCACTGATATGGCGGGACTTCCTGCAGAAGCGCAGGATCCTGGTTGACGTATTGAACAGTTTCGTTGCCTTGGTCCTGGTCGTTCCCATGGCGCTGTGGGGCTGGGGTGCGATGGCCTTGGCACTCTCACGGGTGGGAGGACAACTGACCGCGACCATCGGTTACTGGATCATCAGCCCGAAGCGTTACTTGCCAGGTTTCAATATCGTCGAGGCCAGGGGGATTCTCCGCCTCGGGCTTCCACTGGCGATGGCCAATCTGGTCGTGTTTGTCACGTTGAATCTCGATTACATGATCATCGGCCGGGAGCTGGGACCAGTGCAGCTCGGGTTGTATTTGCTGGCCTTCAACTTGGCGAGTATGCCCAGCAGCGTGATTACCGCAGTTATCCGAACCGTTGCCGTGCCGACCTTCGGCAGGCTGAATGCGAACGGAACTCTCGCTGTGGCGGCGTTGAAGGTCACGGCCGGAATTGCCTACATCGGCTTCCCGGTCTCGGCCCTGCTGGCAGGGCTCGGCGCACCCCTTATCGTCGCCTTCTACGGCGACAAATGGATTGGGGCAGCCGTCGCGATGGCCAGTTTGGGAATCTTCGGGGCCGCGAGGATCCTCTCAGAGATGTTCGCTGATCTCTGTGTGGGTGCCGGCAAGACCGTTGGCCTGTTCTGGGTCCAGGTCATTTGGCTCATTGCCCTTGTTCCGGCGATGCTCATCGGCGTGCGGCTATGGGGCATTGCAGGCGCCGGGTTCGCCCACGTCGTCGTGACCTGGTTTGTGGTCATTCCCGTCTATCTCGTGCTGGTCGCGAAATCCACCGGTGCAAGAATCCTGTCCCTCTTGGGTACGTGCTTCCCGGCTGCAGCTGCGGCCGCTGTTTGCGGCATCCTTGCGTGGCTGGTGGCCGCCCGGATCCCGGTTGCTCTTCCCTCGGTTCTGGCCGGAGCGTTCGCCGGCCTCGTGGTCTACGCCCTTGTCACCTTTCGCTGGGCGCAGGCGCTGCTCCGTGATATCAAACAAGCATCCGCAGGCGAGGCCACCCTCGGGAATCCCGTATTGGCCGGCACTGACCGCACAGGAAACAGGAGCTGACCGTGCCCTCCCGCATTGACGCAACCCGGTTGATCTCGCACCTCAGGAATGAAGGTTGGTCCAGTTTCGGCCGGCGAGGAAGTCGACGGCTCTTTCAAGCTTTGGGTGAACGGCTCTCCTGGGCAGAGTTCGATTTTCCCTTACGCGAGGAAGACATCGCGGACTCCGGCAATCTGCGCTTACCGGCACCGCGGCAGATCCTGAAGGACCAACTCCACATCGGCTGGGTATGCACGCCACCGGCCGCCGGATCCGGCGGACACACGACGCTCTTTCGGATGGTCCAAGGCCTGGAGGAACGGGGCCACCGCTGTACCTTGTTCCTCTACGACCGGTATGCGGACGATGTGGCGCGACACGAAGAAGTCATCCGCCGCAACTGGCCCGGGATGCGGGCAGAGGTTCGAAGCGCCACCCAGGGCATGGAAGACGCGGACGCCGTTGTTGCGAGCTCATGGGCGACCGCGCACGTCGTTGCATCCCGCGTGGTCAGTAGGGCCCACCGCTTTTACTTCATTCAGGACTATGAGCCCTTTTTCTACCCGCGCGGCACGTTCTATGCGCTCGCCGAGGACACCTACCGATTCGGTTTCAGGAACATCGCCCTGGGGAAGATGATCGCCGGGGTGATGGAAAACGAGGTCGGGATTTCCCCGGACGCGATTGTTCCGTTCGGCTGCGACAATGACATCTACCGGATTCTTCCCGAACGCGACGGCGCATCGCGCAGCGGCGTGGTTTTCTACGCTAAGAAAAACGTGGACCGCAGAGGCTATTTGCTCGCGAAGCTGGCGTTGGAGCGGTTCCACCAGGCCCACCCGGAACAAGAGATCCACGTTTACGGGGACAAGGTATCGGGCTGGTCCATCCCTGTCACGGACCACGGAAACCTGACTCCAACACAGCTGAACGAGCTCTACAACCGCACCCTCGCAGGTCTGGCCATATCCTTTACCAACATTTCGTTGGTTCCGGAAGAACTGATGTCCGCGGGCAATATCCCGGTGCTCAACGAGTCCGCGTATTCCCGGGCAGTCTTGTCCACCGATGATGCCGTTTGGGGACGCCCCACCCCGTGCGGGATGGCGGACGCCCTGGCAGCGGCGGTGGAGGCCACCGACGTCGAGGCGAGGGCTGCCCGAGTGGCCGCAAGGGAACGTCGGGACTGGGAAGAAACCAAGAAGCAGGTCGCTTCCATCATTGAGACAACGTGTGCCGAGGTTCTTACCGGGGATCGCGCCTCGTGACCGCCAGCCAGGAAATGTCCGGGACGAGGAGCCGGAGGAGGGCCAAGCGGCCATCCCGGAGCCCTCTGGTGTTCCCCGAGCCTCCCATGGTCACGATGCTCGATTTCGACCCTCGGACGTCCACGCCTGGCCGTACTCCGCTTTTCCTACGGGTCGTCGCGTTCAGCATCTTCTTCTTTCCCTCAAGCATGGTGCTGGCGCCGGTAGGGGCCGCGGGAACGATGCCCTTGATGCTCGCGCTGATCCTCTTTGCATTCTGGTTTTGCTCGGTGCTCTTTGGCCTGCACGACCCTTTCAAATTCCGGCATCCAGGCAGGATCGGGCTGGCCCTGCTGTTGTTGGGCACGTGCGCTTCCTACGTTGCGCTCTACTTGGGCTTGACCGGCGGCAGCTCAATAGCGGCGCGGGCGGCCTCGGATCGATGGGTGATTTTGCTTGTTGCCAGCGCCGGAATCATCCTTGTCACGGCGGAGGTTGTCCGGACCATCGGGGACGTCCTGTTACTGATCCGGGCGGTACTGGCGGGGGCCTTCTTTTGCTGCATGGTGGCTGCGGTCCAGTTCATTTTCCACATCAATCCGATGGATTGGTTCCAACTGGCGATGCCTGGGTTTACCGACAACGGATCGGGCACGACATTTCAAGTCCGTGGCACGCTGGTCCGTGTGTCAGGCAGCACCTTTCACTCCATCGAGTTGGCCGTGGTGTCCTCCATGCTGCTTCCGCTCTCAATCTGGCGGGGCCTCTTTGATCCGGTGGGCAGAAAATGGCTGCATTGGACCGGGACGGGCCTCCTGGTGTTTGCCATCGCCGCAACGGTCTCGAGGGCGGGCATTATTGGACTGTTGGTCGGGATGATTGTCTTCATTCCGTTCCTGCCGCAACTGGCCCGGCGCTGGGCATTCCTCGTCGTTCCGATTGCCGCGGCCGGTCTCTTCCTCGCGGTGCCGGGCCTTATCGCTACGATCGCAGGTTCGTTCAGCACAGCCGAAAGCGACCCGTCAATTTCCACGCGCACCAACAACTATCCGCGTGTGATCGAAATGGTTGGCCGGAACCCGATACTTGGTCTTGGCCCCGGCAACTACATTCCGGATAACGCTTTGCACATTCTGGACAACCAATACCTGAATTCTGCGGTCACCCTGGGACTCGTGGGCCTGGTCGCCATCACCGCCTACTTTGTTTTGCCAGGAGCCATTACGGTGAGCGTCGCCCGCCGCGCCCGCTCCCAGGCACTGAAATGCCTCGCGGGTGCAGTGGCGGCCGGCGGGCTGGTGGCAGCGGTGTGCTCGCTGACGTTCGATTCCTTGTCGTTCCCGGTCTTCGCGCTGACCTACCCCCTTTTCGTCGGGTTGGCCGGCGCCGTCTGGCTAATGGTCAAACGCGAGATCGAATTGTTTGGACCCCGCAATGGGAATGGTCCACCGTTTCGGAAGACACCAGTTTCGGTACATTCCACCCCGGAAGGAAGACGATGGATCCCTTAGCAGTACTCAAGACACTTTGGCACTACAAGTCTGTTACTTTGCCGGTACTTTTCATTACGCTCATTGCGTCAGTCTACGTTTTCCAGTTCGCGCCCCGTTCCTACGAATCCACGACGACGTATGCCCTGATCAACCCGAATATTCCGACCGAGGCCGACAAAACAAAGAATCCGGCGCTCAAGGATCTCAATTCAAGCAATCCGTATTTGCGTTCATCGGATCCCACCCTGGTTGTACAGGTGCTGATCACCCGCCTCAAGGACAGTTCGACAGCTGACCAGCTCACCGCGGAAGGGCTTAGCAAACAATATGATGTCACCCGTGATGCGGTCGGCGGACAGTACTCATTCCTCGTTGACATCACAGGGGTCAGTTCGACGCCGGACCGCGCGATCGCTACGACGCGGCGGCTGGGGGAACTGCTTACGGAGGATCTTCGCACTATCCAGAAGATCGACGGCGCGGACGATACCTATCTCTTTTCGTCGCTGGTCGTCGCATCCGCGGACAAGGCCACCGAGCAGTTTTCAAGCCGCCTGCGCTCCCTTATTGCCGTCCTCGTGGGCGGTGCGGTCCTGATGTTCGGGGCCGTCTCCATAGCCCGCGGGCTCGGATTGGCACGCCGGAAGAAGGCCGCATTGCATGCCGCCGCCGCGTCGGACGCCGGAGGCAGGCCGGAGCACGATTCATTGTCGTCGGACGGAGGATCCACGGCGGGTGGGTGGCTCAGTCCCGAACTCGACGCGATCCCCACGGTCCGGGGCCGCCGTCGGGACCCGGGGGCACACAGCCGAGAGACCCGGGAAGTTCTTGAGGCTGAGTCGGTGGGCGAACCGTCGCGATGACGGGATCCGGCGAACCGGGAGGGCAGCGGGCCTCCCGGACGCTACAGGGCGTCCCGAAGAGTCTCAACCACGAACTTCTGCTGCGCGATTGTAATGTGCGGGTGCAGGGGCAGGGAGAGAATTTCGCCCGCTGCGCGCTCCGCCACCGGGAAGGAACCTGGGCCGAGACCCAGGTGGGCGAAGGCCCCGCTCAGATGCAGGGGCGTCGGGTAGTGGATTCCCGCTCCGATTCCCGCGCCGTTCAGGCGGGCAAGGACGCGATCACGGTCTGGCACCCGGATGACGTACAGGTGCCATGCGTCGTCATTGCCCTCAGCACTGATGGGCGCGGAGGCTCCGGGAACATCTTCGAGCATCTCGTTATATCTTGCTGCGGCCTCCCGGCGGGAGTCATTCCAAGCCGACAGGCGCCGAAGCTTGGCATTGAGGATCACCGCCTGGATCGTGTCCAGCCGTGAATTGAAGCCGACAACGTCGTGGACGTACTTCGTCGCACTGCCGTGCGCGGCAAGCATCCGGACGCGGCGGGCTATTTCAGGGTCGTCAGTCGTCACCGCGCCGGCGTCCCCTGCGGCGCCAAGGTTCTTCCCCGGGTAGAAGCTGGTTCCCGCGGCCGCCCCCAGGGATCCCGCCGGACTTCCGTGCCGGGTTGCGCCCTGGGCTTGTGCCGCGTCCTCGATGATCACTGCTCCACAGGACCCTGCCAGGGCGCGCAGCTGCTCGACGGGTGCCGTCTGGCCGAAGAGGTGGACCGGAACTATCGCCTGCGTCCGGTCCCCAACAGCTTCCGCCACCTGCGCGGGATCGATGAGCAAGTGGACCGGATCCACATCGACGAACACGGGGGTGGCGCCAATCCGGACCACGGCTTCCGCAGTGGCGATGAAGGTATTGACCGGCAGGACGACTTCGCAGCCGGGTCCCACTCCTGTTGCCCGCAGGGCAAGTTCCAGCGCGTCGGTGCCATTGGCGACACCTATGCAGTGGTCCACGCCTAGCCACGCTGCGTAGGCTTCTTCAAACTGCCCGACGGCGGCCCCTCCTATGAACGCGGTGGTCGCGAACACGCCCTCCAAGCCGCTGAGGACCTCGCTCTCCACATCGGCATGCTGTGCCGCGAGGTCTACCAGGGGTATGTTCGCCGCCAGGGATGCATCCATCAGCTGTACCTTCCGTCTGTGGCTCTATGCGGGTTGTTCTTGTTGGTTGTCATTGACGGGCAAGCGGATCGGAGCCGCGGGTACGCCTGCCCAGGTCTCACCGGGCGGAAGGTCCTGCAGCAGTACTGCGCCCATTCCCAGGGTTGCCTCGTCGCCCACGCGAACGCCCTGGCGGACAGAGGATGCCATGCCCAGATAGGCGGCACGTCCAATATGCACACCGCCTCCCAGGGTCACGCCCGCGGCAATGGTTGCGAAGTCCTCCACGACGTTGTCGTGCGTCAGCGTTACCTGCGGCATGGCGACGACGTGCGTCCCCACGGTGACGTCGGCGGTGAGCACGACATTGCTCAGCAGGATACTTCCGTGGCCCACTGTGAATCCTGGCGGCACCCGCACTCCGGGGTCCAGGACCGTTGCGAAGCGCTCTCGAGTGATGCCCTGAAGTGCCAGGCGCTGGACTATCTGCTGCCGCGCGGTTCCTGAGCCGACACAGACCAGGAACTGGGTGTAGTTGTACAGGGCGGCGTCCTCGATGGTGCCCAGGACGGTAACCCCGCCAACGAGCCTGCCTTGGATGATGGAGGAATCGTCGAGGAAGCCGACTACGCGGTACTGATCAGAGCCCCGGATGACGGCCAGTACTTCCCGGGCCAGTCCACTTGCGGCGATCAGCATCAACTCCTGCACGGTTCACCGTCCCCCGGTGACCGCGGCGCGCACGGAGTGCACAACCCTTGCCTGTTCCGACTCGGTCATTTGATGGAAAACCGGAAGGATCAGGGTATTGTCCGTGAGGCGTTCGGTGACGGGGAGCGGCGCCCCTCCTGTGTCCCGGCCCCGATAGGCCGGCTGGCGATGGGCCGCCATGATTCCCCGACGGGCTGATATTTCATCCCCGGCCAGATGTTCGAGCAGGCCTTCACGGTCGACGGCGGATCCGGGGAGAACCTCCAACCAGAAGGACTGGAAATTACTGGTACCCCAGGCCGGGTCCCGCACCACGCGCATCCCCTCGACATCCGCGAACTGCTTGCTGTACTCGGAGGCAATTTCCCGGCGTCTGCGGACTACCTGCGCCAACTTCTCCAGCTGGACCAAGCCGACGGCGGCCTGCAGGTCTGTCATGCGGTAGTTGAAGCCCGGTTCCAAATACTCTTCGGCGGGCGCCAGCACGGAGGCGTGCCGGGCGCTCGCGGAGACACTCATTGAGTGCTCGCGCAGCCGGCGGGCACGATCAGCCCAGTCCGGGTGCGGCGTGGTCAACATGCCCCCTTCGCCGGTGGTGAGGATTTTCCGGGGGTGGAAGGACCACGCGGTCACGTCAGCCCCCGCTCCCACCGGCAGGCCCCGGTAGCTCGATCCTGCGCCGCAGGCGGCATCCTCAATCACGACAATTCCGAGCGGGTCGCACAGCAGGCGGATGGAATCCAGATCAACTGGAACTCCACCCTGGTCCACGGCGATGACAGCCCTGGTACGGTCGGTCAGCGCGGCGCGGACCGTTTCCGCGGTGAGGTTGCCGGTGGCCAGGTCCACGTCGGCAAAGACCGGCCGCGCGCCTACATAGGTGGCGGCATTCGCGGTGGCGATGAAGGAGAACGACGGAACGACGACGTCATCGCCCGGGCCGATGGCGGCGACGACCAAGGCCAGGTGCAACGCCGTCGTGCAATTCGAGGTGGCGACCGCGAAAGGAGCATGTTGGCTGCGGGCGAAGGCCGATTCGAATTCGGACACCCGGGGACCTTGCGCGACCCAGCCGGACTCGATCGTTGCGCTGACGGCGGCTACTTCCTCTGCTCCGAACCACGGCTGCATGACATTGATGCGGGTCATGAGGACACCCCTGCGGTTCGAGTAGCGGCGATTTCCGCTCGAAGGGGTTGCCACCACTGCACCAGCTGCCGAAGCCCGTCGTCGAGGGAGACTTCCGCCGCAAAGCCCAGGTCTGAGCGGGCCGCGGCGATATCCGCCAGCCTGCGGCTCACGCCGTTGACCGCCCGTTCAGGTCCATGCTCCACGGCAAGGTCGGAGTCCATGGCGCGCAACAGGGACTGCGCGAGCTGCAAGAGGCTTGTCTCCGTTCCGCCGGCGACGTTGTAGACCCCCTCCGTAAGGTCGCTGGCGGCCGCGAGCAGGTTGGCCCTCGCGATGTCGCCGGTGAAGACAAAGTCCATCGTCTGGCGTCCGTCCCCGAAAATCAGCGGAGGTTGGCCGTCCGCAATTCGCTCCATCCAGCGCACCAGGACTTCGGTGTAGAGCCCGTGGACATCCATGCGCGGACCGTAGACGTTGAAGTATCGCAATGCTACGTAGTCCAATCCGTCCATGGCGCGGAAGCTGCGCAACATGCCTTCGTTGAAGGACTTGGCGGCACCGTAGAAGGTGTCGTTGTTGTGGTGATGATGCCGTTCATTGGTGGGGAAGCTTTCCGCCAGGCCATAGACGGAGGCGCTGGAGGCGGCAACCACCTTGCCGACCTTGTGCGCAACAGCGGCTTCGAAAACGTTGAACGTCCCGTTGACCAGGACCTCCAAGGCGAGCCGGGGCTCTTCCGCGCACTGGGTGATCCGGATGGCGGCCTGGTGGAAGACGAGGTCCTTACCCCTGGTCACATCGTGGACGAGGTCCCGGTCACGCAAATCGCCCTCCACCAAAGCGACGCGGCCGCTGCTCAGCGCATCGCTCAGGTTGTCCCGCCGCCCGCGCACCAGATTGTCCAGTACGTCGATGCGGGCGACGCCGGCGTCGAGGAGTTGATCCACAAGAGTGGAACCTATGGTCCCGGCACCTCCCGTGACGAGAACCTGTGCTCCGGCCAAATTGCTCACGCTGTCTCCTCAAGCTGAAGTTCGGCGCCGTCAACGAGGATGGTGCGACCATCCTCGGCCACGCTTCGCGACGCAGCCTCGAGCACTGACAGGACGCGCAGGCCTGCCGATCCGTCGGTGCGTGAGAGCCTCTCTTCACGGATGCTGGCCGCGTACTCGCTGACCATTTGGCCGAGCGGTTCATGTTCGGGCAAGGCGGGGGACCAGGTGTCTCCCAGCCGGTACGAGATTGTTGCGGCTGTCCGGTTGGCGCCGTCGGAGGGTTGATGCTGGAGATTGACGCCTCGATCGTAGAGGCTCAGCCGCTGCTGTGGATTCAGGTCATCCCAGACCAGCGTCCGCTTCGATCCGCCAATGACCATCTGGCGGATCTTGGTTGGGCTGAGCCAGTTGACGTGGACGTGCGCCAATCCTCCGGCCGCCAGCGGAAAGCTCAAATGACCCACACATGCCCGGCCGGCACCGAGCGGGTCTGCGCCGTGCGCCGAAACATGGGCGGGCTGCAGTCCTCCGGGAAGGATGAAGTCCAGGATCGAGAGGTCGTGCGGGGCGAGGTCCCAGAAAACGTCGACATCAGGCTGTATCAGGCCAAGGTTGATCCGGACGGAATCGATGAAAAGAATGTCGCCCAACGCCTCGTCAGCGATAAGTTCCCGGATCTTCAGAACAGCCGGCGTATAGCAGTAGGTGTGATCTGCCATCAGCACCAGTTCCTTTTGCCGGGCGAGCTCCACCATCTCCACACCTTTTTCGCGGCTATCCGCAAGTGGCTTCTCGACCAGCACATGCTTCCCGGCCAGCATTGCCGCGAGCGCAATCCGGTGGTGGGTGCGTGCGGGTGTCGCGATAGCGACGGCTTCGAGGTCGGGCCACGCCAGCAGCTCGTCCAGATCCGTCACCACGGGTACGCCGCCTACTTGCTCGGAGACAGTCCTGGCCCGGTCGGCATCGAGATCGCAGATGGCCGCAAGATCCCAGTCGCCGCTGATTCTGAAATTTCGGGCCAGATTCGGCCCCCAGTAACCTGCCCCGATCAGCGCAACTCGCAGTTTCCTGCTTGTCATGGTGGTTGCTTCCCTTCATCCTGAGAGCCGGGATCGAACGCATACATGAATGCTCGCCTCAGCCTATTTGCGGGGTAGAAGGCCAGGCACGAGTGGCTGGTACCCGCATTCGCGACGGTCCGATACTCGCCTCCCACCCGGAAGCTCGTGCTCAGCCCGCTTAGCACTCGACTTCGGCGGGAGGGCACTTCCATCGGCTGGAAAGGGTGTTTTCCGCACCTGGATCGGTGGTATTTTTGGGACGAACTCCGTAGCTGATGGTCTCCGTTTCGGGCTCCTTGCAAGAGGGGCCTGTGAATTTTCCGATGAATCAACGGGAGCCGATGGCCATGACCAAGCACAACATTTCCCTGTCCGCTCGAACGAGCGTCCTGTTGGCTGCCTTCCTGGCCCTCTCGGCCTCGGTGGCGAGCTCCACAGTGCCGGCCGTTGTGCCGCTGCCGGCCGGAGTGAGCGTCCGCGCTGTTGATGGGGGCCAGCAGTACTACGGAAAGTTTCCTAACGGCCTGCCGGCCTCGCCAAACTACTTTCCCGTGGGCATTTGGTTCGAAAGCGTTCTCGCTCCTGCCGATGTCCCCTTGGACAGGGCCGCGGGAATTAATTTGTACGTCGAGTTGACTGCCGACTCGAATGTCCAATACATCAGGGACGCCGGGTCTTATGCGATCCCGTCCTGGACATCGCCGCTTGCCTCGGGGTTCCTGCTCTCGGACGAGTCTGATATGTGGGCCGGGCCCGGTTCTGCCGCCTGGACCGGAAATTACCCCGGTGCCGGGACGGTGTGTGCTCCCGCAGAAAGCAAGTGCGGATATACGGTGCAGGGAACCCTCGTTAATAAGGCGCCGGCGAACACCATGATCTATGCGAATTACGGGAAAGGCGTGACATTTTGGGAATCGACGGCTGAAGCGGGGCAATTTGTCAATAGCTACCAGCAGGTGGTTTCCGCCGACAATTACTGGTTTACCGATCCCAATATCTGTGCTCCGACTGAAGGCGGAGTAATGCTGGCGACTCCCCGTGCCTTGACCGACGCCGAGTGTCGCAAAGCCTCAAATTACGGCTGGACCGTGGAACGCACTCGTGCCTTCGTCAGCCCAAAGGGGAAGCTGCCTGTCTGGGCCTTTGTTGAGTTGGGACACCCATTCACGGAAGCCGGTGCTCCTACCATCACGGCACCGGAAATCAGGGCCGCAGTGTGGAGCAGCATCATTCATGGTGCACGCGGGATCACGTATTTCAACCATAGCTTTGGTGGGAGTTGTATCTCTCAACACGTTTTGCGGGATGCATGCGGCGCTGCTATCCGCCCGACGGTGACAGCCGTCAACCAGCAGATTGCGGAGTTGGCCCCGGTGCTCAATGCGCCGTTTGTGGATGGTGTAGCAACCGCCAGTGGCCTCATCGATACGGCAGTAAAGGCCTACAACGGCAGCCTCTACATCATTGCCGGGTCCACGCAGACAGGACCGCAATCAGTCGCCCTGAACCTCAAATGCGGCGGCGGAACCAGCGTAACGGTGCTCGGCGAAAACCGCTCCCTGGCTATGGTTGGCGGCTCTTTCGCCGACACCTTTGCCGACAGTAACGCGGTGCATATTTATCGGGTGGAAGGCAGCAACGCCTGCGGGATCTCCGGCCAATAACCGGCGCGCCCGGCTGCCTCTTAGCGCCGGCTGCTCTCGTCCCGTTCCCATATAGTCGCAGCTCCGGGTCCCTTCCGAAGCCGGGCGGCGACGGCAAAGCCCGCGTAGACGGTGGCGTCGAACGCCGTGAGGGGACCGCGGATTGAACCTAGGAGTTCGCGGAGGCTTTGGCCTGTGCCGCTACCGCCCTCGGCCGGCTGGAACTTGAGCAGATGCACATTGCTCCGGTAGTTTCGTCCCAGAACCGTGACGAGGGCGCGGGCGTCCTTCGGGGTGTGGACCGTGACGGGCCGGCAGGTGACAATTTCCTTTTCGTGGGCTGCAAAGTGCCGGTCAACGAATACATCATCGGCCTGTACCGGCGGAAACGTGCCAAAACGGGCGCGGGCCTCGCGGGTCAGGGCGAAGGCCCCCGCGCCCCATAGGCCGCTCCTGGTTGACGGCATGCGGCCCCGTGCGCGATAGAAGGCCTGAACCAGGCCGGTGGCATCGCCCGGGTCGTACTGCGCCGCCGGCCGTGCCGCCAGGAGATCGCCTTCTCCGAGACGCCTGAAAAGCTGCTCGATTGCCACGGGCTCTATCTCCACGTCCGCGTCGAGATAGAGCCGCGGCCACGCCGTGGCCAATGCATCGCCGGTGTCCATAGCAAGGGTCTTCGATGGCTCGTCGACCTCAACTACCTGGACACCGTGAAACCGGCCGGCTATTTCGCCGGTATTGTCGGTGCAGCCGTTGCACACCACGAAGATCTCGACGGCGGCACTGGCCGCGAGCGGCTCAAGTTTGCTGAGGGTGCGGGCAATGACCGCTGCTTCGTTATGCGCCGGGATGATGATCGAACCGGCGGGAAAGCCCCTGAGGTGACCGCCGTCGTCGTGCTTTGCTTGTGGAGCGGGCACGGCATGGGGCAGTTGCTCCCAGTGGCGTTTGCCCAGGAGCGCCCGAAGCGCCGGACGGTGCTCGCGCTGGTATGCGCGTAGTGCCTCAGAGAGCACCGCCGCACCGCGGAAAACGGCGGCCGTCGCAGGCGGGTGGTGTTTCTCCGCGTAGCGGGCCCGGTTCACAGCCATCAAGGCGGTGAGCGCCGCCGAACTGCCGGAGCCGCCCCTGCGATGCCGCATTTTGGCGGCGGGTTCAAACCACGCGACCCGCCCGGCCTCCCGGGCCCGCCGGAAGTAGTCGGTTTCTTCCAGGTAGAGGAAGAATCGCTCGTCCCAGGGCCCGAGTTCGCTCGCAAGGCCTGCGTCGATCAGCAACGCTGCGCCCGTGGCCCATTCCACCGGGTGCGCATGCTGGTAGCTGACCCGGTCATAGTCGATTTCGGAGAGACAGGCAGGCCGGCCTGGTAGCCGACGGCCCAGCGCGGCGTCCGCCAAGGCGCGCGGAAGGGTCGGTTCCCTGCGCAGGGACGGGTAAATTGAGCCGTCTTCGTCCAAAAGCGCGGGAACCACAATCCCGGCCCCGGAGTGGCGCTGCCGGGCGATCATGGCCGCAACGGAGCCGCGTTCAATGACCAGATCCGGATTGGCCACCAGCAGGTACCGGACGTCGCCGCAGAGCCGTTGGGCGGCGTTGATGCCACCGGAGTAGCCCAGGTTGCCTCCGGTGGGGAACGATATGACGTCGTCGTACCGGGAGAGCGCGTCCAGCGTACCGTCCGAAGAGCCGTTGTCTGCGACGATCACCCGGAGCCACTGGTCGGCGGCCTCGGACCGCAGGCTTTCGATCAGCGGGTCGACGTCGTCGGCGTTGTTGTAGGTGACCACCAGGACGGCGACGTCCGCGGTTTGCCCGGCGACGGCAAAGCCCCTGTTGCCGACCGGGGGCGGCGCGAGGGTGGTCGGCGCGGGTCGCTCGGCCGGATCGCCTGGTGCGTCGCCGGGCACTTCCTCCGGGCTGGAGCTTTTCGACCGAAGTGACGCATAGGCCATAGGGCCATCGACCAAGTAGCGGCGGGCGAGGCGTCGTGGTTCCAGCGCGAGGCGCCAGGCCCATTCGAGGCCGTTGGAGCTCATCCATTCCGGGGCCCGCTGGATGCGGCCCGCCAGGAAGTCCACCACGGCGCCGAAGGCCAGCAGGATACGGGCTTCGGTGAGCGCCCCGTATTCAGCAATCCACAGCTCTTGCCTCGGTTTTCCGAGTCCGACGACGAGGATGTCCACCTTGGCTGCGGCGATGGCTGTTGCCAGGAAGGTTGAGGCTGCAGGATCTGTGAGCTCGTCGCGGCCGGGGGACCAGTAGCCTGCCACCACGAGGCCCGGCCGTTCGCGGGAGAACCTCGACTTCAGTGATTCGTGCGCGGACTCTGCCCCGCCCAGGAAGCCGACCCGGAGTTGGAGGTCTGTGGCAGCATCCAGGAGGGGCCCGATCAGGTCGCTGCCGGCCAGACGCGGCCAACTGCGCCCTGTCAGGCGATGCGCTTCGGACACCAGGGGGGCGCCATCGAGCAACGTGAGCCAATTGATAGCCGGGGATCCGTCCAACGTTGAGCTGCCGTTTGCGAGAACTGAAGCCCATCTGCTCCCGATGCCGAAGTGGTTGATGTGGTCGAGGTTGGCCGAGGCAATCGCGAGCGGTGGCAACTCCCTGGAGGTCGCCCGCGCCGAAATGAGGCCGATGGCCTCTGAGAAGCCCAGAAGGTCGACCGCAGCACCCCCCAGGAGTACCCGGCTCGACGGGGCACTTGCCGTGTTGCCCGTGTGGCGTTCAGGAACGGCGTGTTCACGAATGCGGGTCCGGGAAACACGAGGTTCAGGAACAACGTGGGCCGTGCGGCCATGCAGCGCCGGCATGGTGCCGGCCACTGCCCGGGCTCCAGCGGCTGGCGGAATCAAGAGCTTGGCGGCCATCATTTTGAGGCCTTCAGCTGTTTTCACGCAGAGTCATCCCTTCTTACGGGCTTCAGGGCTAACTGGGTTCCGGCTACGGTGCTGTGAAGTCCACGTCCACCCAGTAGTTGGTGTTGTTGTAGCTGTCGGTGGGGAAGGCGGCATCGCCGTAGCGGTAGACGCCGTTGGGGCCGTCGGTTCCGCTGGCAAGCCCGTGCAGGGGTGCGTTGTCCGCGGAACTGCCGAAGAAGTAGCCGCCGTTCGCGGAGTAGAAACCGTTGGGGGCGTAGTAGGAAACGAGGTAGGTGGTGTTCGCGGCGATGGCGACCGGGCTGGCGAAGGTGGCATCCTGCCAGCCGCTGGCGGTTTCACCGGTGAAGGTGACGGAGGCCAGGAGTGATCCGGTGCCGGACCAGAGGTAGCCGGTGTGGGTTCCGGTGTTCTGGCTGCCCTTGTAGAAGCGGACGCCGGTGACGTTGCCGGCGACGTCGGAGCGGAACTTCATGCCCAGTTCCACGCCGCTGGGGTCGTTGACGGTGACGGTGGTTGGGATGGAAGCGGCACTGAACACGCTGCAGGGGCAGACAGGGCCACCGGTGGTGGTGAAGGTCCAGGTGTAGGGGGCGGTCATGGTTTGGCCGGCGGGGTTGGTGGCTCCGCTGATGGTGGCGGTGTAGGTGGTGCTGTTGGCCAGGGCCGCGGTGGGGGTGAAGGTGGCGGTGTTGGTGGTGCCGTCATAGCTGGTGGTGCCGGGCACGGCGGTGTTGGCGGCGTCTTTGAGGGTGTAGGTGATGGAGGACGCGGTGACGGCCTGGTTGAAGGTCGCGGTCGGTGCGGTGGTGGTGGGCACGGCGCTGGCGTTGTTCGCCGGGGACGTGGAGGTAACCGCGGGGGCAGGGGCGGCGGTGGTGGTGAAGACGGCGTCGACCCAGTAGTTGGTGTTGTTGTAGCTGTTGGTGGGGAAGGCGGCGTTGCCGTAGCGGTAGACGCCGTTGGGGCCGTCGGTTCCGCTGGCGAGGCCGTGCAGGGGTGCGTTGTCCGCGGCGCTGCTGAAGTAGCCGCTGTTGGCGGAGTAGAAGCCGTTGGGGGCGTAGTAGGAGACGAGGTAGGTGGTGTTCGCGGCGATGGCGACGGGGTTGGCGAAGCTCGCTTGTTGCCAGCCGCTGGCGGTTTCACCGGTGAAGGTGACCGAGGCCAGGAGCGATCCGGTGCCGGACCAGAGGTAGCCGGTGTGGGTTCCGGTGTTCTGGGTGCCCTTGTAGAACCGGACCCCGGTGATGTTGCCGGCGACGTCGGAGCGGAATTTCATGCCCAGTTCCACGCCGCTGGGGTCGTTGACGGTGACGGTGGCGGGGTTGGAGGCGGCACTGAACACGGTGCAGGGGCAGGCCGGTGCCGCGATCGTGGTGAAGGTCCAGGTGTAGGGGGCGGTCATGGTTTGGCCGGTGGAGTTGGTGGCTCCGCTGATGGTGGCGGTGTAGGTGGTGCTGTTGGCCAGGGCCGCGGTGGGGGTGAAGGTGGCGGTGTTGGTGGTGCCGTCATAGCT
>NZ_JBFBKR010000003.1:92437-397904 GCF_040686575.1 Arthrobacter sp. NPDC080073
GGTGCTGTTGGCCAGGGCCGCGGTGGGGGTGAAGGTGGCGGTGTTGGTGGTGCCGTCATAGCTGGTGGTGCCGGGCACGGCGGTGTTGGCGGCGTCCTTGAGGGTGTAGGTGATGGAGGACGCGGTGACGGCCTGGTTGAAGGTCGCGGTCGGTGCGGTGGTGGTGGGCACGGCGCTGGCGTTGTTCGCCGGGGACGTGGAGGAAACCGCTGGAGCAGTGCCTGAGGGAAGGAAGATCGCGTCGACCCAGTAGTACTCGGCGTCGTAGGACTCGTTCGGGAACGCCGAGGAAGGGCCATAGGCGTACATACCGTTAGGGCTGCCGGGGACGCTCCGCGGGTAATGCAAAGGTGCACTGTCTACGCGGCTGTTACCTGCAGGCGGCGGTGACGGATGTTGGTAGAAGTAGGCTGTGTCCTCGGAATAATGGCCCACGGGAGCGTAATAGGAAACGACGTACGTAGTGTTCGCCGTGACGGAGAGAGGCGTCGGGAAATTCACCGTCTGCCAGCCCGTGGCGGATTCACCACTGAAGTTTGCTGTGGCCAGCCGCTGCCCGCTCGCGGACCAGATGTTGCCGACGTGTGTTCCGGTGTTTTTGCTTGCCTTGTAGAACCGCACCCCTTTGATGGTTCCGTTCACTTCGGAGTAGAACTTGGCACCTACTTCGATTGCCGTCGGGTCCGCCGCATCGGCCACGGCCGGTGCGATGTTTACGCCCGAAAGGGAGCAGGGGCAGGCGATGTTGGTGACCACGCCCGACGACGGCGTCTCCACGTTGCCGCTGTCGTCAACGGCACGTGAGCGCAGGGTAGAGGTGGGGTTGCCGTGCGCATTCCAGGTATAGGTCCAATTGCTTGTGCCGGTGGCAGGATGCCACGTGTTTCCGTTGTCGGTGGAAACCTCGACGCCGGCCACCACGCCCCCGGTGTCGGCCGCGGTTCCGCTGATGGTGACGATGGTTCCGTCAGCAATGTTCGCGCCGAAGGATGGTGCTGTGATGGTGGACGTCGGCGCAGTGGCATCGGTGGATCGGGTGGCGGCAGTCAGCCCCGTGACGATCGTTGCCGGCTGGACTCCCATGTCGGCGAACAGGTTGACCGTAGCCTGCTGCATATTCTTGTCCACGGCTTTTCCAGTGGTGAATCCGTCAAGTCCCCACGGCCACTGGACAGTTCCGGCGCCAAAGACAATCGCTCCACTCGCAGCTTTGTACATTGTGAGGTTGTGGGTGGCCGTCTTACCAGTGGCGGTCTGCGAACCGTAATCGGTGAACACTTCCGCGGACGTGTCCGTGGTCGCCGACAGCTTGAAAAGGCCGGCTGGCCGGAATCCGTTATCGGCGTCTATATCCCATTCGTAACCGAGCGTGCCCAGGCCCGCACCGAGGGTCACGCTGGTTCCGGGGGCCATCGTGGCTATCGTCGTGTTCCTCCACATGCGGAGCGCGCTGTATTGCGAGGGAACCGTGATGTCGGTGGTTCCTGAATTGACGACGAAGAACTGGCCAGTCAGCGAGTTTTCGGGGTTTCCTCCACCGGTTGAGGTTCCGAAGCGAGAGTCCCGATAGGTTCCCGTCCACGAGACCGGGTCGGTGGGGGCGTTGAAATGCGTATCTTTGTAGGCCACCAGCGTCCGGCCGGGCGTGCTGGGCCCCGCGGCGCTCGGTTCCCAGCGCGTCTTCCAGAAGACCTCGTTGCCGCTGAAGAACGCAAGGTTCACCCCGGCGTCGCGGGCGGCTTCGACGTTGGCGCGCTGGTCGCCGGACCAATACTCGTCATGTCCCACGGACATGAAGGTCTTGTGGTTGAGCAGCAGGGAACCCTTGGTGGCGACATCGTTGCCGCTCATGTAGCTCATGTCGAACCCGTTGGCTTCCATGAACCGGATCATCGGGTACTCGGAGTACATCAACCAGCTTCGCCCCTGGTCGTCGGCAGCTGAATTGAACGGCCTGTTGTACGAGACTTTGAAGGCCGCCTTATAGGCCTGCGGGTTGCCGGGAGGGCAAGCGACGGTGCAACTGTAGAGGCTGTTGCCTCCGTAGGTGTTGTACGCCTGCCACGTCTCATCCGAGGTCTGGAACAGCATGTCTGAATGTGCGGCGTCGTTCCGGACGACGAACGGCACGATGCTCGCGCCGTTCGTGTCGTTGCGGACGAGCCTTGCGATGTAGACCCCGGAGACCGCAGTGGATGGCACCGCCCAGGAAGCCGACACGCTCCAGTTTCCGCAGTCGATGAGTCCCGTGTCGGAGTACGTGTTACAGGCCGGCTGTGTCTGCGGCAATGCAGCCGAGGGGAGGACGTTCGAGGCAACTTTGCGGGCCCCCAAGCCCTGGTAGTAGCCAAGCCGATACACATCGATGTGGTAGGCCGACGCGGGCGTCAGAACCTTGAACGAGATCGTTCCGCCGATATTGACGCTCATCGACGTGCCGTAGCCCTGGATCGTGGAGTCTCCGGCTCCCGAGACTTGCCATTCCGATGCAGGGTTTCCAGGCAGCGTGTTTTCGCAAGCAACCGGGTTGGTGACGGGCGCGGCGCACGGATCCGTGGCTGCGACGGCGGAGACTGCCGCCATCTGCAACGGCAGGAGCGTCGCGATCATCGCCAGTACGGTCGGCAGGACCGCGCGACGCACAGCCAAAGGGAAATTTCGGTTGTTGCTCATGTCGCGACCTGCTTCTGTCTTTGGTTTCAGGCACTCAATGACGGAAGCATATGGAGCCGGCCGGGAGCGTGGCACGAGTGCCGGTACCCGTTTTTTTGGCCGCCGCACGTCGGGGACGGCGGTCGTTTACCTGTTTTTTGGCTTCGGATACGCGCAAATGCCGGCTGACGCGCCGGAGCGAAACCCTCGGGGCACGGAGGAAATGGGGGCGCGGGTGGACCCGTCAGGCCAGCCGCTTCACGAGAGCCGGGCTCGTCCCATTGCCTCGGCCACGATGTGCTCGGCGATGGCCATCGACGAGGTCGCCCCCGGCGAGGGGGCGTTCCGTACGTGGAGGACGCGGCTCGTGCCGGTAATCACGAAGTCATCGACGAGGCCGCCGTCGGAGGTCATTGCCTGCGCCCGGATGCCGCGCGGGCCGCGCGTGACGTCGCCCGGCAGGATATCCGGGACGTACTTTTGTGCTTCCTTGACGAAGGCGCGGGTGTTAATCACTGTGCGCGCCTCCCGGGCGGCTGCGGGCAGGTTGCCCGCAGCGAACCGCCAGAATCCCGGGAACCCCAGTACCTGGCGGAGGTCGGCGGGGGACAACTGGGCGCGGCGGTAGGCTTCCCGGCCGCCCGCCAGGAAAGCATTGGGTCCCACAAGGATGGCGCCGTCGATGCGTTTGGTGAGGTGGACGCCAAGGAAAGGATATCGCGGGTCCGGCACGGGATAGATCAGGCCCTTGACCAAGGAACGCTTCTCGGGCCGGAGCAGGAAATAGTCGCCGAAAAAGGGCACGATGCGGGGGTCCGCGGGGTCTCCGGCGCCGTGGGCCAGCCGATCCGACTGCAAGCCGGCACAGGTGATGACGACGTCGAAGGCTTCAGTTCCGCGGGAGGACCGTAGCCGCACCTCGCGGCCATGGTCTTCCACACCGGTCACGCCCAGTCCCAGCAGGATGTTTCCGCTCGCGGCACGTACGTCCTGGGCCAAGGCAATCGTGATGGCGCGGTAATCGACGATCGCGGTCCGCGGCGAATGCAGGGCGGCCAGGCCGCGGGCATGCGGCTCGATCACGGTGAGTTCATCCCCGCTCACCATACGGACGTCCGGCACGCCATTGGCGATGGCCCGTGCGTGGATCGCCTTGAGCCGGTCAAGTTCGCGGGCATGGTGGGCGACTACCACCTTGCCGCACTCCTCGTAGCCGAGATTCTTCTCCGCCGCGAACTGCCGAAGCAGCTCCACGCCGCGGCGGCAGAGTCTCGCCTTCAGGCTTCCAGGCTCGTAGTAGAGCCCGGCATGCACAACGCCGCTGTTGTGGCCGGTCTGGTGTCCGGCAAGACCGAGTTCCTTCTCAAATACCGTCACGTCCGCATTGTCGAGGCGGCGGGTAAGCTCGCGTGCCACGGCGACGCCGATGATTCCGCCCCCGACGACGGCGGCACGGACTCTGCTCATACCGTGCGCGCTTCTTCGAGCGAGTCACCGTTTTTGACGTACCGCTCTCCCGTCGCGGGGCAGACCAGTTCATCGCCGTCGGGCCGAAGGGGGTGTCCGGACTTGCCGACCCAGCCGATTTGCTTGGCGGGAACCCCCGCAACCAAGGCGAAGGCCGGAACGTCGCGGACAACCACCGCGCCTGCGGCCACGGTTGCCCACCTGCCGATCGTGATGGGCGCGATGCACACCGCGCGGGCGCCGATTGCCGCGCCGTCTTCCACGATCACACCCACGGGTGTCCAGTCGTCGGCCGACTTTAGCGTGCCGTCGGGGCTCACGGCCCTGGGGTATGTGTCGTTGGTGAGTACGGCTGCCGGGCCGATGAAGACTCCCGCGCCCAGCCGGGCGGGCTCATAGACCAGCGCATAGTTTTGCAGCTTGGAGTTGGCTCCTATTTCGACGCCCGGACCGACATAGGCGCCCCGGCCAATGTTGCAGTTTTCGCCGAGGCGGGCATCTTCCCTGATCTGGGCGAGATGCCAGATCCTTGTACCCTGCCCAATGAGCGCATGCTCGGAGACATCGGCGCTTGGTTCAACGAAAGCCATGGAAACACGTCCTCTACTTATCGGTGGGTAGGCGGCCGCGTATCCCGTCCGGTGTGGAACTGTCCGTGCGGACGGTCGCCTGCGACGATTGTAGATGCGTTTCGTATTCGTTAGCTTCGTCCGGCCAAGGATTGCCGGTGCGGCTTGCCGTCAGTGCGTGACAGGGACGCGCTGACGGCACGCACAGACTCCTACTCGGGCTTGACTCCATATTCTGCTGCGCTGACAAACTCGATGGCCGAGTAGGTCTCGTCGCCTACGACCCAGGCGTTGTGTCCCGGCGGGATGGTGTAGGAATCTCCTTTGGAGATGCTGATCTTCTTGCCGTCGGTGGTCTCGACTTCCAGTGCACCGGAAAGGCAGTACCCTACGTGGTTGGCTTGGCAGGAATCGGTTTGGACCACCGGCTTGATGCAATCGGCCCACGTCCAGCCTGGCTCGAACGTGAAGCGGCCTATGGTGTAGTCGCCAACGGTGACGACTTCGATCACGCTTTTGTCCGGACGGCGGGTTTCATCGGGGGAATTGTGCGACTTTACTTCAAGCTGAGTGACGAGGTTGACAGTCATGGTCTGCTCACAAGAGGAGTGGGAGCCTGATCTTCGAGGTCCGCGACGTGGCTCGCCCTTCGCAGCGGACCCTGGTGTCCGGGCTGCTGCGGCGCGTGCCGTGCCTTCAGCAGCGGTCAGACGGTCGATTACTTGCAATCTCTACCTTCCTCCGCCACCCCCTGTGTTGTCGAGGGTTCCTGAGGGGGATAGATTGGTGCACCGTGACCTTGACCGAGCTGAATTCACACCTTGAGACGCTGTTCGGCACCCTCCGCCGCTTCCCCGACGTCGAGGCGGAGAACCTGCAGGCGCACGACGCCACCGATCGGCTCCTCCTTGAGACCGCGGCTGGCTACATCGTTGACCCGGAAACCCGCGTTTCCGTGATCGGTGACCGCTACGGAGCCCTGACGCTCGGCGCTTTGGAGGCCCTCGGCGTCGGGCACGTCCGGGTGACCCAAGACCTGTACGTCGGCAGGCTCGCGCTGCAACGGAACGCCGACGCGTCCGGCCTGTCCGGCCGCTTTGACCAGTTCGAGCTGGGCGCGGGGTTGCTCGACGGCGCCGAACTGGTGATCATGCAGCTCCCCAAGGCCCTCGCGGAGCTGGAAGAAATGGTCGACGCCGTTGCGCGCTTCGCAGCGCCGGGAGCCGTCCTGCTCGCCGGAGGTCGCGTCAAGCACATGTCCCTGGGTATGAACGCTGTCCTTGAACGAAGCTTTGAGTCGGTGCAGGCCCAGCTTGCGCAGCGGAAATCACGTGTCCTGCTTGCTGCCGGTCCCAAGCGTCCGGACACTCCGGAGCCCTTTCCGGTCTCGGAGCAGAACACCGAGCTGGGGATGACCGTCTGTGCCCATGGGGGAGCGTTTTCAGGCACGAAGCTGGATATTGGGACGCGCTTCCTCCTGGGCTTCCTGGACAGGATCCCCGAAGTGCGCCACGCAGTAGACCTTGGCTGCGGGACCGGGATCCTCGCCGCGATGTATGCCCGGAGCCGTCCCAATGCCCTGGTCACCGCTACGGACCAATCGGCGGCAGCAGTCACGTCCGCCACGGCAACCGCGGCGGCCAACGGCCTGGCAGAACGAATCACGGTAGTCCAGGACGATGCCATGTCCACCTTCGAAGCCGGCAGCGCCGACCTCATCCTGCTGAACCCGCCGTTCCACCTCGGCGCCAGCGTCCATGCCGGGGCGGCCACGAAGATGTTCGATGCCGCGGCACGGGTCCTGGCTTCCGGAGGCGAGCTCTGGACTGTCTACAACAGCCACCTGCAGTATCGCGCAGCGTTGGAAAGGTTGATCGGTCCCACCACCGAAATCGGCCGGAACCCGAAATTCACAGTGACGCGCAGCGTCAAGCGTTAGGCGTCAGCGCTCAGATCCACCTCGGCCTCAGGCATGAGTGCCATGTTCCCGGGCCTCCAATCAGCAATATCGGGGTCCGTTGCGCGCGGGCAGCGTGTGGGCATACCCGGACAAGCACACGTGCCGTACGATGCAAATGCAACCAGCATTATTCGAATGATTTTAGGGGAATCCGTGACTGAGATCCGCCAGCCGACTCCGAGGCGCGGAACCAATCTGCCCCGCATGGGGGACTTCAACCTGACCGTCATTCTCGACGCGATCCGGCGCTCGTCGGGCGGGCTGAGCCGGGTGGAACTCGCCCAAATCGTCGGCCTTTCCCCACAGACTATCTCGAACATATCCCGCCGTCTCCTGGATCAACGGCTCATTGTCGAGGCAGGCAAGGAAGGCAGCGGCCCGGGTAAGCCCCGCACCATCCTGCGCCTGAATCCTTCGGGAATGTACGCGCTTGGCGTCCATCTTGATCCCGCAGTCATTACCTCCGTGGTCCTGGACCTGGTGGGCGATGTTGTGAAGCACTCCAGGATTCCCACACCGACCGGAAGCAATCCGCAGCGCGTCATCGCAGCCATTGCGGAGGAAATCAAGGTGCTGATCGAAGATTCGGGTGTTGACACGGGAAAGATCGCCGGACTTGGCGTCGCGGCCCCGGGGCCCATAGACCTCGATGAGGGCACCGTCGTGGATCCGCCCCTCATGACGGGTTGGGACCGGGTGCACTTGAGGGACGCCCTCGCCGAAGCCACCGGGCTCGAGACCCTCGTGGACAAGGACGTCACCAGCGCGGCCGTCGCCGAAACCTGGGCCGGCGGGCCCAGCGGCACCGGAAGTTTCATCTTCATGTATATGGGTACCGGCATCGGTTGCGGCATCGTCCTGAACGACGAGGTTGTCCGCGGAACATCCGGCAACGCCGGCGAAATCGGACACATCATTGTTGATCCGGACGGGCCCGAATGCGATTGCGGGCTGCGCGGTTGTGTCAAGTCTTCCTGCATCCCGCAGGTCCTCGTGGCCGAAGCCGAAGAGCAAGGTGTCCTGAACGGTGGCCGCAAAGGCACCGAGGGCCCGGAAGTCCAGGAAGGCTTCGCCAGGCTTTGCGACGCCGCGGATGCAGGTGACGAACGCGCCGTCGCGATCATCGATAAATCGGCGGTGCTGGTTGCCCGCGCGGTTGCGGTGGTGACCAACACGCTCGACGTCGAACGCGTCGTCTTTGGTGGCCCGTTCTGGGGCCGCATGTCCGAACGCTACTTGGATCGCATTCCACCGCTCCTCGCGGCCAACAGTGCCGCCAACAGCATCCACGGCATCGAGGTTGTGGGGACCGGCGTGGGCGAAGACGTCGGCGCCATCGGGGCGGCCTGCCTCGTACTCGAACACACGCTGGCGCCGCGCGCCCAGCGGCTCCTGTTGGAAGGCTGAGTCCGGAAGGCTGAGGCCTTCACCACGTCCTGCGTCGCAGGGCTGCATTAATCAATATTGGCAACAGGCTGGGCCAGCTGAAGTGTGGGGGCTGCAGCCGCTTGAAGATCGGAGCGTCATGCGTCGCCCAGTCCGGATCGGAGCAGCACTGCTCGGCGTCGTAGGCCTTTTGGCCTCGGCCGCTTGTTCCGCCCAGCCGCAAGCTGTTAGCAAACAAGCCATCAAGATCGTCTACCAAAAGACGGACTCCTTCACCGCCCTGGACAAGGTCTTCCAGGACGCCAAGCAGGAGTTCGAAGCGGCAAACGCGGGCGTCACTGTGGACCTGGAGCCCATCCAAGCCAACGACGACGACTATGGCACCAAGCTCGCGCTGGCCCAGCGTTCCCCGGACACGGCTCCGGACGTCTTCTACGAGGACACCTTCAAGGTCCGCTCGGACGTCGACGCCGGATACTTGCTCAAACTCGACTCGCAACTGGGCTCCTGGGACGAGTGGTCCAAGTTCAACGAGGGTGCCAAGGCCGCGGGACGCGGCGACGACGGCAGCATCTATGCCGTCCCGCTCGGCACCGACACCAGGGCAATCTGGTACAACAAGACAGTCCTCCAGAAGGCCGGCATACCGTTGCCCTGGCAACCGAAAACCTGGGATGACATCCTGGCTGCGGCCCGCAAAATGAAGGCCGCGGATCCGGGCGTGATTCCCTTCAGCATGTACGCCGGAAAAGGCACCGGTGAGGGAACGGTCATGCAGAGCTTTTACGAACTGCTGTATGGAACGGGAAGCTCCCTGTATTCCGAAAGCGACAAGAAGTGGGTGGTGGGATCCACGGGATTCACCGATTCGCTCCAGTTCCTGAAGACCCTCTACGACGAGAAGCTTTCCGTGACACCGGCGGACGCCCTCGATTCGAATGTGTGGAAGAAGGTCTTTGGACAGTGGCTGCCGCAAGGCAAAATGGGCGCCACCGTGGAAGGCTCCTACGCGCCGTCGTTCTGGCAAAAGGGCGGTTCCTACGAATGGGCCGGTTACGCGCAGGATATGGGGGTAGCCAAGTTCCCCACCCAGTTCGGACAGGATCCCGGTGGCGTGAGCATGTCCGGTGGCTGGACATTGGCCGTCGGTGCGAAGACCAAGAGCCCGGACCTGGCCTTCAAGTTCCTGACTACTGCCGTGAACAAGAAGAATGCCTTGGCCTTCGACGTCAACAATTCGCAGATCGCGGTCCGCACCGATGTCGCATCCGATCCCGGTTACCAAGCGGCCAATCCGTTCGTGAAGGAAGTTTCCGATCTGGTAGGCGTCACGCACTATCGCCCGGCGACCGCGGACTACCCGAAGATCTCCCTCGCCGTCCAACAGGCCACGGAGACCGTCATCACCGGCAAACAAAGCCCGGCGGAGGCGGCAGCCGAATACGACGCTTCGGTCAAGAAACTCGTCGGTGACACCAAGGTCATGCAGAAATGACGCATGGCAGTCCCTGAATCTTTCGGTCGCGGTCCGCTGCGACGCAGATCCCCGATCCAAGGGCCGCTGCGTCGCAGGCTCCGCTTGTTGCCGGTCGTGCCGTCAATCCTGCTGCTGGCCCTCTTCATGGCGGCGCCTGTGGCGTGGTCCTTCTACGCCTCCTTCACCAACGCCGCATTGTCAGGCAAGGCAGCCCTGAGCCCCCAATGGGTCGGCCTGGACAACTACGCCCGGATGCTGACGGATTCCGTCTTCCCGCTCTCGGCATGGCTGACGGTAGTCTTCGTGGCCGTGTCTGCGATCCTCGGACAGAACGTCCTGGGCCTGCTCATCGCCCTGCTGATGACACGATCCGGGGGAACGACGGCGTCGCTGGTGGGCACGGTGGTGGTCGCTTCGTGGATACTGCCGGAGATCGTGGCGGCCTTCGCGGCCTACGCGTACTTCAGCCAGGACGGCACGCTCAACCAGCTCTTGGGAATGATCGGTGTCCAAGGCGCCAACTGGCTCTATGCCTTTCCGATGGCCGCCATCATCCTGGCCAATATCTGGCGCGGCACTGCGTTCTCGATGCTCGTCTACAGGGCCGCGCTCTCCCAGGTCCCCCGCGACGTCTCCGAAGCCGCCCTCATGGACGGCGCCAGGGGTTGGCAACGCCTGGCCTTCATCACCCTTCCGATCATCCGCGGTAGCATCGCCACCAACCTCATGCTGACCACCCTCCAAACGCTCGCGGTATTCACCCTCATCTGGGTGATGACGGCCGGTGGTCCCTCCAACGCGAGCACCACCTTGCCCGTGCTGGCGTACCAGGAAGCATTCAAGCTCGGAGACATCGGATACGGCACCGCGATCGCTTCGGTATTGATCCTGATCGGCATGGTCTTCGGTGCCGTGTACGTCAGGTTGATCCGCGGGGCGAAACCGTGACCTCCCTCCGCCGTGTAGCACTGCCCGCCGCGAAGCGCCCGACGGCGGTTGCCGCGGGACGGCTCCGCGTCCGCCTGGCGGCCAACGCGGCCTTGGCCGTGATCGGGCTGTGCTTCGTGCTGCCCCTTGCATGGTTGATTCTTGCTTCCGTTGATCCGCACGCCGGCTACGAGACGCGGTGGCCGCAATCGCCGTCGTTCGCTAATTTTGCCGCCGTACTGACGCCCGGGCTGCTCTTCCTGCCACTCGTGAACAGCTTCCTGCTCTCGGCCGGAACGGCAGTCGTGAACCTGGTGGCCGCCGTGCTCGCGGCCTATCCGCTGTCCCGCTACCAATCACGATTCAACAAACCGTTCCTGTACGCGATCCTCTTCGGCACCTCACTCCCGGTCACCGCGATCATGGTGCCGGTCTATGGCATGTTCGTGCAGTTGCAATTGCTGGACTCGATGCCGGCCACCATCTTCTTCATGGCAACCACCACCTTGCCCATGGCCATCTGGATGACGAAGAACTTCATGGACTCCGTGCCGCTCGAACTGGAGGAAGCTGCCTGGATGGATGGTGCCTCGGGACTGGCCACGCTCCGCAGAATCGTCGTGCCCCTGATGAGGCAAGGGCTGGGCGTAGTGTTCATCTTCGTCTTCATCCAGACCTGGGGGAACTTCTTCGTCCCGTTCATCCTGTTGCTGTCCACGTCCAAGCAGCCTGCCGCGGTGTCTGTTTTCAGCTTCTTCGGCCAGCATGGAGCCATTGCCTATGGGGAACTCGCGGCGTTCTCCATCTTGTATTCGGTTCCGGTGCTTATCCTCTACACGGTGGTAGCCAGAGGATCCGGCAGCGCGTTTGCGCTTTCCGGCGCGACGAAAGGCTGAGCGGCAGGATCCGGCGTGCCGAGCCTAGTCGATGTCCTCGACGATGGTGCCGTACGGGATGGAGTCATCCAAATGCGCTTGGTGGCCACTGCGGTTGTAGACCACGCGGACTCCGTGAAGCTGGTCCGCGGCCGATTGCATCAGGATGGGGCGGACGGTCTGGACGAATCTTTCCTCTTTGCCTGCGAGGTACTCCTGGTAACTGGCGGGAAGCTGGATCATGGCAAAAGAATAGTCCTGCAGGACCTCCATGGGGAGGGCTCGCTGCGGCGAGCCCCGCGGGTACTGGTTGCGGCTTGGATCCTGCCGACAATCCAAACGAACAATCTTCAGAAATCAGGCGAAACCTAGCGTAAGAATGCGTCTTAAATTCGGCGGGGGGATTGTGGCGTCCGGGGGCCCGATCTAGAGTCGTATTCAAGTTACCGCGGTAACGTGTCAGCGATCCTCCGCCGGATCTACCTCTTGAAGGCAGGCAGGAGGGTGTGGGTGCCCCCATGTGGGCCTGACATTTGCACACGGACAACTTCATTCCAGGCGTAACAGTCGCGGCTGCGCCCTGCTGGAGTTCGTTGCGTGTATCCCCAAACTCAATTCACCGATTCTGCAGTCCAAGGACCTGGCTTTCAAGTCCGCGAACGCAGGCCCGCTGACACACAGCCAAGGACGCAAATGTCACCACCAAGCCTCATCGACACCCATCCAAACTTGACCGGCGCCGCTCCTGTTGCCCTGTCCTACGAGCTGTTCCCGCCCCGCTCTCCAGCCGCCGCCGAGTCCCTCTGGACGACCATCGGGGAGCTTGAGGCCACGGACCCCGACTTCGTCTCCGTCACCTACGGCGCCAGCGGATCCAACCGGGACACCGCCGTCGAGCTCATCAACAGGCTGTTGCTCGAAACGACCCTGCGGCCGCTGGCCCACCTGACCTGCGTCGGAAACACCCCGCAGGAATTGGCCGAGATCATCGGCGAGCTCCTGGACAATGGCGTGCGCGGCATCCTTGCGTTGCGCGGTGACCTCCCCAAGGACAGCGGACAGCCGGTCAACGGTTCGCTGCGGTACGCCCAGGACCTGATCGAACTGATCCGCCGCGTGGAACAGCGACGCTCGGCCCTCCTGTGCGCGGGCAAGATCGCGGTTGGCGTGGCCGCCTATCCCACCCGCCACCCTGAGTCCCCGAGCGTGGAGCACGACGTCGAGGTGCTGCTCGCGAAGCAGCGCTCGGGCGCCGACTTCGCCATCACGCAGGTCTTCTTCCACACCGAGCAATATGCGGACCTGATCTCCCGGGCCCGACGTGCGGGCGTCACGATCCCGATCATTCCGGGCGTCATGCCGCTGACGAGCCTTCGCCGGCTCAAGCGCCTCGGCGAGCTCACCGGCGTCGAACCGGCACCGGAGCTGATCGAACGCCTTGCCGCGGCCGACAACGATTCCGAACGCCGCAAGATCGGAGTCCGCGCCACGGTGGACCTGGCCAACGCCGCCCTCCAGGCCGGTGCTCCGGGCATCCACCTGTACACCTTCAACGAGCACGCTTACGCCCTGGACGTGCTGGACAAGCTTGCCTTGCCCCGGCCGGCCCGGCCCGCCAGCAGGCTCAGCGCCATCGCCCGCCGGCAAGAACTCGTCAGCTGATCAGCCAACGCTGGTCCGCAAACCCCAAGACACCTCGATTTGCACCTACTGCCCCAAGGAAATCCCATGACTGAACAGAATCTCACTGAAAAGACCAACGCAGCGTTCCCCGCAGCGTCCCTGCTTGGCTACCCGCGCATCGGCCGCCGTCGCGAACTCAAGAAGGCAGTCGAAGCCTACTGGGCCGGCAAGATCGACGCCGCTGCCCTTGACGCCGCTGCCAAGGACATCCAGCTGACCACCGCGAAGCGACTCCAGGAACTTGGCCTCAACGAAGCCGCCGCTGTTCCCGGCACCTTCACCTTCTACGACCAGGTGCTTGACGCCACCGCCCACCTGGGCGCCGTCCCGGCCCGCTTCGGCCACCTGCTCAACGCCGAAGGCCAGCTCGACATCGATGGCTACTTCACCCTGGCCCGCGGCAACAAGGAACAGCAGCCGCTGGAAATGACCAAGTGGTTCGACACGAACTACCACTACCTCGTTCCGGAAATCGGCCCGGAGACTGACTTCACGCTCGCCTCCAACCGCATTGTCGAGGAATTCGAGTTCGCCCTGGCCAACGGGATCGAGACCCGCCCGTACATCGTCGGCCCGGTGACCTACCTGCTGCTCTCCAAGGCTTCCGACGACGCTCCTGCCGGGTTCGCTCCGCTGTCCCGCCTCGAGGACATCCTCCCGGTCTACGTCGAACTGCTCGGCAAGCTCGCCGCTGCCGGCGCCAGCTGGATCCAACTGGACGAGCCAGCCCTTGTTGTTGACCAAGACACCCCGGCCGCGGAAATCCAGGCCGCCACTGCCCGTGCGTACGAAGTCCTCTCGGGTGCCGCAGCTCGCCCGCAGCTCTTCGTTTCCACCCCGTACGGTTCCCTCGACGGCCAGCTCGGCACCCTTGCCGCGACCAACATCGACGCCCTGCACATCGACGTCTTCAAGGGTGCGGTACCGTCCGCAGCAGCCCTGGCGGGCCTCGGCAACAAGACCCTGGTTGCCGGCGTCGTCGACGGCCACAACATCTGGCGCAACGACCTCGCCGTCGCGGCCGCAAAGCTGGACGAATTGAAGGCCGCAGCCGGCAAGCTTGCCGTCAGCACCTCCACCTCCACCCAGCACGTTCCCCACGACACCGCTGAGGAAACCCAGCTCTCGGAACAGCTGCGCAGCTGGCTCGCATTCGCTGACCAGAAAGCCGTCGAGGTCAAGACCTTGGCAGACTACCTGGCCAACCCGGCATCCGCGAAGGCCGCCATCGACGAAGCCTCCGCAGTGATCGCCTCCCGCGCCACGGCCGAAGGCGTCCAGCGCGCCGACGTCCGTGCCCGCACCGCTGCCCTCACCGAGGCCGACTTCAACCGCTCCGAGTACGCGGTCCGCGAAGCCGCCCAGGAAGCAGCTCTGCACCTGCCGCCGCTGCCTACCACGACCATCGGTTCCTTCCCCCAGACGTCGGAAATCCGCTCTGCCCGTGCCCGCAACAACAAGGGTGATCTCACCAACGAGCAGTACGAGCAGCTCATGAAGGACGAGATCAAGCGCGTCGTCGAGCTGCAGGAAGAACTCGGCTACGACGTCCTGGTGCACGGCGAGCCCGAGCGCAACGACATGGTCCAGTACTTCGCCGAGAACCTCGAAGGCTTCGACGTAACGGTCCACGGCTGGGTCCAGTCCTACGGCTCCCGCTGCACCCGTCCGTCCATCCTCTGGGGCGATGTCACCCGCTCGGCTCCCATCACGGTTGCCTGGGCCAAATACGCTCAGTCCCTGACCAGCAAGCCCATGAAGGGCATGCTCACCGGTCCGGTCACCATCCTGGCCTGGTCCTTCGTCCGCGACGACCAGCCGCTGGGCGAGACCGCCAACCAGGTCGGCCTGGCGCTGCGTGACGAGATCGCCGATCTCGAAGCTGCCGGCATCAAGGTCATCCAGGTGGACGAGCCCGCACTGCGCGAACTCCTGCCGCTGCGCAAGGCTGACCACGCCGCCTACCTGAAGTGGTCGGTTGACTCGTTCCGCCTTGCTACCGCCGGTGCCGCCGACGCCACCCAGATCCACACGCACCTCTGCTACTCGGAGTTCGGTGTGATCATTGACGCGATCGACGGCCTCGACGCCGACGTCACGTCCATCGAAGCTGCACGTTCACGCATGGAGGTTGTCCACGACCTCGAGGCGCACCACTTCGGCCGCGGCGTTGGTCCGGGCGTCTACGACATCCACTCGCCGCGTGTTCCGGGCGAGGCCGAAGTCACCGAGCTGCTGTCCACCGCCGTCAAGCACGTTCCGTCCCGCCAGCTCTGGGTCAACCCGGACTGCGGCCTGAAGACCCGTGGCTACGCCGAGACCGAAGAGTCCCTGCGCAACCTGGTCAAGGCCACCAAGACGGTCCGCGCCGGATTGCTGGAAGCAGCGAAGTAAAGCCCCGGTAGTATAAACGCGGCGGCCGGTCACCTCGAAAGGTGACCGGCCGCCGTCGTATTTTAACGGTCGGACGTTGTTCAGGACTCCCAGAGGATCTCGTCGTCCACCACGCCGTCCTCGTCCGCCGCAACTACCAGGAGCTCGTCGGTGAAGTGCGAGCCCAAGGTGAAATCCAGGACGAAATAGCGTTCCGGCTGGCCGGGGTAGATCGCAACATGACCTAGTTTGAGGGCCTTGAGGAAAACGTCCTTGGTGAGCTGTGTCTTGTCGCGGACGCCGAACACCGCCTCCAGCTGCTCTTCCTTGAGCTGGTTGGAGTGGAAGTGGAGGAACTGCTGGGAGTTGGTGCCGTCCTGGTCCAGCTCCTCGGCAATCATGTCCCGGACCTGGTCCACCAACTCGGGGAGGTAGCCCAGGCGGTAGTCCACCTTGTGGAGTGCCCTCTCGTCGAAGTGGTCATGCGCCGTGACGTTCAGGTCCAGTTCGAGGGGATTTCCGGCGAGCTCGTGCGAAGCCACGTAACAGTGCTCCCGCCCGTGGTTGAGCTCGATCTCCCCGAAATGTTTGCTCGCTACCTTGCTCATGTCTTCAAGATAGTCCCAAACAAGCGGCGTGTTCCAGCATCCTGGAAGATTTCAGGCAGGCGGTTTGGGCGTTGACTTTTGAGTCGTTTTGGGCATCGTCGCGGGGCTTCCGGCCCGGACGGTTGCGGTGCTCCCGCGAAGGGTGTCGGCCAGCAATTCGGTGAAGAGCTGCACTTGCGCTGTGCGCTTCTCATTGAGGATCAGGGCGAACACGTTGCGGGCGAGCCGGATGTCCGGAACGTCGAGAACCACGACGCCGGGCGGCCGGTGCCGCAGCGCCAGTTCCGGCACGAGGGCGGCGCCGAGTCCCGCTGCCGCCATCTCAAGGCTGGCGTGGAAGTCGTCGCTATAGGCCACGACGCGAGGGTACAGATTGCAACTGGCAAACAGGCGTTCAATCACCACGGCGTCGCTGGTGCCCGGATGGTGCATGATCCAGGGCATGTCCGAAAGTTGGGAGGCCTGCATTTCGGCGTCCTCCCTGATGCCCCACGAAGCGGGGAGCACCACCCGGAAGTCGTCGTCGCCGATCCATTGCCGGTCCAGGGTGTGGGGCCACGCGAGTCCGGACTGGCCCACTTGGTACACCAGCGCGAGGTCCAGCTCACCGCCGGTGCGCAACCCCTGGATGGTCTGGGAAGGCTCGGCCACCCACACGCGCAGTTCTATGCCCAGCTTCTTCCAGCGCGGCTTCCGGAGGATGTCCGGGAGGATGTAGGTTGCCAGGCTTGGGAAGATGCCAAGCCGCAACTCCTGGACGGGGGAGTCCGTGCTCCTTGAGGCGGCCGCCAGCAGGGTCTCGACGTCGGTGAGCACTTTGGAGGCATGGCGCACCATGGTGAGGGCGGCCTCGGTGGGAACCACGCTGCGTGCGGAACGGTGGAAGAGCTCGACGCCGGTGTCCCGTTCCAGCGCCGCCATCTGTTGGGATACGGCTGAGGCGGTGTAGCCGAGCCGCCCGGCGGCTGCCGCGAAGGAACCGAGCCGTGTGACTTCAAGCAGCGTCCGCAGGTGGAGAAGGTTGACCATCGGTGATCCTTAGGCTCGGTGCCGGCCGAAATCCGTGCCCAGCCAGCATAGCGGTGTGAAATCGGTCTCCGCTGCTGCCCGGGCGGCTCCATGAAACCGTGTTTGCAGGATGCCGCGACACGCCGGGATCCAAGCGACACGCTGACGATTAATTGTGGCTAAGTAGTCCACAGGGTGTGGATTACGTCTCCGGATTTGGCGGATTCCCGGACATTTTTACCGCCATGGCCTGTGGACTACCGGTGCGTAAAATGACATACTTGTAATACATCATCTTGGGGTCCCGCTGAGGCGCTTGCACTACATGTAGTATCAATTTACGGATTGAGCGGGAAACCAGCACAAGACATGAATGCAAGATGTGAATAGATAGTTTGGCCGCCTCGGCGGCCCAGCGGGCCAGCATCGGAGACGGAACCAGAACCGGCGGGGCCTGCCGAACGAAGAGCAAAGACTTCAACAAAGGGGACAGGAACCATGACTGTTACGGTTTACACGAAGCCGGCCTGTGTTCAGTGCAACGCAACCTACCGTGCACTCGACAAGAAGGGCATCGCCTACCAGAGCGTCGACATCTCCCAGGATGCCGAGGCCCTTGAGCGCCTGAAGGCCCTTGGATACATGCAGGCCCCCGTCGTGGTGACCGAGCAGGACCACTGGTCGGGATTCCGTCCGGACAAGATCGAAGAGCTCGCACTGGCTGCCGCTTCGGTGGCCTAGTCTTTCAGGACTGCGCCACAACAACAAAGTATTCCAATGTAGTCGAGGTGACTCCCATGGCAGCGCTGGCAACAGCACCTGCTCAAGCAATGGCTGAAGCTGTCAGTACGCGGAGTCACCTCATCTACTTTTCCTCCACATCTGAGAACACCAAGCGCTTCGTCCAGAAGCTCGGCGTCGACGCGGCACGCATCCCGCTCCATGCCAAGGACGCGCCGCTGCTCGCACTGGAACCCTTCGTCCTTGTGTTGCCCACGTATGGCGGCACGAATGGCGAAGGATCGGTGCCCAAGCAAGTCATCAGGTTTCTGAACAACCCGCAGAACAGGGAACTGATCCGCGGTGTCATCGGAGCAGGAAACACCAACTTCGCGGAAAACTACTGCATGGCGGGAGACATCATCGCCACCAAATGCCGGGTTCCGCTTCTTTATCGATTCGAACTCATGGGGACTCCGGAAGATGTTGACCGGGTCAATCAAGGATTGGAAAAGTTTTGGACACGACTGTCGCAGATACAGAAGTAACCAGGTCCGAAGGGCAGGCCACCGCCGTGGAAGCAGTCAAGGCAACCAAGAAGCCATTGCCGGAGGCCTATAAGGGCCTTGGCTACCATGAGCTCAACGCCATGTTGAACCTCTACGGTCCGAACGGGGAAATCCAGTTCGAAGCCGACCGCGAGGCCGCGCACCAGTACTTCCTGCAGCACGTGAACAACAACACCGTTTTCTTCCATGATCTGGAAGAGAAGCTGGACTACCTGGTCAAGAACCAGTACTACGAGCGCGAAACCCTCGATCAGTACACGATGAACTTCATCCGTGACCTCTTCAACCGCGCCTACAAGAAGAAGTTCCGCTTCGAGACCTTCCTCGGCGCCTTCAAGTTCTATACGTCCTACACGCTCAAGACCTTCGACGGAAAGCGCTTCTTGGAGCGTTATGAAGACCGCGTCTGCATGGTTGCCCTGCACCTTGCCCGCGGCAACGAAGAACTGGCCAGCCGCCTCGTCGATGAAATCATCGACGGCCGCTTCCAGCCCGCCACGCCCACGTTCCTCAACGCCGGCAAGGCCCAGCGCGGCGAGCTGGTCTCGTGCTTCCTGTTGCGCATCGAAGACAACATGGAGTCGATCGCCCGCGGTATCAACTCGGCGCTGCAGTTGTCCAAGCGCGGCGGTGGCGTGGCCCTCTCGCTGACCAACATCCGCGAGCACGGCGCCCCGATCAAGCAGATCGAGAACCAGTCCTCCGGCGTCATCCCGGTCATGAAGCTCCTCGAGGACAGCTTCTCCTACGCCAACCAGCTCGGTGCCCGCCAGGGTGCGGGTGCCGTGTACCTGCACGCCCACCACCCGGACATCTACCGCTTCCTGGACACCAAGCGGGAAAACGCCGACGAGAAGATCCGCATCAAGACGCTGTCCCTCGGCGTCGTGGTCCCGGACATCACGTTCGAGCTGGCCAAGAAGAATGAGGACATGTACCTCTTCTCCCCGTACGACGTCGAACGCGTCTACGGCGTCCCGTTCTCCGACATCTCGGTCACCGAGAAGTACTACGAGATGGTGGACGACTCCCGGATCAAGAAGACCAAGATCAGCGCCCGCGAGTTCTTCCAGACCCTCGCGGAGATCCAGTTCGAATCCGGCTACCCGTACATCATGTTCGAGGACACGGTGAACCGGGCCAACCCGATTGCCGGCAAGATCACCATGAGCAACCTGTGCTCGGAGATCCTGCAGGTTTCCACGCCGTCCATCTACAACGAGGACCTCAGCTACGAGACCGTTGGCAAGGACATCTCCTGCAACCTTGGTTCGATGAACATCGCCAAGACCATGGATTCCCCGGACTTCGGCCTGTCGATCGAGACGTCCATCCGTGCCCTCAGTGCGGTGTCGGACATGTCCTACATCAACTCGGTGCCTTCCATCGCGCAGGGCAATGCCCAGAGCCACGCTATCGGCCTCGGCCAGATGAACCTGCATGGCTACCTCGCCCGTGAGCACGTCCACTACGGTTCCGAAGAGGGCCTGGACTTCACCAACATCTACTTCTACACGGTGCTGTTCCACGCCCTCCGTGCCTCGAACAAGCTGGCCATCGAGACCGGTCAGCCCTTCGGTGGCTTCGAGAACTCCACGTACGCCAGTGGCACGTTCTTCGACAAGTACACCGAGCAGGAATGGACCCCGGAGACCGAGCGCGTCCGCGAGCTCTTCGCCGGCATCCACATTCCGACGCAGGATGACTGGCGTGAGCTGAAGGCTTCCGTCATGGAGCACGGCATCTACAACCAGAACCTGCAGGCCGTGCCGCCCACCGGTTCCATCAGCTACATCAACAACTCGACGTCGTCGATCCACCCGGTGGCCGCCAAGATCGAAATCCGCAAGGAAGGCAAGATCGGCCGCGTCTACTACCCGGCTCCGTACCTCGACAACGACAACCTGGAGTACTACCAGGACGCGTACGAGATCGGCTACGAGAAGATCATCGATACCTACGCCGCCGCCACGCAACACGTGGACCAGGGCCTGTCCCTGACGCTGTTCTTCAAGGACACCGCCACCACTCGTGACATCAACAAGGCGCAGATCTACGCATGGCGCAAGGGCATCAAGACGCTCTACTACATCCGCCTCCGCCAGCTCGCGCTGGAAGGGACCGAGGTTGAGGGCTGCGTTTCCTGCATGCTGTAACCGATAACGGTTGTTTATTTGCGGCAGCCGCCGCGCCACAAAACTGAAGAGTACGACGCCGGGTGAGCGCCCGGCGTCGTACGCTTACCTTAAAGAACACATACGTTAAGGGGACGAAATGACCGAGAAGGTCAAGCTGCTTAGCCACGTCGAAGCGATCAACTGGAACCGCATCCAGGATGAAAAGGACGTGGAGGTCTGGAACCGCCTGGTCAACAACTTCTGGCTTCCGGAGAAGGTACCGCTGTCCAACGACGTCCAGTCCTGGCACACCCTGACGCCGGACGAGCAGCAGCTCACCATGCGCGTATTCACGGGACTGACCCTCCTGGACACGATCCAGGGCACCGTGGGTGCTGTTTCCTTGATCCCGGACGCGATCACTCCGCACGAAGAGGCTGTGTACACCAACATCGCCTTCATGGAGTCGGTGCACGCGAAGTCGTACTCGTCGATTTTCTCGACCCTGTGCTCCACCAAGGAGATCGACGACGCTTTCCGCTGGTCCCTCGAGAACGAGAACCTGCAGAAGAAGGCGCAGATCGTCATGGACTACTACCAGGGCGACGATCCCCTCAAGCGCAAGGTGGCTTCCACGCTGCTGGAATCGTTCCTGTTCTACTCCGGGTTCTACCTTCCGATGTACTGGTCCTCCCGTGCCAAGCTCACGAACACGGCAGACCTCATCCGCCTGATCATCCGTGACGAAGCCGTACACGGCTACTACATCGGCTACAAGTTCCAGAAGGGCCTCGAAAAGGTCTCCGAGGAGAAGCGCCAGGAAATCAAGGACTACACCTTCGAGTTGCTCTTCGAGCTGTACGAAAACGAAGTCCAGTACACCCACGACCTCTACGACGGCGTAGGCCTGGCCGAGGACGTCAAGAAGTTCCTGCACTACAACGCCAACAAGGCCCTCATGAACCTCGGCTACGAGGCCATGTTCCCGGCTTCGGTCACCGACGTGAACCCGGCCATCCTGTCGGCCCTGTCACCTAATGCTGACGAGAACCACGACTTCTTCTCGGGGTCCGGGTCTTCCTATGTGATCGGGAAGGCTGTTAATACCGAGGATGAGGACTGGGAGTTTTAGCTCCTCTGTGAGATCGCCGGAAAGCCTTCCGAATAGCTTCCACTAAAGCGGGCCCTGCGCGGTGAATCGTGCAGGGCCCGCTTTGTAAGCCTTCTGGTATGCAATGGCAGATCACACGCTGTCCCTCACAGTCGACCGGAAGTTGGCGAACCCGGCCTCGAACAGCATCCGACCCGAGACAGGGATGGCGTACTGGTCGTAGATCGGCTTGGACTGCTCGGCGGTGAGGTTGTTGGTGAAGGCGTAGTGGAACTCTTCCTCGGTGATCGGCACGGCCTTGTCATGGTTGGCCGGGTTCTTCAGCACCCATAATGATTGGCGCTCATCGAGGGCCTCGATCTGCTCGGCGAGGGAGTTCACGACATCGGCCACGCCAAGACTGGCCAGCGGGCTCGGGTCGCGGCGGATCGCCTCGACCCACGGTTACCAGTTGCAGGGAGTCATCCACAGCCCGTGGATCAGTACGACGATCTTAGACGCTGTAGCCATGTGGTCGGGCCTAACTAATCGATGATGCCGAGATGCCAGGGACGAGATCCAAAACCATGAGTGCGGCTGCTACATTGGTCGGGTTGTCCTCGACCTTTACCAGAGAGAGCTCGTTGGCCTTCGAAACGCGCCGTTCCACGGTGTTCCTGTGCAGGTAGAGCCTGGAGGCAGCTCGGGTGGTGTTGAAACCGCACTGAACATATGTCAGGAGTGCCTGCTGCAACGCCTCGTCCGCTTCGGCGAGGGGACCGAGCGTACTGGCGATGAACCGCTGCGCGCTGGGCCGGTCCTTGGTGAGGCTGTCGACCAATTCGAATTCGGCGTACACAGTGAACTGCCGGTCCGATCCCAGCCGGGTAAGCATCGCTTGGGCCGCCAGAGCGTCCTGGTGGCTGGATCTGAATCCTTCGAGCCCGTGTCCTGGCTTGCCGACCGCGCTCCTCACGCGCTCATTCACGAGGATCTTTTCGATGTGGTGAAGGTCAATAATGTCCGGCCCGGAAAGCCAGATCCATCGTGAGGCGCCACTGGCCCTGGCTACGAGCACGGCTCGTCCCGGGACGGCCAGACGCAAGGCGGATACGGCCTTGTCGAGGAAACCTTCCTGATGGGGCTCGTCTGTCCAGAGAACAAGGGCGACGTGCCGTCGGGCCATGCGATAGCTGAGGCGTTCCTCTACGAAATCCTGGGTCACGGGTGCTCCGCCGGCAATGAGCTGGATAAGCGCAACGGCCTCGGCCCCCGCATTGCCCATGGCGGCCGCAAGGGTGGCCTCGCGGAGTACTGAGACGGAGTCGAGAGCGTACTGCACCAATGAGTGCGCCGACGTGTCGAGGACTTCGACGAGAAGGTCTGGATCGGAGCACTGCGACACACATTCCGTGAGCCATCCTCTCCAACCGACTGCGAGTGCGGCCCGCCATCCTGCCGCGTAGTCCGGGGCGATACCGCGGGACACAAGGTCACGGATGTAGGCGGCAGTTCTTGGACCGACATAGGGATCCACTCGAATCCCCGGGTGCTGAATGTTCGAAGTGAGCCACTGAACAAGATCTGAGCGGTTTTGTTCGCGGTCCTCCGCCAGCAACGACGCATCTGCGAGCAGGGCAGGGGCATTCTGGGCGCGGACAGCCGGTTCCGAGATGGCGTCTGCCAATGCGTCCGCACCGGTCAAGAGCCGTTCGCAGAGCGAGCGGATCATGTCCGCGGCCGCAGGGCTGGGCGGGGCCCAAAGTTCTTCCATATCGACAGTTTGCCTTGAGGTGGCGGGCTAGTCACGAGGAAACGTGGTGTCCAGGGATCATATGTGCACGCTGCACCCGCGCCAGTCAAAGCCGGTGCGCATTGTCGTAGTAGGCCGCGGGTGTGACTGGCGACACTTGATCAGCAGCTTTTAGACAGCAAGGAGCCAACGATGACGAGTGCAACACCAGACGCGGTTGAGGAATTTGACATCGTCGTGATCGGCGCCGGAATTTCCGGGATCGGTGCAGCGACGTACTTCAGGCGCGAGCTGCCCGGGAAGTCCTTGATGGTACTCGAGGGCCGGGACAACATCGGGGGTACGTGGGATCTTTTTCGTTACCCAGGCATCCGCTCGGATTCGGACCTGCACACATTCGGGTATGAGTTCAAGCCGTGGCGTCACGAGAACGCGATCGCTGACGCGCCCCTGATCCTGGACTATCTCCGCGAGACGGTCGATGAGAACGCGCTGGGGGGCCTCATCAGGACCGGCCATCGCGTGCGCCGGGCGGAATGGTCCTCCACGGAATCGAAGTGGACCCTCACCGTCGCGACGACGGACCCCGCCACGGGATCGTCCATCACGAAGTCGATTAAGGCGGGATGGGTGTTCGCCGCAACCGGCTACTACAAATACGAAGAAGGGTACTCCCCAACGTTCGCCGGGAGTGAGGACTTCGAGGGCACCCTGGTGCACCCGCAGCACTGGCCGGAGGACCTCGACTACAGCGGCAAGAAGGTCGTGATCATCGGCAGCGGTGCGACCGCCGTCACGATGGTGCCCGCAATGGTGAAGGGCCCCAGGGCTGCCGCACACGTGACGATGCTCCAACGCACCCCGACCTACATCATGCCGCTGCCCCGCGTGGACCGCGTCGCGCTCGCCCTGACGAAGCTCCTCGGCGAGCGGCGGGGCTATGCCGCCACGAGGTTCAAGAACATCTGGACCGAGCACCTGATAGTCGAAGGCCTCCGTCGATTCCCCAAGGCCGGTCGCGCGCTGGTCCGGCGGGAGAACATCAAGAGGCTCGGGAAGGGCTTCGACGTCGACAAACACTTCAATCCACCGTACGCCCCGTGGGATCAGCGACTGTGTGCTGCGCCGGACGGCGACTTCTTCGACGCGATCAAGTCGGGCGACGCGTCCGTCGTCACCGAGAGTGTCGCCCGCTTTAGCAAGCGCGGCGTCGTTCTGGGCTCGGGCGAGGAGTTGGCGGCCGACATCATCGTGACGGCCACCGGACTCAACCTCCAGCTCTTCGACGGCATGCCGATCGTGGTCGACGGGCGCCAGATTGACGTCGTCGACACCATCGCCTACCGCGGGACGCTCCTGAGCGGGATCCCGAACTGGGCAATGGCCATCGGGTACACGACCTCATCCTGGACTCTCAAGGTGAGCCTGCTGTGCCGCTACTTCATCGACCTGGTGAAGCACATGGACGCGCACGGATACGACACGGTGGTGCCGGTCGCGGATCCGGGCATGGAGACCAGACCGGTCATGGACCTGCAGTCGGGCTACGCCAAACGCGGGGAGCGGGTGCTTCCCCGGCAGGGATCGGTGAAGCCCTGGCGGACGATGATGTCCTACCCCGAGGACGCCAAGGCACTGCGCGGCCCGGTCTCCGACGAGAACCTCGCGTTCGGGACCCGCGCCGCCGCACGCCGCGTCGCAGGAAAGCAGGCCGCTCATGTCTGACCTCTCCGAAGCACAGGTCGACCGGTTCGTCACGCTCCCCTGCGGGATGAAGATCTGCTTCCGCGATGCGGGCGAGAAGTCCGACCCCGTCATCCTGCTCATCGCCGGGCTCGGCGAAGACCTCACGTTCTGGACCGACGCAGTGGTCGATGCACTTGTGGCCCATGGCTTCCGCGTCGTCTCGCTGGACAACCGCGACGCCGGCCAGTCCGGGTTCGCGACGACGCCTCCCCCAGCGGTGTGGCGTCAGGTGCTCGCGCGTCCGCGCCGCGACGGCTACACGCTCGAAGACATGGCCCGCGACGCGGTCGGCGTGCTCGACCATCTCGGTATCGAGCAAGTGCACCTCGTCGGCCGATCGATGGGCGGCATGATCGCGCAGACGATCGCCGCGACTGAGCCTCATCGGGTGCTGTCCCTGACCTCGATCTATTCGACCACCGGCTCGAGGAAGGTGGGTCAGCCCGCGCAGTCCACGATCCGACTCCTCATGGGTCCGGACGCCCGCAGCAGAACGGACGCGGTGCGTGCCCACCTGCGGATCACCCGGCACATCGCGGGCAAGGAGTATCCGATCGACGACGCCGCCGAAGCCGCCATCGCCGCGCGCGGCTGGGACCGTGCCGCGGGGGATCTGGCGGCAGGCGGGGCGCGTCAGATCCAGGCCATCCAGCTCTCCGGAGACCGGACCGCGGTACTGGGCAGGATCACCGCACCCACCCTCGTCATCAACGGCGACAGTGACCTGATGGTCGCCGAGACCGGTGGCGCCGCCACGGTCAGGGCGATCCGCGGCGCCCAGCACGTCGTCATACCCGGCATGGGGCATCACATGCCCGAAACCCTGGTCGAGACGATCACCGGATACATCGCGCAGCACGCTGCACGTGTCAATGAAGGAGGAAAGCATGTCGAAATCTCGTGAATCCACCACCGTCGACGTCGTGGTCGTCGGAGCGGGCTTCTCCGGCCTGAGCGCGGCAGACCGACTGGTGAGCATGGGCCTGTCGGTCCAAGTCGTGGAAGGCCGTGATCGAGTCGGAGGCCGAGTGCTGACCGGAGAGGTCGCCGGAGTCCCGGTCGATTTCGGGGGCACGTGGGTCTCGCCGCGGCACACGGCGATCCGCGAACTCGCCGCGCGCTTCGGCTGCACGATCACTCCACAGTTCGCCGACGGTCGCAACACCCTGTGGATGGCTGGCCGTCGTCGCACGTACAAAGGCACGATCCCCCCGGTGTCCCCCTTCGCCGTCGTGAACATGGCCCGGGTGCAGATGGCCCTGGAGAAGCTGGTGGGCACGATCGACGCCGAGGCCGCCTGGAAGTCTCCGAACGCCGAAGAGCTCGACGCCATCTCGTTCGGCCAATGGCTCGGCCAGCAGCGTGCCGGCACTCCCACCCGCGCCCTGATGAACGTGGTCAGCAGGGTGCAGTGGGGCGCCAGCCCCGACGACATCTCGATGCTTGCCGTCCTGGGTTACATTCGCGGCGCGGGCGGCTTCGATCACATGCTCGATGTCGAGAACGGTATGCAGCAGGATCGCATCACCGAGACCACACAGGAGATCGCTCAGCGAGTCGCAACGCACCTCGGCGACCGGGTCCTGCTCAGCGCCCCGGCGCGCCGCATCGTGCAGGACCGCAGCGGCGTCACTGTGCACACCGATGCGATGACGATCGCGGCCAAGTATGCGATCGTCACCACCGCCACGATGCACCGCAAGGACATCGCGTTCGAGCCCGCCCTGCCGGAGCGGGCTGTGAGCCTGTCAAAGCTCTGGCGGCTGGGCGGGCTGAGCAAGGCGTACGTCGCGTACGAGACGCCCTTCTGGCGGAAGGACGGCGTCTCCGGCGAGGCGATCTCCGACACCGGCGCCGTGTTCATCACCTTCGATGTGGGTCCCGAGGACGGCCCCGGCATCCTGCTTGGGTTCTGCGATCCCGGGCTGTTCGACGGGTTCGATCCGGAGAACCGGCGCCGGCGCGTGATCCAGCAGATGGTCGAGCTGTACGGCCCCCAGGCGGGGAATCCGATCGACTACGTCGACCACTGCTGGCTCGAGGAGGAGTTCGGCGCCGGCGGCCCGAACCCGGCACTCCCGCCCTTCGCCTTGACGAGTTACGCCACCGCGCTCACCGAGCCGCACGGGCGGGTCGAGTGGGCGGGCACGGAGACTGCGGCCGAGTCATCCGGCTGCATGAACGGCGCCGTCGTCACCGGCCAGCAGGCCGCGGAGCGGGTCGCCGAACGCATTGGAAAGGAATCAGGAAAATGATCGAAATGCTCTTCAGCGTCGCAGACCTGTGGCTGATCTTCGTCGGCTACTTCTTCGGATGGAGATTCATCCGGAAGTATCACAACTACTTCCTCGGCATCGAATGCTTGGTCGTCGGCACCTCCGCAACCAACTTCCTGCTCTGGTCCCTGTTCAGCGGCGACCCGGACAACCCCATGTACACGATTGCGTACTTCCTCGACGCGTTCTCCCGCTCGTTCGGGTTCACGCTGGTCCTCATCCTCGGCCTGAGGATGGTCACTCATCGCTACAAGCCGGCCCTCTGGCATGAGATCGGCGCCTTCGTACTCGCCATCGCTGGTGGGGCCTATCTGGTCACGCTCCATCAGGGCGGCAAGTACGACGTCGGTCCTGCGACGTTCTTCCTCATCACGAACCTGATCACCTCGATCTTCCTGTTCTACTTCGCGAGCAGGGTCTGGCGCGCCGGAGCGCGCGGCTGGTCCGTGGCTGTCACGCTGATCACGCTGGTGGCGATGATGATCGCGGTCACGTACGACTTCTTTCCCTGGCCGTTCGATGATGCCTACCGCTCCTACTTCTACACCGCCGCGCTGGCGACGTGGGGCACCCAAGGGTTCTTCTACTTCAAGGGCTACAAGGCGCTGTACAACCGCAACGCGCGGGAGGACGCCGCTGCCGCCGCGAACAGACAGGGAGCACTGGCATGAGCCCCGTCTCCGAACAAACAAGGATTTCTGTCATGAACCCCACGTACAAGAACGTGGAGTACACATCATTCACCGGGTGGATCGACCCACCAACGGATCTCGCGCCGCCGCTGCAGGGAGCTCAGGAGTGCGACGTCGCCGTGGTCGGCGGCGGCATGGGCGGCATGGCGACCGCCCTGCGGCTCGCCGAGCGCGGAGTGGACGTGGTGCTCCTCGAATCCGAGTTCTGCGGATACGGAGCCAGCTCACGCAACGGCGGGCAGATCGCATCCGCTCCCGGCGGCGACCTCCGGATGCTGCGCGTCCTTTCCCCTAAGAAGCTGCCCGGCATGGTGAGGTTCGCCGACAACGCGGCGGACTACGTGGAACGACTCATGAAAGACCACAAGGTCGAGTGCGACTACGAGGCCAACGGCATGGTGTGGGCAGCTGTGTCTCCGATCCAGATGTTCCGCGTGAAAACGCTCGCGGCGATCCTCAGGAAGCTCGGAGTCGATGGCCAGGTTGGCACAGCGAAGGAGATCGGGATCCCCGAGGCCTTCGTCGGAGGCATGCGCGAGCGCCGCGGCGGAATGCTCAACCCGGGCAAGCTGAGCCGCGGCGTGCGGCGGGCACTGCTTGACTCGTCGGCGCGAGTGTTCGAGAAGTCCAGGGTCACCAATGTGCAGCGCCAGGGCGGCAAGGTCGTCATGACCACGTCTGGTGGAGAGCTCATCGCGAACAAGGTCGTGCTGTCCACAAACGCGTACTCCGGCGAGTGGGACATCATCCCCAAGCACCTCTCGACCCCAGCATGGATCATCGAGGTCGAGACAGAGCCGATCGCTCCGGAGCGCATCGCCGCACTGGGATGGACGAGCCGCTCGGGGGTGGTCACGCAGCATCAGATCATGGAGAACTACCGGCTCACGCCGCGCAACTCAGTGGTGTTCGGCGTGCGACGGCTGGAGTCCGGAGCGAGCTACCCGCTTCTGCCAAGGAACCCCGATCCGGGGATGATGAGGGAACTGGCGGAAACCTTTTACACGCGCTTCCCGTCGCTGTCCGACGTGCCCATCGCGCGATGCTGGGGAGGGTGGATCTCGTTCTCCTCATCGTGGACGACGGTGGCCGGACGGGTCGGAGACAACGTCTACTACTCCGCCTCCTGCAACGGGCACGGGCTCGCACAGGCCCCCTACCTGGGGTCGCTCATCGCCGACAGCATCGTCGACGGAAAGCGGTCGGTAGACCTGGAGTCGGTCTGGGAGGAGAAGGCGAGTTACCCGCCCTCCCCGGTGATAAATCCCTTCGGACTGCGCGCGGTTTGGCTCTTTGACCGGGTCAGTGACCTGCTCAACGGCAGCCGGCGGCGTGCCCGGCGTGCCGCCGCGTCAGCGTCCTGAATCGCGTGCATCAAACACAGAAGAAAGACAGGAGCAGATGACCATGGCGAAGTATCGCCTCCAGAACCCCGCGACGGGTGAGATCACCGAAACCTTCGAATCAGCAACCAACGACCAAGTTGAGCAGCACCTCGCATCTGCCGACGCTGCCTACCGGCTGTGGAAAGAGCAGAGCGTGCAGCACCGTGCCGGCGTCGTGCGGCGCATCGCCGAGCTCTTCACGGAGCGCCGTGAGGAGCTCGCGACGATCATCTCCACCGAGATGGGCAAGTCTACCGATGCCGCGCTCGAAGAGGTCGACTTCGCCGCCGCGATCATCGACTACTACGGCGTCCACGGACCGGGACTCATCACCGACTACGAGATCCCGAGTTCGGTCCCCGGCAGGGCAGTGATTGAGCAGCTGCCGCTAGGGGTCCTGCTCGGCGTCATGCCGTGGAACTTCCCGTACTACCAGGTCGCCCGGTTCGCAGCGCCGAACCTCATTCTCGGCAACACGATCCTCCTCAAGCATGCCGACATCTGCGCACGCTCGAACCTCGTGGTGCAGGAGATCATGGAGGCAGCCGGCGTTCCGGTCGGCGGCTACCAGGCGCTGCTCGCCTCGCACGAACAGATCGCGACCGTCATCGCCGATCCCCGCGTGCAAGGCGTCTCGCTGACCGGCTCGGAAGGCGCGGGCGCGATCATCGGCGCCCAGGCCGGCGCGAACCTCAAGAAATGCGTGCTCGAACTCGGCGGCATCGACGCCATGGTGGTGCTCGACTCCGACGATGTGGCCGGGATCGCTCAGATGGCCTGGGAAAACCGCATCTATAACGGCGGCCAGGTCTGCAATTCCAACAAGCGCCTGATCGTGATGGACGACATCTACGACGAGTTCGTCGCAGAGCTGGTCCGCCTCGCCGACGGGCTCAAACCCGGCGACCAACTGAACCTCCAAGCAGGGGAGTACACCCCGCTCTCGTCCCGCGCCGCAGCGGAAAGGGTGGACGCGCAGGTCCGCAAGGCGGTCTCCGACGGCGCCCGCCTCCTGGCAGGTGGTGTCTTGTCCGATGGGCCTGGCGCCTACTACTCTCCGGCAGTGCTCGTCGACGTGCCGCGTGACTCCGAGTCGTACCGCGAGGAGATCTTTGGCCCTGTCGCGATCGTTTACCGGGTACACAGCGACGAGGAGGCGCTGGAATTCGCGAACGACTGCGCGCTCGGCCTGGGCGGCTCGGTGTTCTCGACCGACGAGGCGCGCGCCGCTCGAGTCGCGTCGAAGCTCGAGGTGGGCATGGCGCACGTCAACATCATCGCTGCGGAGGGAGCGGACATCCCGTTCGGCGGCGTGAAGCGATCCGGCTTCGGCCGCGAAATGGGTCCCGTCGGCATCGGAGAGTTCGCCAACAAACGTCTCTATTTCATCGCTGAATAGACCTCTGGACCTCCTCCGGCACGCCGGACCCTGAAGCAGCACAGCCACGCTGCCACCCCCCTTACATGCGAGGTGCTGTTTCGCATGCCCAAATTTGAAGGAGAAGAAGCATATGAAGGCAGTCGTGTTCCGCGATTCCGACACCCACGTCGCCGTCACCGACGTCGAGCTCGCGGCCCCGAAGGCGGGCGAAGTCCGCGTCAAAATCGCCGCAGCAGGCGTGTGCCACTCTGACCTGCACGTGCGGCAGGGAGACTGGGACGCAGCGGTTCCGATGGTGATGGGCCACGAGGGTTCCGGCATCGTCGTTGAGCTCGGCGAGGGCGTCACCTCGCTCGCGGTCGGCGACCATGTCGTGCTCAGCTGGGTCCCGCCGTGCGGCGAGTGCCGCTACTGCCTGCAGGGGCGCGAGGCGCGTTGCCAGAAGGTCGCGACCCTCGTGGCGCCGAAGGGGGTGCTGTTCGACGGTACCTCGCGCATGAGCACGTCCGGCGAGAACCGCGACGACGAGACGCTGTACCACTACCTTGGCGTCTCCTCCTTTGCGGAGGAGGTCGTCGTGCCGGCATCCGGTGCGATCAAGGTGCGCGACGACGCGCCGCTCGACGTGATCTCCGTGGTCGGCTGCGCGGTCGCCACGGGCGTCGGGGCCGTCACGAACACCGCTGCCGTCGAGCCGGGCTCGACAGTCGCCGTCATCGGCTGCGGCGGGGTCGGCCTCAACGTGGTGCAGGGCGCGAAGCTCGCCGGTGCCGAGCGCATCGTTGCGATCGACGTCGTGCCGGAGAAGACGGACATGGCGCTGCAGTTCGGAGCGACCGACCGCATCGACGCTTCCAAGGGCGACGCGGTGGAGCAGCTGTACGCGCTGATTCCCGACGGCGTCGACTACGCTTTCGATGCGATTGGCCGCACCGCTACTACCGAGCAAGCCGTCCGAATGCTGGGTCTCGGCGGCGCCGCGGTGATCGTCGGGCTGCCGCCCACTGGGGCCCGTGCGTCGTTCGAGCCGCTCGTGCTCGCCGAGGCGGACCAGCGGATCCTCGGTTCGAACTACGGCTCGGTCCGCCCGTCGATCGACATCCCTGAACTGGTCGACCGGTATATGGACGGCCAGCTCAAGCTCGACGCGCTGATCTCGGGGCGCCGTCCCCTGGCTGAAGCGGCGGAGGCGCTCGACGACCTAGAAGCCGGCGGCGTGCTGCGGACGCTGCTCATCCCCTGATTCCGTAGTTGCCCTAACCCCTCTCACCTGCGATCACTATCCTCCACCGGCGCCGGTACGTTCCCGCGCAGGTTCAAACAGCAAGGAATCAGAAATGACTGAGATCAACGACAGGATCCGTCGTGGGCCGGATCTGAAGGCCCGACGCACGCCCCGGAGGGCACTGCTCATCGGAGTTGGGGCTCTGATGGTTATCCTGACCAACGCGGTCGTATTCGTACTGCCGCCGCTGCTGCCGGTCATCCAGGCGCAGTATGGCCTCGACACGGTCTCGGAGACGACCTGGCTCTACACTGCGCTTACCTTGGCTGGGGGAGCAGGCTTCATCCTGCTGCCGCGCCTCGCCGACGTCCACGGCGACCGCAATGCATCCGTGATGGCGTCCGCGGTCCTCACGACGGGCGCCCTTGTGGCCGCATTGGGCGATTCGTACCCGGCACTCCTGGTGGGCTGCGCACTCATGGGATTCGGAGGAGCAGCCCAACTCTTGCCCCTGGGGTTTCTCCGCCGCAGCCTCGGCGACAAGGGCATTACTGTGGGGGTTGCGGTCCTGGTCGTAGCTACTGGAATCGGCATTGTCGTTGGCATGATCGGCGGGGGCTTGGTCGTCGAGAACCTTTCGCTGCGTAGCCTATTCTGGATCCTTACGGCTGCCTTCGGCGCGTGCACTTTGGTCGCTTACATCGTCATCCCGCACTCCCCGCCAGCCGAGCCCACCGGACGTATCGGCGTACTTGGCTCGATCTGGATGGTCGCATGGGTCGCGGCGATCCTGTTGGCACTGACTCAAGGTCTGGTGTGGGGCGCCGCAGCGCTCGTCCCATTGGTTGCCGGAGTCGCCGGTGGGGCCGCCTGGCTGCGCGTGGAACGACGGTCCACCTCGGCTGTCTTCGACGTCGCCCTGCTGAAAACGCCCTTCTTCACAGCCGCGTGCGTCTGTATCGCCCTGTTCGCAGCGGTGAACGCTGCTTTCCTGTTGTTGTTGAGTACCTACAGCCAAGTCCTGCCTGAGGCACTCCCCGCAGCGGATGCTTACGGTCTCGGACTCACTGCCCTGCAGACGGGCATGCTCATGCTGCCCTTCGCAGTGATGTTTCTGGTGGGTAGCGTTCTCGCCGACGGCCCGGTCTCGCGGGGCAACGGGGGGAGCGTACTGATGGTGGGTGCTGCCATTTGTGCTGCGGGACTCACCTGGCTGGCCCTGGCTCACGATCAGGGCTGGCACTACCTTGTGGGCGCTGGTCTCCTGGGACTTGGGTGCAGCATGGGTTATGCCGCCGGCTTCACCATGGTTCAACTAGCGGTACCGGAGCAGAAGGCCGGGATGGCTGCCGGCGTGGCCGGGACCGCTATGGCTGTGGGTTTCGCCGTCGGCACCGCACTGGTCACCGGGGTCCTCAGTGCCTCCGTTGTACAGGTTCCGGGGACGGAGATCGTGGTCGCCACGGAGGACTTGTACGGCACAGGCTACTGGATCGTCAACGTCCTCGCCGCGCTGGTGGTGGTCACCGTCCTGGTTTCCCGAGCCCGTACTGCCCGCCGCGCCGCCGCTGCGGCCCGAAGCCCGAAAGGAACGAAGAGATGAAGTTCGTGCTCCCGTCAAAAATTCTGACTACGAAAGGGATTCTCGTGGGAAACGATGCAGGGTGGAGTGATCTATTCGGCCGGAAGGTGCAGGTTCATAAGGACGGGCGCACCGTTCGGACCGGTTACGTAGAAGCCGTAACTGTAGCTGCGGACGCACTGTGGATTGCAGCCGAGGGGGTTGAACCGCGTGCCCTATATGAAAAGGCACAGGGTTATACAATCCTGCCGGTCTCCGGGCAGGAGGCTGCTCATCAAGCGCAGCAGGATTTGGCTTACCGGAGCAGGGGAGGCATCCCGCATGCGGTAATGATGGTAAAGGTCCTGAACGGGCGTGGCTTGTCGCACACCTGACGCCTGCAAACGGCCAGCCACAAAAAGCGTCATAACGCCGGAGCGCGGCCAGACTTTCACTTGCCATTCGCCCCACTCATGCCAAGATGAGCCTGTGATCAAGCCTTGCTGTCCATGCCGCCTACATCAGTCGTCACGGGACGGGATGAATACGCAGGGACGTCATTCGTGGCGGATCCCTCGAATCAGGATTACAGTTCTCGAGCTGTTTCTTCTGTTCACGGCGGTCATTTTCGCTGCCATGAATCCCACCCGCGGCCAGCTCATGATCTCCGGAGTACAGCTCGCGGTGGTCGCAATCGCAATGACCGTCACCAATCTGAGGAAAGAACCGGCACCGCCCGAAGTATTTCTTGAGGAGGAGCACTTCGACGGCGGCGGGACCATACCGGTGAAAGGCGAAGCCCTATCCAAATTGTGGGGAACCCAACCGGTGGGCTTTTCGGTCTCTCCTCAGTTCCGGATGCTGGTGCTGAGCCCCCCGGCGGAAGCTTTGGAATTCAGCCTCGCGTATGGCCTGGGGCGGTTCTTTGGACCATGGGTGCTTAAGCGGGAGGACGTAGTAGAGATCCAGCATGTGCGGACATGGTTAGCTCCCTACCAAGGTGTCAGAGCCATACCTGTCGTCGGTCGCCCATGGACATTCGTAACCCGCAAGCCCGCCACCGTGCTCGCGTGTTTGGAGGAACTTGGCTACCCGAAGGCCACCGATGCATTCAGTTTTTGGTGACGCCGTGAATAGAATCCTGATCCATGTTTTTGCTGCCTTTGTTGGCCAGGCTGGGGCCGTCAAAGCCGCTCATCGTGTTTCTGCGCTTTCCGGAAGCACAGCAGCGGAAGCGGAGTTTTCCAAATACCGGGCGGCGAGTTCCCGTTTCAGGATCTTTCCGCTTGGGCCCAGCGGCAGTTCCGTCATCAGTTCAATGATGCGCGGATACTTGTAGGCAGCCAGACGGGCCTTGGCGAAGTCGACCAATTCCTGGGCAGTGAGGGTGCCGCCCGGTGTCGTGGCGATTGCCGCGGCTACCTCCTGTCCGTGGATCTCATGGGGGACACCGAAAACGGCAGCGCTGACCACCTGCGGGTGCTGGTTCAGGATTTCTTCAACTTCGCGCGGGTAAACGTTGTAGCCGTTGCGGATGATCATGTCCTTTTTGCGGTCGACGATGCGCAGGTAGCCGTCGCTGTCCTTGGTGCCGAGGTCTCCGGTGCGGAACCAGCCCTGCACGACCGCTTCGTCGGTGGCGTCCGGCCGGTTAAGGTACCCCTTGAACAGGTTATGTCCGCGGATTACCAGTTCTCCGAGCTCGCCATCGGGCAGTAGTTCAATGCTGTCCGTGACCTCGGGGCGGGCGATCTCGATATCCACGCCCCAAATTGGGGTGCCGATGGTACCGGGTCGCGGCTTTTTGCCCACATGGTTGAAGCTGGTCACCGGGGAGGTTTCGGTCAGCCCGTAGCCTTCGTGGATGTCGGCACCGAAGAGCTCACGGAATTTCTCCAGTACCGGTACCGGTAGTGCGGAGCCGCCGGAGATTCCGTAGCGAAGCATCCGGGGGCGGGCAGGATTGGCCTTGGCAGCCTCCACCAGCGCCGTATACATGGTCGGCACCCCGAAGAACACGTCGATCGCGTGTTTGTGCAGCAGTTCCAGAGCGGCCTCCCCGGTGAACCTGGGGCACATGACGATAGTTGCGCCGACGCGCAGGCCGATATTGAGAACGCAGGTCTGGCCGAAGGTATGGAACAGCGGCAGGCCGCCGAACAATTTATCGCCGGCCCGGACGTCCAGGGTGCCGGTCAGCAGCACATTGACCTGTTCCATCAGGGCGAAATGCGTGCCGAGGGCGCCTTTGGGTTTCCCTGTAGTCCCGGAGGTGTACAGGATGGTCGCCGTGTCCTGAGGTTTCCGCGGGACATAGCTTTGAATCGGGACAGCGCCGGCAGCTTCGCCTTCCAGTCGTGCTGGACCGCCAGCACTTTCCGGCGCCATCACCGTCACGACTTCGACGTCGGCCGCTGCGGCACCCTGGGCGCCTTCGCCCAGCAGCGGCGCAGCACAGATCAGCAGCCTGGCGTCGCTGTCGCGCAGTGCATACTGAATTTCGCCGGCCTTTAGCAGTGCGTGGATAGGTACTACGATGCCTCCAAGGGCCAGCACCGCGTAATAGGCACGGGCAAAGTCCGCCACGTTAGGGATGAGGACGGCAACGGGATCGCCCGGTCCGATCCCACGGGCGCGCAGGGCTCCGGCGTAGGCACGGGTCTGCTCCCACAGTTGCCCGTAGCTGGTCTCTTCGTCTCCGACGATGAGAGCGGTGCCCTCAGGGCAGCGGGCGGCGGACTCGGCCAGGATGGCCGCGACGGAGACGGTGCCGAAGCCGTCATTGGTTGGCGTGATTTTCATGGTTGCTTGTCCTTAATAGTTGTGGGCCGGAGCTTAGGCCTTGAGGATCAGTGCATCGCCCTGGCCGCCGCCGCCGCACAGGCCCACGACGCCGGTGCCGCCGCCACTGCGCTTGAGTGCCAGCGCCTGGTGGAGGACCAGGCGAGCGCCTGAGGCACCGACGGGGTGCCCGAGCGCGATGGCGCCGCCGTCGGTGTTGATGCGCTCTGTGCTGATGCCAAGGTCCCTGGCTGACTGGATGACAACGGAAGCGAAGGCCTCGTTGATCTCGATCAGATCCAGGTCCTCCACAGTCAGCCCTTCGCGCTTGAGTGCATGCTCAATTGCCCGGGAGGGCTGCGAGTGCAGGGATGCATCGGGGCCGGCCGTCTGGCCGTGGGCGCCGATTTCGGCAATCCATTCCAGGCCAGCTGCCTCAGCTGCCGCCTTGCTGGCGATGATTATCGCTGCAGCCCCATCGGAGAGGGGCGAGGAAGAACCGGCTGTAATGGTCGCTTCTGCGGCTGTTGAGAAGGCGGGCTTGAGCTTGGACAGTAGCTCGGCCGTCGTTTCGGGGCGGATCGCCTCATCCGTATCGAGCACCAGGGCCGGTCCCTTGCGCTGGGCAATGGTAACGGGTGTGATTTCCTCCGCGAGGATTCCTGCCACCCGGGCCGTTTCTGCACGCTGGTGGGAACGGGCGGCGACCTCGTCCTGTTCTTCGCGGCTGATACCGCGGCCGTGATTCCCGGTGTCCGTGGCGGCACCCATCAGTTCACCGCGGAAGGGATCCTGCAGGCCGTCGTGGTTCAGGGAATCGACCAGTGGCGTGTCGCCGATGGTGACCCCGGCACGGAGTCCCATGGCCAGATGCGGGGCGTTCGTCATGGATTCCTGGCCCGCCGCGACGACAAAATCGACCTCGCCGGCACGGATCATCCGGGCTGCGTCGATCACCGCAGTGAGACCGGAGAGGCAGAGCTTGTTGACCGTCACGGTGGGTACGTCCCAGCCGATGCCGGCACCCACGCTGGCCTGCCGGGCCGGCCCTTGGCCGGCGCCAGCCTGGACGACTTGGCCGACGATTACTGCTTCAATCTGCTCAGCGGCCACGCCGGTCTTTTCCAGTGCTGCACGGATTGCGTGTGAACCTAGTTGGCTGGCCGAGAGAGAGGCGAGTCCTCCGCGGAAGCGTCCGAAGGGGGTGCGGGCGCCGCCGAGAATAACGGGGACGGGGATATCTGGGGACATCAAATAGCCTTTCGGGGGTTTGAGTTAGACTGCGGCGCGCTACGAATGTCGCGCTACTGCGGCTGAAGCTTGCGGGACAAGGCCGGGCGTTTTGATTCCGTAGGTCATGATGGCACCCACGGCGGACAGAACCACGGCGGCGGCTTGTAGCAGCCAGAACCCGCCGACGACCGCAACCAGCCCTGCCCCGAGCAGCGGGCCCAAAAGCTGCCCGAGCTGAGCAGAGACATTCACGAGGCCGAGATCATGCGCGTGGCCTTCCGGGTCCTTGAGCAGATCCGTCGCGAGTGCCAGGCTCACCGTCATGTACGCCCCGTAACCGACGCCCATGAGTGCCGAAGCGATCATAGTCATGATCAGAGACGGACTGATGAGGATCACCACACCCCAGACCATCCCAAACAGCGCAGACAGCACTGTCAGTGTGCGGCGCCGGCGCACCGGATTCGCGGAGGCCCGATCAGAGACGAACCCCGTGACAACCGCAGAGACCACGGTGAAGATCGTGTACACAGCGATGAGGAGGAGCAAATCGTCCTGCGCCTCGGCCGCGGGCACCTTCAATCCGTACAGCAGGAAGAACAGCAGCAACGCGGTGCCCAAGGCGTTCCCGATGTTCACGACCAGGCGGCTGCTGAGCAGCCACAGGAAGTTGCTGTCGCGCAGGGAAGACGAACGCCGGGCGGTTGAACCCGGTGCCAGCGCGATCATGCGGTGCGCGGGCTCATCCGGAAGCCACAATGCGGCGGCGACGCCGATCACCGCAATGATCGCGGCGATGACTAGGTACGACTCGAAGATCCCCAGTCCGCTCAGCACGACGGTGCCCACGCCGACGACGACGCCGAGCGCCTGCGCCGAGCTTGACGCGGCTGACGCGGCACCACGCTGGGTAGCCGGGAGCTGATCGGCGATCATCGCCGTAAAGGCCGCCGATGCGACGGAAATCCCAACGGAGACCACGATCCAGGCACCACCGATCGCGACGGGACCCGTCACGAGGCCGGTGAGCACCAGCCCGATCGCTGAAAGCAGCGATCCACAGATCGCCCAGGGACGTCTGCGCCCCCACCGGGAACGGGTGCGGTCAGACCAGCGGCCTGCCATCGGCGCGGCGATGACCCCGATTAGTCCCCCGACAGACAGCACCACGCCGGCCCATACCACGCCGCCGATCCAGTTCTCTCCCAGGGCGCCGGTGTCCAGTTGCAGTGGCAGCAGGAGCTGGATTGGCGTGAGCTGGATAGTCCAGATCGCCAACCACGCGACCGTGAACAGCGTCATCCAGAGCGGGCCGACCCGCTTCAGACCAGTGCCGGCGTGTGAGTCTAAAAGTTCGGTCATGAGTGTGCCTCTCGTTGAGCGCGCGAGACCGGATGAAGGGTCGTCGTTAGCGGAGAAGCACGGCCTGCGTAGCGCAGATGCATCCAGCTCGGCCGCGTCGACAGCGACGGCCTCACTCGTGGAGGATTCCATGCCCCTCAAAAACTGATGCACACAGTCTGATCTAACGCGTGCCCCGGTCACCACGACAGGGCGCACCTGCTTCCGGATGTGCAGGTGCAGCGTGCACTTACACAGCCCGAGGTCTGCGATCGTCCCTCGCGACGCTTCGGCCGGATGCCGCGGTCACATGTCCGAGATGCTACGCGCCGGCTGCCGGTTCCCGATCACTCAGGGGCGCGTTCCCCCCGCATCACCGGGAATCCGTCGACATGTTCCATGTGCTGGGCGGCGATGAGATGCTCGAAGACGATGTGCGCCTGGGCCGAGGCGACCACGGGGTCGGCGGCAATCTTCTGGGCCACGAGGTCCTGCAGCTGACTGCTCGACGTGCAGGCGACGTGCACGAGCAGGTCGTAGTTCCCGCCCATGAGGAAAACGTTCACGACATTGACGAACTTGACTGCGCGCTCGGCGTAGTCATGAGCGCTGCTCTGCGTCCCCGGCTTCAGGCGTATGAATACGATTGCGTGCAGGTCGAGTCCGAGCGCGGTCATGTCGTACTGGGCGTGGGTCGAGACGATGACGCCCGACTCCCTGAGCGCGCGCAGCCGCATCAGGGCGGTCGACGGCGACACATTGACGCGGGCGGCGAGCTCGTTGTTGCTGATGCGTGCCTCCCGCCGTAACTCCCACACGATCTTCTCGTCGATCGGATCGAGCGGCCTGCCTGCTCGAGTGGATTGGACCATGTCGATATACCCCCGAAAAAAATTTGACCGAGACGATCTGCAATCAACGAAAATCGCAGATATTTTTATAAATCTCCAGCATTCTAAAATTTCAAGCGATATCTTCGCAATACGAAGAATTTTTTGTCTCGAATTGTAGGCTTGTAGCAAGCATCCGCCGCCACGATGCCGGATCAGTCCGAACGCGACGCCGTTGGTCATCCCTCGTTGCCGGGCACGTTTCACCACGGCTTCTCCGAAGTCGCCCTCCCGATTCCCACGTACCGCAGAGGAGTAACCATGCACTCTGATGACCAGCCGAAGGTGCTTCTCTTTGGCCTGGGCGCCCGTATCGCGCCGAACCTCGCGGATGCGCCAGACGCCGACGTCGCGTTCGTCGCGACCACGTCGTTCGTCGCCGAGGTCGAGCCGATCATCAACGACTTGCTCGATCGCGGAATGAATGTCGTCACTATCTGCGAGCAGCTCGGCTTCGGCTTCGGCTTCTACGACCACGAACCCGTCGCCCGGCGTATTGATGAGCGCGCGCGACGCGCTGGTCTCACGGTGCTCGGCACGGGCTGCAACCCCGGCATTCTCCTGGACACCCTTCCGCTGCTGCTCAGCAGCCTCACGGTGGACGTGAACCGCGTGACAATCCGGCGGACGGCGGAAATGTCGGGCTACGGCGGGATCCTCTCGAAGTTCGGCTTCGGACTCACCGTCGCACACCGCCGTCGACCCCGGCACGATCGCTGCTCTGAGGCACGCAGCCAGGGGATACCTCGACGGGCGCGTCGTAATCGACGCGACGATCGACTTCGGGATCTTCGTGAGCGCGGACCCCTTCCCGGACGGGGACAGCTGGCGGATCGAGAGCTGCACCGGGACTCTCGACTTCTCGAGCAGCAGGATCGACAGCTACCAGTCAACCGTTGCCGTCGCAGCGAACGTCATCCCGTCGCTTCCCGGCTCCGCGCCCGGGCTTCTGACGATGGCGGACCTGCCGCCGAAGACGTTCGCGGCGAATGGCGCCAGGTCACATCTGGTCACTCGCTGAGCCGGCCTCCACACGTCACGAAAACCGAGCAAAGGAGCTAAGGAACATGCCGGAGAACCCACCCGCGAACATCGCGGAGGTCATGAGCCGCGGCGGCCGACCCGCACACAGTCGCCGCGAAGTGAAGATCATCGACACCACCCTGCGAGACGGTCACCAGAGCCTGTGGGCAACGCGGATGCGGACTTCGCACATGCTGGACATGATCGAAGAGTTCGACAGCGCCGGCTTCGAGCACGTAGACCTCGTCGCGCCCATCCAGTTCGACGTCGCGGTCCGCTACCTCAAGGAGGACCCGTGGGAGCGGGTCCGGCTGATGCACCGGCACGCCCCAAACACGACGTTCCGCGCACTAATCCGCTCGAAGAACCTTGCCACGTTCGACTTCCTGCCTGACGACGTGATCGAGGCATGGGTGGATCGCCTCGTCGCGAACGGATTCCGTGAGATCGGAGCGTTCGACGGTCTAAACGACGTAGACAACATCTCGGCGGCCCTGCTCCGGGCGAAGCGACTGGGGGCCGAGACCTTCGGCGCGGTGTCGTTCTGCGAGTCTCCGGTGCACACCGATGAGCTCTTTGTCGCCAAGGCGCAGGAACTGATCGGGAAGGCCGACGTCGACAGGATCATGCTCAAGGATGCCGGGGGACTGCTAACTCCGGATCGGATCCGCACTCTCGTGCCCGCGCTGAGAGCGGTGATCGGTGATCGTCCCCTGGAAGTGCACACTCACAGTCTCACGGGACTGGCGCCGCTCGTGTGCCTCGAAGCGGTGGAGCTGGGCGCGGACTCCGTGCACACCTCAATCGCACCGCTCGCCTCGGGCAACGGGCAGCCCTCCACGCAGGGCATGGTGCGGGATCTGCGGGCGCTCGGCTACACCGTGGACGTCGACGACGAGCGGATCGCTGCGATCAGCCGGAAGCTCTCGCGCATCGCCGAGGAAGAAGGCAAGCCTCTCGGCGTCCCGCACGAGTACACCGGCATGCATTACATGCACCAGACCCCTGGCGGGATGCTGTCGAACTTCCAGTCACAGCTGGAGGCAGCAGGTCTCGCCGATCGCTTCGACGAGCTGATGCAGGAGGTCGCGCGGGTGCGCGCAGAACTGGCGTACCCCATCATGATCACGCCGTTCGCCCAGCATGTGGGAACTCAGGCCGTGATGAACGTCATGAGCGGGGAGCGCTACCGCGTGGTTCCGAACGAGGTGAAGAAGTACGCACTCGGCTACTACGGCAAGCCGCTCGCGCCCCTCGAGCCCGCCGCACTCGAGAAGATCCTCGCGAACGGATCCTCGAACATCGCAGAGGAGCCCGAGGCGATCCCTCCGATGATGCCCTCGCTGCAGGAACGGTACCCGGACGAGGACATCGACCTGTGGCTGCTGCGTGCCCAGTTCGCGGGAACCCAGGTCGACGACATGAAGAAGGTCATGACGGAGGGCGGTGCGGCCGGCGAGAAGCTGATGCCGACCCTGGACCTCATCACCTCGCTTTACGATGGCACCCCCACAGGCCGGCAGGTGCTCAGGAGCGGTGATCTGCGGATCACCCTGGAAAAAGGAGAGAACGAAGATGGCCGATAACCTGCCCGACATGAAGGAACTCAAGGCGATCGTCGACTGGGTGAACCTCGCGGAGGACGTACGCGAGCTGTCGCTGAAGGTCGGCGACGTCGAACTGCACGTGTCGCGGAACAGCGGCGCCGGCGTCGGTCTGCGCGCCGCGGCCGTGCCTGTCGACGGTCCGGCCGTCAGCGCCCCCGCCGCGTCCGCCCCTGCCGTGCCAGCACAGGAGCCCGCGGCGGTAGCGCCGGCACAGGAGCCCGCGGCGGTAGCGCCGGCCCCGGATGCTCCGAAGGATGCCGCTCGGCTCGCCGACGACGAAGTGCTGATCACGGCGCCCATGCTCGGCACGTTCTACGCCTCACCGCAGCCGGGCTCTCCCGCGTTCGTCTCGGTCGGCGACCGCGTCCAGCCGGACAGCGTCCTCGGCATCGTCGAGGTGATGAAGCTCATGAACAACATCGAGGCCCGCGTCGAGGGCGCCGTGGTCCGCATCCTCGCTGAGAACGAGTCCCTCGTCGAGTACGGACAGCCGCTGATGGTGATCAGGAAGGACGCCTCATGACGCTCTCGAGCGTGTTGATCGCCAACCGCGGCGAGATTGCTCTGCGGGTGATCCGCGCGTGCAAGGAACTCGGTATCCGCAGCATCCTCGCGCATTCCGAAGCTGATCGCGATTCGCTCCCCGTCAGGCTTGCAGACCAGGCGCTCTGTATCGGCCCCGCCGCGGCAAAGCTCAGCTACCGCGACGGCCGCGCAGTGATCGCAGCGGCGCAGGCGAGCGGTGCCGACGCGATCCATCCCGGCTATGGCTTCCTGTCGGAGAATGCCGACTTCGTCGCGCTCTGCGAGTCCGAGGGCGTCGGCTTTGTAGGACCGTCCGCAGAGGTCATTCGCCGCATGGGTGACAAGATCGAGGCGAAGAAGATCGCCAGACATGCGGGGGTGCCCACCGTCCCGGGCTCCGACGGGGCCATCGCCGATCACGACGAGGCGTTCCGGGTGGCAGAAGAAGTCGGCTTCCCCCTGCTTATCAAAGCGGCAGCCGGTGGCGGAGGCCGCGGCCTGCGCGTTGTGAAAGCCGCCGAAACTCTTGCCGGTGACCTAGCGGAAATCATGGCCGAAGCCGAGGTCGCCTTCGGCGATCCCTCCGTCTACATCGAGCGCTACCTCACCGATATCCGCCACATCGAAATCCAGGTGGTTTCGGACGGCACCACAACGTTGCATCTGGGCGAACGTGACTGCACCGCGCAACGCCGCAACCAGAAACTCGTCGAAGAAGCGCCTTCTCCAGCCATCGACCACGAAACACGGGAAGGCCTGGCCAAGGCAGCCGTAGCACTCTGCGAAGAAGTCGGCTACACCAACGCCGGAACAGTGGAGTTCGTCTTCGACAATGCCACCGGCGAGTATTACTTCATTGAGATGAATACCCGCATCCAGGTTGAGCATCCGGTATCCGAAATGGTGACCGGGATAGACCTGATCAAGCTGCAGCTTGAGATCGCCGGTGGCGCGGCACTAGACCTGACGCAGGACGACGTGCAGGTGCGCGGGCACGCGATCGAGTGCCGCATCAACGCGGAGAATGCGGATCGTGGCTTCGCCCCTAATCCTGGAATGATCCACGAGTTCCGCGCCCCTGGCGGCTTCGGCGTGCGGCTGGACACGCACATCGAGAGCGGATCGACCATCCCGCCCTTCTACGACTCCATGATCGGCAAGCTCATCTGCTGGGGACAAGACAGGGACGAAGCGATCGCGCGGACCCTGAGGGCCCTGGATGAGTTCAAGATCCAAGGCGTGGTGACCACCGCTGCATTTCACCGTGAAGTCCTGAACACAGAGACCTTCAGGAGCGGCACATTCAACACAGGCTTCATTGCCGAATACATGGAGGACCGTCATTCATGAGCACCGCTAACCATCTCGTCGCGGGGTCCGATCCGCTACGGACGCTGCCACCGCTCCCGGCCTTGAAGCAGTCAAGGTATCTGGCCACGGAAATCCCGGGCCCACGTTCACATGAGTTCATGGTTGAGCGACGCGCCCAGGTGTCCAGTGGGTTCGGCACGCAACTGCCGGTTTTCATAGAACGTGCCGACGGCGGCATCCTGCTTGACGTGGACGGGAACCGCATCATCGATCTCGCATCCGGCCTGGGACCCACGTCGCTCGGGGCCTCGAACGAACGCGTGCGGGAACGCTTGCAAGCACAACTGGACCGATTCACGCACACCTGCTTCATGACCACCGAGTACCAGAGCTACGTGGAGGTCTGCCGCTGGCTGAACGAACGTGCGCCGGGCAACGCGGAGAAGCGTACGGCATTGTTCTCCACTGGAGCCGAGGCAAACGAGAACGCGGTGAAAATTGCCCGCTATTTCACTGGAAGGGCGAAGGTCCTTGCCTTCGACGGCGCGTACCACGGCCGGACCCACATGACGATGTCCTTGACCTCCAAGGCCCATCCCTACAAGACCGGATTCGGGCCATTCTCCAATGACGTCATCCACGTGCCGGTACCCACGTCACCACGCGGTTCAGCCGACACCGTTGATCACTCTCTGGACCGTGTCCGTGCCGCGCTGCTGGAGAACGACGCGACATCGTTTGCGGCCATGATCATCGAACCGATCCTCGGTGAGGCCGGGTGCCTGATTCCACAAGAGGGTTTCCTGGCCGGGCTACGGGAGATCGCCGATGAGTACGGCATTCTCCTGATCGCCGACGAAGTCCAGAGCGGCATGGGCCGTACCGGACGGATCTGGGCCATCGAGTACGAGAACGTGGTTCCAGACCTCCTTGTCGCAGCAAAAGCTCTCGCCAACGGCATGCCGCTCAGCTCGGTGACGGGACCGGCGGACGTGATGAACGCTGTGCATCCGGCCGGCCTCGGCGGAACGTACGCCGGGAACCCCCTTTCCTGCGAAGCTGCCCTTGCTGTATTCGAGCAGTTGGACACCGAAGGAGTTCTCGACAAGGCAACCGAACTGGGCCGGATCGCCGTCGAGATGCTGCGCCCTCTCGTGGGTGCAGGGCAGGGCGTCATCGATGTACGCGCCCGCGGGGCAATGATCGGCATCGAATTCGGCGACGAGGACACGCTTGAGCCCGCATCCGGGCGCGCCAAGGCGGTGTCAGCCTATTGCCACGCGAACGGAGTGCTGGCGTTGACGAACGGCGTTCACGAAAACGTCATCCGATTGCTTCCGCCGATCGTGATCGAGCCCACCTTGTTCCGGGACGGTCTGCAGGTCATCATCGGCGGAATTCGGGAGACTGCGCTGAAGGCCGCCGAGGAGAAAGCGGATGTTAGTGGTCGATAGAAACAGTCCAGTCAGTGGCGACGTTGGTGCCCCGAACGCCACCAACCGGTCCTGCGGGTGGGGGAAAGTGGCCTGGGAGGAGTCGCTTGGCCACGAAGTACATGTCCTCAAAGACGGCCACGTCGTCCGGACCGGCTTCTTCGATGCGGTAACGGTCGGTGGACGGTCTCTGGATCGCGCTGAAGGAGTTGAATCACGGGCTTTCTATGAGACGGCGCGTGGCCATGTAGCTCTGCGGATTTCCCGTCCGCCTGTGCCGATCGTCCACTGAGAGCCCCGCCCCCCGCTAATCGATCCCCGAACGGGACGCTCGGGGATCTGATGCTCGCGTTAGCCCACGAAGATGCAGAACGGATGACCGGCCGGATCGGCGTAGACGAACAGCGGCTCGTTTGGATCGTCCGTACGATCAAAGAGGAGCTCGGCCCCTAATGCCAGTGCCCTGGAGTGTTGATGTGCGAGGGCTTCTCGGTCAGGAACGGTGAGATCGAGGTGCATCTGCATTGGCACATCGGGCAAAGGCCATGTGGTCCGCTTCAAATGTTGAACCTGCTGAAAAGCGAGCTTACGATCGCCCTGCGCATCAGTTAGGACAAGCCAGTCGACATCATCAGGGAAGCCCTCGGCCCCGGGCTCGTCGCCTGACCGGTACTGGAGTCCGAGAAGCTGGCGGTAGAACTCCGCCAGTCCTCGCACATCAGTAGTGTCGAGAACCGTGTGAAGTAACTGAGGAAATCCCGTCATGGGCCGAGACTAACAAGTATCAGCGTCTTCCAGCCAGCGCCGGCGAAGCGCGCGACGCCCCGCATGCTTGGCGTCCGGCCCCGATGGGTGGTGTTCATCGTAGCTGAGTGGCGGCGCTACGGTGCTGCCCTTTCGGATGCCCGCTATCGGTTAGAAAATTTCCCGGGAATTTGCCCAAGTCTGACGCTTTCAAGCCGTGCAAGGCCGTACCATGAGCGCGTCTCATCACTCTGAAATGCATGGGGGAACCATGAGCTCACCGCGATACCCGTCTCAGCAGCCGTACCCGTCTCAGCAGCAGTCGTGGCAGGGCGAACCGCCACTGTGGGCGCCCTATTACGGCGCGCCTTTCCCGGAAGCAGTCAAGCGATTTTTCAAGAAGTACGCCACGTTCACCGGGCGTGCCAGCCGCAGCGAATACTGGTGGTGGGCGCTCGTATCCGTCGTCGTCGCCATTATCCTGAACGTCATTATCAGCGCTGGCAGCACCACCACCGCTTATGGCACCACACCCGGGCCAGGTGCCGGGATCGGCACAGTTCTGCTCGTCATCTGGGGTCTCGGGACCTTCGTCCCGGGCTTGGCTCTGACGGTACGCCGCCTGCACGACAGCAACAAAAGCGGTTGGATGATCCTGCTCGGCCTGATTCCGATCGTCGGCGGAATCATCCTCCTGGTGTTTATGTTCCTGGGCCCGAACCGTGCAGGTCAGCGGTTCGATCAGCCTGTCGGGCAATAACCGCCCGTAGCACCAGCTAAGCCCCGGAAAGCCCGGCCGTCTTGTCGACGGCGGGGCTTCCCGCTTTGGGTGCTGCGAGCTGGCCTTGGGGGCCGGTGACGTTGTAGTAGGTCACTTCGATACTCGTTGTTCCGCCGGGTTCAGTGCCGGGGTCAACACTGAAGAATGCGAAACCGTACGAGTTCGCGGCGTCGCGCTGTGCTGACCAGGCGGCGTCTTCCTGGACGTAGACCGGCGGCCGATTGTGGGTGGTGGGGTCCGGGGCGCCCACGGCGGTGATGACGCGGCACGCGGGAGGGTTGGTGAACAACTGGTTCGAGGGCACTGAGGTTCCGCCACCCCCGAGAACCATGTGGACGGTGCCCTTGGTGGTGTCGATGACGTCCTTCCGGGTGTCCGCAGGGATGGGGGTAAGCGTTGCATTGGTTTGCTGGCCGCGGACTGGGTGCGAGCGTTCGTAGTGATGTTCGTGCCCGCACACGACGAGGTCGACTCCGTACTTATCGAAGAGCGGCACCCATTCCTGGCGGATGCCGAGGTCGGCGCCGTTGAAGGATCCGGCCGTGCTAACGACAACCTGGTGCATGCAGATAACCACCCAGTCGATGTTTTTGTCCGACCGGGCAGCGCTGAGCTCCTTCTCCAGCCAGGCTTTCTGAGCGCCCTGCGAGTAGCCCCGAACGCAGCTGTTTCCGCCGTCCTGGTAGCAAACGTCGTCGTTGGCAAGGCTGATGATCCGGACCGAACCTGCCGTGAAGGAGTACCAGAGCCCTCGGGTGACATCTGCCTGCCGCAGGGGAACCAAGGTTGTCGTTGACCCATTGCTGTGCGCCGCCGGCTCCGGTGGACTTCTTTCCGAGTGTGGGGGTGCCCTGGTCGCCGAAGCTGGTGAAGGTGATCTTTCCGCGGCTGCGTGGACCTGTCCGGAAGGAGCCAAACTCCGCCTGTGCGCCGTCGTGCGTGGCGGTATAGAGGTAGTCGTGTGATGGAGCGAGCCCGGCCAGTTTCGCATGGTACGCGTAGACTTTTTGACCGGATTTGGCGTCGACATAGCTGGTTTCGAGCGCATCCTGGCTCCGGCGTAGCTTCCATCCGTTTCGCCGAGCATTGCCCGAGCTTTCGTTACGGGCTGCAAAGTGTGCCATGAGGCGACAACTTCGCTGGAGGAATCGGCTCCGAACTGCAGGTGCAGCCCGTTCACTACCGGTGTGGTGAGTGGGTCACCGGGTCCGGACGCAAGGCCGGCCTTGTCATCGGCTGACGCCGGTGCGGCCCCTGCGAGAGCGGCTGTGACCCCCGCAGCTGCGGCGCCCGAACCCGCGGCGTGAAAGTCCGGACCTTAAGATGTCTTTGTCGTCCGTCATGGAGTCAGCTTCACCCTGGGCCGCGACAAGTTCGTGAAGACGGTTCAAGCGATGGCCTGATGAGAGATGAACGGCGGGCTAATTAATCCGCTTATCCATTTTCGAGGCGCCGGAGGGACCTGCCCCAACTCGGTTGAGCGGGTGGCCCGCGCCTGGAACGGGGCTTCTAAACGGTCAGTCGCTTTAGTACGCGGCGTATTCGGCGTGGGGGTCGTCCAGGGGCAGGGTCCAGCCCGGGTTGTCTGTTTGGCCTGCATCGTTGTGGGTGTCGGGCCAGGGGTGGGCGGCCGTGAAGGAGGTCCAGTCGGGGAAGGGATCGGCCGGTAGTTCGTGTTTTTGGGGCAGTTCCAGGTCTGGTGGCAGTTCGTCTGGTGGCAGGTCATATTCCGGGGCCAGCTCCGGTCTGTGCCTGGTGGCGGCTCGGGGTGGTCCGGTTGCGTGTCTGCCGCCATGTTTGTGTTGGTGGTTGTGATCGGGAGGTGGGGTGGCCAGCGGGGTGGTTCCCAGTCCTGGTGTTCGCCGGGGTAGTGCCGGCCGGTGGGTGAGGTCCACCCGGGTGGGTGGTCTTTGCCGGCCGGGGTGGGGGTCCATGCGGTGCGGTGTTTGAGGCGGTGGTGTTTGGGGCAGGGTTGGCCCAGGTTGGAGATGCCGGTGGTGCCTCCCTCGGCCCAGGCCAGGAGGTGGTCTGCGTCGTTGTCCAGGGAGTGGTTGTTGCAGCCGGGGAAGGGGCATTTGCCGTCGCGGAGCCGCAGCCATTGGCGCATGGCCTTGGTGAGGCGGTAGCTGGTGCGTCCGATTTCCAGCGGCGCCCCGTCGCGGGGGTCGGTCAGGACGCGGTGGAAGGACTCGGCTCCCTCGGCGACCAGGCGCCGGGCCATGGACGGCGGGATCGGCCCGTACCCGTCCAGCATGGCCGGTTCGTCCGTGGCGCCGAGCAGGGACAGGACCGGGACGGTGACCAGCACCTGCGCCCTCGGGGACGGAACCCGCCCCGGTTCCAGACCGCCGCCGGACAGGCCGCCGTCGGGCGTTGCCGCGGTGGTGCCGGTGGTGCCGACGGCGTTGGTGGCGCCGGGGGTGGTGTTGGTGAGGAGCCAGGTGGCGGTGATGTCGGCGCGGAGCTGGGCGAGGGTGCGGGTTTCGGCGGGGCCTTGGAGGGCGCGGGCGGCTGCGGTGGTCCGGTCCCAGATCCCGGCCGCGGTGGCGGCGGGGAGGTGGGCGGAGAGCCAGGCCATGCCGTCGCGGTCCGGGAGGTATTCGACCCGCCGGTCGGCGGTTTTGGCGGTGTGGCGTTCTTCGATGCTGACGGGGTGGTGGCGTTCGCGCCAGGTGCGGGCCTTGGCCCGGAACCGGGAGGGGACTAGGTCCCCGGCCGGGCAGCCCCGGGCGGGGTCCGGTGCGCGGGGGTTCAGGAAGTGTGTTTCCAGGGCGGCGGCTGCGGCGGGGTCCAGGCCGGTGGTTTCGTCGACGATGATCCGGGCGTGCTGCCAGGAGAGGGTGCCGGCCTCAAGGGCTGCCAGGGTCAGGGGCAGGCCCGTGGCCAGGGCCTGGGATACGGACAGGAGGGCCGCGGCGGTGCGTTCGCTGACGGTCAGGACGCAGGCGACCTCGGCGATGAGGGCAAGCTCGCGGGCGGTGGCTTCCTGGGGTGGGGCGTCCGGGGCCGCCAGGGCCCTGGCCGCCTGGAGGTAGTCCGTGGCGAGTTTGGCTTTCAGCGCGGCGGTCCGGGCTTCCAGCCGGGCCACTTCGGCGAGTCCGTCCAGGCAGCCATCGGCCAGATCCCGCAGCGGATCGGTGTCCGGCGGGAAATCAGCGCCTCGCGGGGAATCGGGGCCGGGCAGATCGGAGGAACCAGCGCCGCCGGCGAAGCCGGCCAGCGCGGCAACGGAGCCGGCAACGGCCGCCACGGCCGCCCTGCTCTCGGCACTCCAGGCTGTCCTTCCATCCATACCCACAGCATCGCAGGAGGCACCGACAATTTAATATTGGCCCCGCTTGGCGCCGCTGGGCGTGTGCGTAATATTGGCGCCGCGCGGCGCCGCTTGACCCCGCTGGGCGTGCGCGAGGCAGACGCCGGGGCTAACTAGGTGACTGCGTTCGGGAAGGAACCATCCGCCCGAGTCTCCGGAAAGGGAACCTTAATCCCGGACGCGCCACACCTGAAGCTCCGCTCGGGATGGACCCTGCTTTTGCGAAGCGGAGGTAGAGCGAAGGAACAATGAACAAATTGAGCAGTGTGGACGTGACGAGTCCGCCCAGAATGACCACGGCCATCGGGTGTTCGATTTCATGGCCCGGGATATTGCCCATGACCACCAAGGGCACGAGGGCAAGTCCGGTAGCCAAGGTGGTCATGAGGATCGGGGAAAGCCGTTCAGAAGCTCCGCGCAACACGAGGGCGCGGCCGAAGGCTTCGTTCTCGTTCCTTTCCAGATGCTGGCAGTGGCTGATGAGGAGGATCCCGTTGCGGGCTGCGATGCCCATGACCGTGAGGAACCCGACGAGTGAGCCGAGCGAGAGGACCCCGCCGGTGATGTAGGCGGCGAACACTCCGCCGACCAGGGCTATCGGGAGCGTCAGCAGCGCGAGCAGGGCCAGCCGCCAGCTTCGGAACGATGCCTGCAGGAACAGGAAAATCAGGGCAAGGGCCGCTGTGGCGAAGATCGTCAGGCGTTCGGTGGCCGCCTGGCGTTCGGTGTACTCACCGAGGAGTTGGACACTGTAACCAGGCGGCAGGTTCATCTCTTCGAGGCGTTCCTGTAGCGTGCGGACAACTGTCCCGAGGTCCGCCCCCTGATCGATGAAGGAACCGACCTCAACGCGGCGGGATCCGTTCGTGCGGTCGATGAGGTTGGGTGTCGCTTGCACACTGACAGCGGCGACGTCGGCCAGCCGGACGCGCTGTCCGCTCGGGGTGTCGATCGGCAGGTCTTCGATGCTGGTGACGCTGGCGCGGGTCTCCGGTGTGCTCCAGACTTGGACGTCGTAGGCACGACCGTCCCGGAAGACGTCGCCTACCTCTTCCCCGGCCACGAGTGTCGCGGCTGCCCGCCTGACATCGCCGGGTTTGAGCCCGTACTTTTGCGCCGCGGCAAGATCCACCTTGACCGTAATCTGCGGCACCTCGACTTCCAGGGAGACGTGGGGTTCATTGGTGCCCGGGATGTGGTCAAGGATTGATTTGATCTTCTGGGCCTGGTCCCGAAGCACGTTCAGGTCATCGCCGTAGACCCGGACCAGGATTGGTTCGCTCGAGCCGGTCAGGACCTCTTCGATTCTCTCTTTCAGGTAGGTCTGGACGTCGCGGTGCAGGCCCGGATAGCCGTCGACAACCTCCTGGACAGCTGCCACCGTTTTATCGTAGTCAGCGTGGCGGTCGATGCTGATCCAGTTTTCCCCGGCGTTGACGCCGACGATCTCGTCTGCTGTGAACGCCTGGCCTATGTGTGTTCCGCAGTTCATGACTCCGGGCACCTTGAGGAGTTCCTCACAGCCCCTTTGTGAGATGCGGTATTCCTCTGCTGCCGAGGTGCCGGGCTCTGAGACCCAGTGCATCAGGAAGTCCCGTTCCTTGAAGGTGGGGAACAAGGACTGGCCAAGCAGGGGAGCGATCACCAGACCCGCCAGCGCGATGGCGCCGAAACCGGCGTAGCCGTAGCGGGGCCGGTTCATGGTCCGGGACAAGGCGGCGTGATATCCGCGCTTGAGCACCCGGACCAGGGGAGGATCGCGCTGCTCCAGTTTCGCCTTGCCGAGCAGAATCAAGGCCAACGCCGGTGTCACCGTCAGCGCGACCAGCATCGAGGCGAGGACGGCCAAGGTATAGGAGACAGCCAGCGGCCGGAAAAAGACACCGGTCAGTCCGTCGAGGAAGAAAATGGGAACGGCCGCGACGACGATGATCAAGGTCGCGTAGACAATGGGACTCCGCATTTCCAAGGAGGCCCTGAGCACCACCGAGGCAGTTGGTTCCGCGCTTCCCAGGGCCCGATGTTGCCTGAGCCGGCGCATGATGTTTTCGACGTCGATGATCGCATCGTCGACGACGACACCCACTGCGATGACGAGCCCCGCCAGGACCATGGTGTTGATGGAGCTCGCCGTGAAGTACAGCACGAGCGCCGCCGTCAGGAGGGAGAGCGGAATGGCTACGAGACTGATCAGCGCGGTGCGCCACTGGAAGAGGAAGGCGCCGAGGATCATGACGACCAGCAGGCAGCCCAGGAGCAGCGCGAGGCTGAGGTTGGAAATCGCCTCCTCGATGAAGCTCGCCGGACGGAAGATGGTGGTGTCGAAGGTGATTCCACTCAACCCTGGCTGGAGCTGGCGGAGGGCGTCCTCGACTCCTCTCGTCACATCGAGGGTGTTTCCCCAGGGGAGCTTCTCGACGATGAGCATGAGCCCGTGCCCGTTGTTGATGACCGCGTCGCCGATGAGCGGCTGATGGTCCTCCACGACCTTGGCCACGTCGCCCAGGTGCAGCGCGACGCCGTCCTTTTCCCTGATAGTGACTTGCGCAAGGTCCTCGGGGCTGGAAACAGCCTGGACGTGCTGGACGCCCATTCTCTGGTTCGGACTGTCGATGAAGCCTCCCGTGCCGATGAACCGGCCGGGGGAATACTTCAGCAGGCCGGCGTCCACGGCTCCGGCGGTGACTTCCATGACCTCGTTGAGGGAAACGTTTTCGGCCTTGAGCTTGTCCGGCTGCACCTGGACCTGCAGCATCTGGAGCCGTTCACCCCAGATGGCGACATTGGCCACCCCGGGCACCCGGAGCAAGCGGGCCCGGATCGTCCAGTAGGAAAGCATGGACATCTCGATCAGGGACCGGTTGGAGGAGGTCATGCCGATCTTCATCACGCGGCTCGTCGATGACAACGGCTGAAGCATGACCGGCGGGGCCGCCCAGGTGGGCAGGGCGGAGGTCACTGCCGCCATCCGTTCAGAGACCACCTGGCGGGCGTTCAGCAGATCGGTACCCTGTTTGAAGATGAGCACGATCGAGGACAGCTGGGGCACGGACTTGGAGCGCAGCTCATCTAGGCCGGGCATTCCGCTCAGGGAAGCCTCGATCGGGACGCTGACCAGCTCTTCCACTTCCTGGGCGGTCAGGCCCAGGCAGGCCGTCTGGATTTCCACGCGCGGGGGCGCGAATTCCGGGAAGACATCGATGGACGCTGAGCTCAACTGTACGGAGCCCAACAGCATCACCGCGCAGGCCAGCGCAACAACCACGGTCCTGAATTTGAGGCTGATGCCTATGATCCAACGCATTTCAGTGGGCCGTATCGAATTCCTCGCCGAAGAGTTCCTCGGCCCCCAGCGTTACTACCGCCGTGCCGACCGGCGGTCCGTCCCTCAGCAGCGCCGCTTCGCCGGCGATTCGATCGATGGTCACCGCCTGGCGGACATACACGCGGAGCTCTGGATTTGTGTAGACCCAGGTTCTGCCCTGGCTGTCGTACAGGATCGCCCCGTAGGGGACGGTCAGCTTCCCCTGCGGACCCGACGCCGCCACGCCGGTCTTTAGCCCAAGACGCTCGACGGCGCGTTCGGTCAGGGTGATGCGGTGAAGGTCCGTCCCCGGTACTTCGTCCAGGGTGGCAGGGTTGTCGGCGGTAGGTACTGCTTCGGCATGCGGCTGGGAGCAGGCAGGCAGAGACAGCGTCAGGAACGCGCCCACTACCAGCGAGATCAGGACCGTGCTGAGGTGGCGCCGTCGGGAAGCGATCTTTTTCATGGTGCGTCCTCGCTCTGTGCCCGGAGCAGCGAATCGTTGCGGGTTGCGGCCCAAGGCGCCGGGCCCGGTCCGAATCGAAGCAACAGTGCGGGCAAGACAAATAGCAGGAAAAGAGTGGTGGTGAGCAGCCCGCCCCAGATGATGACGGCGAGCGGTTGGATGATTTCCGTTCCGACCACGCCACCGATGAGCGTGAGCGGCAGCAGGGCAAGAGCCGTCATCAAGGCCGACATCAGCACGGGCATCAACCGGCCGCGCGCGCTTCGGATCACGAGCGCGGACCCGAAGGGCGCGCCGTCCGGGAGCGCCAAGCTTCGGGCGTGCCGTATCAGCAGGATGGAGCCGCGCACGGCGATGCCAAGGACGGCGGAGAAGGCAGGAAGCGAGATCAAGGAGTTTATTCCGCCCGTCATTTGGGCGGCGAGCACCCCGCCGGAGAGCGCCGCAACCAGGCCCAGGAAGACCGTCGCGGCTAGCCGCCAGCTTCCCGACGCGGTCTGGAGAAGCACGAGGATTCCGGCCGCAGCGACAGCCGCCAGCAGCCATAGCCACCGGGCGCTATTCTGTTGCTCTGCGTACTGGGTGAGGATTTCCGCATGGTACGAGAGCGGGAACTGCAGTTGCTGCAAGCCCTTCTCGATGTCCTGCTGCACGTCGTTGAGCGCGCGCCCCTGAATCTCGGCCTTCACATCGATCCGGCGCGAGGTGTCATCGTGCAGGATGACCGCCTCGTTCCCTACCACGTTGACCTTGGCAACGTCGCCGAGGCGTACGTGCCCGCCGCCGGGGGTGTCGATCAGGAGCTCGCGGACGCTGGTGAGGCTGTTCCTGGTGGACGGGGTTCCTTTCACGATCACCGAGAAGACTTTTTGTTGTTGATAGATGTTGCCGACTTCGATTCCCTGCAGGAGGGCAGCGGCAGCGCGCCTGACATCCCCCGGGATGACGCCGGCTTTCTGGGCGGCGGCCAAGTCAACCTGGACCTCGACGATTGGTTGTTGGGCGGGCGCATCGACATGGGGATTGACGACGCCGCCGGTCCGGGCCAGGACTTGCCGCACTTCCTCCGCCTTCTGGCGGAGCGCGGTCATATCCAGGCCGTACACCCGGACAGTGAATCCGGGGTCGGCGGCCTCATGAATCTGGTCGATCTTCTCTTGCGCGTACGTGGATACTTTGCCGGTCAACCCCGGGTACCCAGCAATCACGTGCTGGACGGCCGCCGCGGTGTCGCGGTAGGAGGCCTCCGCAGAAACGGTCACCCAGAGCTCCCCGGCGCTGATGTCACCCACTTGGTCCGAGGTGATGGCGCGCCCGACGTGTCCCCCCACATTGGCCACGCCGGGAAGTGTCCGGAGTTCTTGCGCGGCCGCGTCAGCGATCCGGCTCATTTCCTGGTCTGATGTGCCGGCGATGGTGCTCCACTGGACGACGAGGGTCCTGTCCGGCATGACGGGCACTGTCGGATGGCCGGCGGCCAGCTGGGGCGTGAGCGCAAGCCCGGCGAGTGCGATGACCGCGGCGGCCGTGAAAACCCACCGGGCCTTTCCTTCCGCCCGGGACAAGGCACGGCGGTATCGGCTGTGGATCCGGTTCAGGGTGCGGCCGTGCCTTGCAGTGGTCCGGCCGACGGGCAGGACGAAGACCAGCGCCGCGGTTACCGTCAGCGCCACGATCATCCCGACAGCCAGGGTGAGCAGGTAGGAAAGGAGCAGCGGGCGGAAGAGGGCTCCGTCTTCGCCCGGGACGAAGAACACGGGCAGTACAGACAACGCCATGATCAGCAGGGAGTAAAGGATCGGTGTTCGCACTGCCCGCAGGGACCCCGTCACCAAGGCGACGCCCGACTCCGCGACGCCGGGCCCGACGCCGGACCTCTCGCCGGCCCTGCCGGCGCCAGCCCTCCCGGCTCGCACTGCGCCATGGAGCTCTTCGGCGACGTCCCCAACGATGACAGCCAAGGCCAGGATCATTCCGGCCAGGACCATGGTGTTCATCCCGGTGCCTGTCAGATACAGCACCAAGGCTGCCGCCGTCAGTGAGACCGGAATCGTGACCAGGCTGATGACCGCTGTGCGCCAGGAGCGGAAGAACGCGCCAAACATGGTGGCTATCAGGAGCAGCGAGACAAGCAGCGCGACACCAAGTGTGCCGACCTCTTCCTGGATGAACGCCGCTTGTCGGTAGACGGCGGTATCGATTGTGACGCCGGACAACCCTGGCTGGAGGGCATGGAGCGCATCATCGATGCCCCGGGTCACGTCCATCGTGTTCGTCTCCGGGAACTTCTCGATGACCAGGAGCAATTCGGCATCCTTGCCCGAAAGTGCGTCCCCGATCAGTGGTTGGTGATCGGTCACGACGTGGGCGACATCGCCCAACACCAGCTTTCCGGACGGCCCCTCCAGGCTGACTTTGCCCAGATCCTCGGGCGTGGTGATCGGCAGGACGTGCTGGACTCCGAGCCGCTGGTGGCCGGTCTCCAGAAAGCCGCCGGTGCCGGGCGTGGATGCCTCGAGGTAACTCAAGGGCGACACCCACACGGCGTTGCCGGTGGTAGTAATGACCTCGTCCAGCGTCACGCCCTTGGCCTCAAGTTCACCAGGATCGACCAGGACCTGCAGTTGCTGGTCGCGGAGGCCCCAGATAGCCACGTTCGCGACGCCGGGCACCGCCAGGAGGGCGGGTTTCATGGTCCAGCGGGCCAGGACAGACATGTCAATGGCTGACATCTCTTTGGACGTCAGCCGAATCATCATGACCCGGCTCGTCGATGAGAGCGGCTGCATCAGGACGGGCGCGGCAGACACGTTCGGCAACGCGCGCGCCTGGGTCAGACGTTCGGACACAAGCTGGCGGGCCCGAAAAAGGTCGGTCCCCGGCTTGAACACCATTTGGATCGACGACAGGCCCGGGACGGATTTGGAATGAATGGCTTCCACCCAGGCCACACCATTCAACAGGTCCGCCTCCATGGGGGAAGTGATCAGCTGTTCAACTTCCGCGGCGGAAAGCCCTAGGGCCTCGGTCTGGATTTCAACTTGTGGAGGGGCGAATTCCGGGAAGGCATCAACTGCCATGCCAGGCAGGCTCGTGAAGCCGAACCCCAGGATCCCCGCTGCCAATGCCAGGACCAGGAACCGGAACTGGAGTACCCATCGCAGGATCGTGCCGATCATGGCCGCTCACCCGGTTCTCGGGGTGGGACTGCAGAGAAGCCGTAGCGGGGAGGGGACACTCCACTATTGGTCTCTAGTGGGTGCCCGCTGAAAACGTTAGATCCCCGGTACCTGTCCACCACGCCGCTCCCTGGAACAGTGCCAAAGCGCCCCCAGACGTGTACGTCAATAATGAGCCCGAGGAAACCCGGGGTCAACGCTCAATGCGTGGATTCTCAGGATATTAACAGGTAATCCTCCGTTGTTTAGCAAATGATGGTGGTATGAGTGCGCTAGCCGCCGGAGCCTGGCACCGCAATCTCGGCGTGGGGCGTTGTGCCGTAAACGCTCGCACTGATCTGGTAGGCGTGCCCGTCCAATTCGAGTGCTTGCTGATTGATTTCACTCAGTTTGGAGTCCGCGAGCGTCTCGGCGGTGACGAGGTCCAACGACTCCTGGTCCGCACCACCAACCGCTGTCACTTTCACCAGCCCCGTGCCCGCTGAATAGTGCTTTTGCTGGTGGCCCACAGACGGTTCCAAGGGATTGTATTCGTCAATGACCAACACGTCGTCGTAGCATGCGGCGGGGACGCACACCCGTTCGTGCTGCTTGAAGACGGTTCCGCAATCGAGGAAGCCCACGTCGGGCGCGTGGGCCTGGACGTACCCGGGTGTACCGGTCAGGGGCTGATCCTGCATGGCGATCCCTGCCTGGGCCTTGGATATGCCGCTGATGAAGGTGCGGGGCGCGCCGGTGAAAGTGCCGTTCTCGTACTCCTCCGGGTACTCCCCGAAGAGCCAGACCGCTCCCTTCTCGGTCTGGGCAAAGAAGGCCAGCTCGGATTCCACCAGCTGCCCGTCGACGTAGTCCCGGTCCCACATCACGAGGGTCTTCACGCCGTCTATCACCTTTGTCAGTCCGGTCACGGAGTGGACGACCGTGCGCTCGGAGGTGCCGTCGGCGCTCTTCACGGTGCCCTTCGTCGTGTACTGCATGCCGGGCTTCAGCGGAAACCACTTGTTGTCGATCCTGGGCGTCGACTGGAAGGCGGAGCGGTCATAGTGGATGGCGGACCCTGCGCCGCAGAACTCCGCGGCCGCTGTCGGGGTCACTGTCGGGGAGGCTGATCCCGACGTCGGCCCTGTCGGCGTCCCGCTTGATGTGGACGGGGAAGGCGTGCCGCTTGGCCCGGAACACGACGCCACCGCCGACATTGCCAAAAACAGCACGAGTGCGGAGCCCAACGCTGTTATCCGTTTGCTTGGCTGGAACATCCCGGTGTCCTTTCACAACAGGCTGATGAAAGGAGGACCGGGACAGTGGGAGGGTTTTCATGCCGCACCGCCCACGGTCCAACATTTCTCAATTGTGCTCCGGCAGGCGGAGAAAGAGAACAGATGGCGCACAAACATGATGTGGCGGGCCGGGGTTCCCTCGGGTAAGCCCGGGGGGCCGGCGGCGTCTGGGGTAGAGAGCCCCGAGCCCCGGGCTCCAGGGGCCCTCCCGCCGTCGGCCCCGTCCAATGCCGGTCCCGGAGGGCCGGCTGGTCTGTCTCAAGCCGCGGATGTGTTCCTGTATTAATTCAACATCTTTCCCGGCCCTGAGGCACGAGTGCTGCCTACTCGTTTTCCAGACCGGGGCGGCCAAACACGCGGAGAACCCTACGTAAGCAGGGCCTTCTCCCATTCCGGCACAGCTCGGCCTAGGGGGCGCTCCCGCGGGGAACCCACCGATTCAGGGCCTCATCCAAAGCGGCCAGATCGACCGGTTTGCTGAGGTAGTCGTCCATCCCGGCTGCGAGGCAGCGCTCGCGGTCTTCGTCCTGGGCTCCTGCGGTCATGGCGATGATGGGCAGGTGCTCGGAGCGGTTCTCCCGCGCCCGAATGCTCTTGGTGGCCTCGAAACCGTCCATGACCGGCATGTGGCAATCCATGAGCACAGCCGCGTAGGAGCGGGCGGCGATGGCGGAGACGGCCTGGGCGCCATCGGCAGCCACTTCGGCCTGGTACCCCAGTTTGGCGACCATTTCACGGGCGACTAGCTGGTTCACCTCGTTGTCCTCCACTACAAGGATTCTTCCTTTGGAAGGCCTGTCCTGCCTCGGGGGCGGTGCAAGCGCGGACGCCGCGTCGGTCGCCGTGTTGCCGGCTACCAGCCGCATCAGGCGGTCGTAGAGTTCTGAGCCGCGGACAGGTTTCGTGAGCCATTCGCTGATTCCCGCGTCAGCCATATCGGTCTTGGACACCTGGGACGCGGAGGTCAGCATCATGAGTCGGATGCCTCGCAGGGCCGGGTCCCTCGAGAACTCGTGGGCGAGTTCAAGGCCGTCCATGTCCGGCATGCACATGTCGAGCACCGCAATGTCGAAGGGTTTCCCTGCGGCGGCCGCCGTCCGTGACAGGCCGAGGGCGGCGCGCGCGTCCGCTACCGCGTCCGGCCGCAGCCCCCACGTGTTCAACTGCGATTCCAACACGAACCTGTTGGTGGCGTTATCGTCAACCACCAACACGCGCAGACCTCCCAATAGGCTCCGGACCGGACGGTCGGGAACCCGCCCGGGTTCCTTGGCCAGCGGCAATCGGAGCGAGAACCAGAACGTGCTTCCCTCGCCAGGGGTACTCGTTAAACCGATGTCGCCGCCCATCACTTCCGTCAGACGCCGGCAGATGGCCAGCCCCAGCCCTGTTCCACCGTACCGGCGCGTGGTGGAGGCATCCGCTTGGGAGAAAGAATCGAACAAGCGCAAATGATCCGCAGCATCGATACCAATACCGCTATCGCTGACCTCGAATCGCACAAGCGCGGTTCTCGCGTCCTGTTCCGCGACGTTCACCCGGATGGCGACTTCACCGGACGCGGTGAACTTTACGGCGTTCGAAGCCAGGTTCAACAGGATCTGCCGGATCCTGCCGGCATCACCAGCCAGCCGTGCGGGAACGTCGGGGTGGCAATACGCGATGAGTTCCAGGCCTTTGCCCTGGGCTGCTTCGGCCAGGAGCGAGGCGACTTCCTCCATCAGGGATTGCGGATCGAAGGACGTGATGTCCAGGTCGATTTTCCCTGCTTCCAACTTCGAGAAATCCAGGATGTCGTTAATCAGGGTCAACAACGCTCCGGCGGCGGTCTGAACTCCTTCGGCGTATTTCCGTTGTTCTTCATCCAGCGGGGTGTCCAACAACAGCGTTGTCAGGCCTATGACTCCGTTCATGGGGGTACGGATCTCATGGCTCATCGTCGCGAGGAACTCGGACTTCAACCTGCTGGATTCCAGGGCCGCCTCCCTGGCGGCCAACAGTTCCGCTTCAGCGGCACGCCGGGCGGTAATGTCCTGCCCGATGGTCGCAATTCCGATCACTCCATGTTCGCCGCGGATCGGGGAGACCGTCAGGGACACGGGCACGATGGACCCATCCTTACGCATCCGGTCTGTCTCGAAGCTACGGGCCGGTCCGCCATTCTGGACAGCGGCCAGCACTTCGTCCTCGGCACGGAGGTAGTCCGGGATGAGGAGCCGGACGTTCTGCCCGCTCACTTCAGCGGCCGTGAATCCGTACAGCTTCTCCGCCCCGGGGTTCCAACTGGTGATGATGCCCTCGGGCGTCATACCGATGATCGCGTCAGCCGAGGACTCAACGATGGCTGCCAGACCCTCCACTTGGGCGAGCGCCTCCCGCGCCTGGTCCTGTGCGCGCTGGCGGGACGTGACGTCACGGAAACTCCAGACCCGTCCCACGATCTCTTCCCCGACTCGTTGGGGCCGGGAATACCGCTCGAACGTCCGCCCGTCACGGAATTCCAACATGTCCAGGCTCTCGGCGCCCGGATCGGCGTAAAGTTCCTGGACCTTGCCTATGAAGCCATCGGGATCCGTGAGCTGGTCGAGGACGAAAGCCAACAACTTACCGTCGTCGTGGGACTCCAGAAGATCCCTGGGGATGCCCCATAACTCGGCGAACCGCTCGTTCGCCCCCGCGATAGTCCCGTCTGCCGCGACAACCAGAATGCCGTCCGCAGTGGATTCCAGGGTGGCACTGAGAACCGAGAGGGCATCCCGGAGTTCGGCATCAACGAGGCTGCGGTCACTTACGTCGCGGATGGACGCGACAAGGTGCATGTCCGGTCCGGCGCCGAGCGGAGCGAAACTTACCTCAATGGGAAACTCGCTTCCGTCACGGTGGCGGCCGAACAGCTTCAGGTCGGTCCCGGACCGGCGTATTCCAGGATCGTCGGCAAAGAGGTCCTGGATGGCGCCGCCCTGGCCCTTGAACCGCGCCGGAAGCAGCATTTCATAATGCTTGCCCAGCAGCTGGCTACGCGGATAGCCGAAGAGCTCCTCTGAATACGCATTGCCGAACGTGATCTGACCGTCCGCGTCGATCACGAGCAAAGCGTCGGGCACGGCCTCAACCAGTCCGCTAAAAGACAGGCCGCCAAAAGAGCCGAAGGTATCCGGCGGCATTTCGTTTGTCATTTCGGCCCCCAGAGCTGAATAGATGACAAGCCCGCCCGCATCGGCGGACGCCTGGGTGTGCCGGTGTGGCCCTCCCCACGGACAGAGTATCCGGGAACGTACCCGAAAGCATCACAAAGCCGCCCTGTACTTCGCGCCTTCTACAACCACCGCTGCCGCTTGGGAAAGGGAACCCTGTCCAGGTCGTTCGCGGCCATGACGGCAGCCCCGCCGGACCGCGCCCGTGCTTGCTCCCCAAGCTGTCCGACGTCGGGATAGCGCGAGGAGAAATGCGTAAGGATGAGCATGCCCGCTTCTGCGGCGGCAGCCAGCCCACCCGCCTGCCCGGCGGTGAGGTGGCGGTACTGCGCGGCCAGGGCGCCGTCGTCGTCGCTGAAAGTGGACTCAGCGACGAGAAGGTCCACACCCTCGGCGAGTTCCCCGGCACCGTCACATGGTGCCGTGTCCATCACGAAGGCGAAGCTCTGAGCGGGCCTCGGCACGCTCACGTCTTCCAAGCGCACGCCGCCCAGGCTCCCGTCCCGCTGCAGGAGGCTGATATCCGATCCTGTAATCCCGGCTGCCGCAAGCCGCTCCGGCAAAAGGCTGCGGCCTTCGGGCTCGAGGACCCTGTAACCGTAGGTCTCGATTCGATGGAGCAGTGGGCGCACCTCCAGTCCTGCAGCGATAGGACCGGGCCCGCCGTGCGGATGAAGCCGAAGGTCGATGCCGGGCGACGCGACAGCCACGAGGGCGCGGATCATGTCCTCGCCGGATGCGGGATAGTGCAAATGGATTGGATGCTCCACCCGGTCCAGCGCCATGCGCGAGAGCACGCCCGGCAGCCCGAAACAGTGGTCGCCGTGGACATGGGTAATACAGATACGCGTGATCTGGCTGGCTGAGACACCAGCTTGGATCATCTGCCGCTGGGTGCCTTCTCCAGGATCGAAGAGCAGGCCCTCGCCATCCCAATGGAGCACATATCCGTTGTGGTTGCGGGTCCTGGTGGGGACCTGGGAGGCGGTGCCGAGAACCACGAATTCACGCATGGAACCGAGTGTCTCATTACTCGGCGGCTACACCCATCATCTTGGGCACCCTTGCCCGGTGACGGTCTTGGGAGGAGGATATGCGGCAAACTCAGGAGGCCTTCCATGATCCAGCTCGGCAAATTCGAAAAGTACCTGGTCGAGGAATTCTTCGACGACTACCGAGCGGGAGACATGTCGCAGCGGGCGTTCATTCGTCGGCTCGCATTTATCACCGGGAGCATGGCTGCCGCCGCCTCGACGATGCTGCAGCTCGGATGTGCTCCGGATGAAGTCCCGCGAGGCACCGATCCCATGCCAAGCCCCGAAGCGTCGTCCGCCCGGCCCCCGACGACGGCGGCTACCGGGCCAGTGCCAGGAGCGAAGAGTCCGCTTTCCGTACCTGAAGGTGCGTCCGGACTTGTGACGGCCACCGTCCGGTTCCCGGCCGGCGGAACCGGGATCAGCGCCTACCTTGCCAGGCCTGAGGGGGCCGATCCGGGACCTGCGGTGCTCGTCTGCCATGAAAACCGCGGACTTACTCCGCACATCCAGGACGTGGCCCGCCGTTTTTGCCAAGGCAGGGTACGTCGCTTTGGCACCTGATCTCCTGAGCCGGGAGGGAGGCACTCCGAACGTGGATGCCGACGCCGTCCCCGGAGCGCTGACAAAGGCAGGAGCCGGGCGCCATGTTTCCGACTTCTCCGCGGGGTTCGATTACCTCCGGTCATTGGATTTCGTGGACGGCGAGCGTATCGCGATGAACGGCTATTGTTTTGGCGGCGGCATCACCTGGCAGGCCGCGACCGAGATACCCGGGCTGAAAGCCACGGCGGCCTTCTATGGCCCCGCCCCGGACCTGGACAAGGTCCCATCCATCAAACCGGCCGTGTTTGGCGTCTATGCCGAACTCGACCAGCGCATCACCGGCGCAATGCCGGCACTTCGGGATGCGCTCGCAGCCACTGACGTCCGCCACAAGCTCACTGTCTATCCCGGCGTCGACCATGCCTTCCACAACGACACCAGCGAGCGGTACAACGAAACGCAGGCGACAGCCGCCTGGCAGGACATGCTCGCCTGGTTTGGCGAGTACGTCTGAGCGCACGCCCAGTTGCGGAATAATGTTCGCATGAGTGACGCTGCCTTGTTCATCGATGAGGCTTTGCGCCGTGAAGGCTCATGGATCCGGGCAGAGCAGGCCGAGGCACGGCTGGGAAACGGTCTGCATCACTACGGGTCCTCGATCGGGGCTATCCGTGGAACGGTTCGCGACGCCCTCCGCCGCCACCGGGGACTCGCGCACGACGAGGTCACTGCCTTGAGCTCGGAATTGTGGGAGGTTCCCGTTTTCGAACGCAGGCTCGCCGCAATCGTCCTTCTGCAGTCCAACGTCCAGCTGCTGACGAATACCGATCTGACGCGGCTTGAAGGTTTTGTCCGTGAAGGAAGGCTGCGCGACCTGGTCGATCCGCTAGCGGTTGACGTGATCGGACCTTTGCTTGCAGGGCTGGAGGGGCAGGCCAAGATGCGGGCCGCAAGCGTGATGGATCGATGGGTGCGGGAGCGTGACGCGTGGCTGTGCCGCGCAGCCCTGATGTCGCCGCTGAGGGCGCTCCGTGCCGGGGGAGGCGACTGGGACGCGTTTGTAGGCCACGCCACGGCGGGGCTGGACGCCGCTCGGGAAATGGGCACGGAAGCGGAGGTGGTCAGGGAAGCGGTTTCGATCGTTCTGAACGAGGTGGCCAAGCGACGCCCTGAGCTGCGGTTTCCCTCGTCAGCCGCTTGAGCCGTATTGCCGGGTCCGCGCCAATGGCATGGACACGGCAAACCCGGACGACCTCCGTCAATTCCTCGGGAAGCTGGTGTTGTAGCGGTACATGAAGGCCGCCATCGCGTCCCGGTTGACGGCTAGGACCGGCCGATAGGTCCTAGTGCCGTTGGTTTCGATCCACCCCGTGGAGATCCCCGTGGAGGAGAGCCACGTGATTTCCTTATAGAACGGAACTTGAGGGGAAACATCGGTAAACGGCGAAACGGCCGGGGGTGTGAAGGCAGGACTGTGCGCGAAGCGGTACATGAAGGCGGCCATGGCATCGCGGTTCACCGCCTGCAACGGGCGGTACGTCTTGGTCCCGTTTCCTTCGTCCCAGCCGGTGGAGATCCCCTGGGACGCCAGCCATGAGATCTCCTTGTAGAACGCAGTTTGAGGCGTCATATCGCTGAAAGGCGAAACGGCCGGGGGCGTGAAGGCGGGACTGCCAGCGAGGCGGTACATGAAGGCGGCCATGGCGTCCCGGTTAACGGCCTGCTGCGGGCGGTATGTCTTGGTCCCGTTACCTTCGTCCCAGCCGGTGGAGATCCCTTGGGACGCCAGCCAATTGATCTCGGTGAAGAACGGGTAGCTGCTGGGGACGTCAACGAACGGACTCGACGCCGGTGGCGGAGGCGGCGGAGGTGGCGGTGTCGATTGCCCTAGCGCCTGGGCCACAGTCTTGACCGAAGTCGTTCCGTTTGCGGTCCGCGCAGCCAGCCACGTGACGAAAGTTTCAAAGAGTGTCGGGCTGATGGTGAGCGTGGGATCAGTTCCGACCGCGATGTGGTGGAATGTCAGCTCAAGCCAGCCGCCCGTGCTTTCGGCATTGGTGACCAAATCCTCCAGATTCTGCAGTGTCCAGGTGCTATCGACTTCGTCCGGAGCCTTGGTGACCAGGGGGTTTGCCGGAGGAAGGGTCTCAGCGAACGGGCAGCTTGGGCAGCTCGCGGGTGAACGGATGTCGCCCAGTCCGCGTGCGCTGGCAAATCCACAGTTCTTCACATCAGTCTGAACGGATGCGTTTTCCGCGGCAAATGGATAAGCGAAGTTGTTGACGTGGAATCCCCAGCTTTCCAGCGTCGATTTGCCGTTGCAGATTTCCGCGCTGGCGGCTGCGGAGGTAAGCGTGGTCAGATCCGGGTGGGTAACGGTATGGCCACCGATCTCATTGCCGTCGCCGGCTATGGTTTGGAGATTTGCCTGGGTCAGGTAGCTGGGGGTGCCTATCCAGCTGGTGGTGATGAAGAAGGTTCCCACCAGCCCGTGGGCCTTGAGTACCTGTTCGGCAGCGAGCTGATTGCCGTTACCGTCATCGAAGGTCAGGCTCACGACAGTCGGGGCTACGGCCCGCGCGGGAACGACGATTCCGCCGAGGGCCCCGACGGTGAGCACCAGGACGCCCAAGATGGACGTCAACTGCTTGTTCTTGTTTGGGTAGTCTGGACGGCGGGACCCGTCGCTCGGCCGGCCCTGCTTCTCGAAATACCGTTGTAACCAGCGCATGGCTCCTCCACGAGACGAGGGCCCCCAGGCGCGTATGAAGGTAGGGTACGCCTTGAATCGCGCAGGGTGAACACAAAGAACGGGCAAAGGCCGAATTCACAGCCTACGTTCAGGTTGGTTTCTGCCTGCAGACGCGAGAGTCAATCCCGAAGTTCTCCGGAAATAGTGCTCAGGTCGAGGAACAAAATATCCGCTGCGTACCAGAGGCGGGTCGCGGCGTCGTCGAGCTTCTCAAGCAGCGCGATCTGCCCGATCTCGTGGTACCGAGGCAATGTTGCAAGCGGCGCTTTGCAACATTGGGAACTCCGGCCAAGCCTGTTCCCACGACGGCCCAACACTCGTAATCTGAATGCTGGGAGGTGGTTCCTGTGGAAGCAGCCCAGGGAGATCGGATCATCATTCATGGCAGAACGGTCGGGGCGTCCGACCGGCACGGCGAGATCATCGAAGTCCGCGGACCAAATGGTGCGCCGCCGTATTTCGTCCGTTTTGACGATGGACACGAGACCATCCTGTATCCGGGTGGGGATTTCACGATCGATCGCACAGGCGGGCGTTCGTAACCCGGGGCCGGCCGTCCGAGCGTTGATAAGGTAAGACTTACCTGCTGAGACGACCGGGGAGGGCGCGCGTGGACCAGATCCTTGACCTGCCCTTTGAAGTTGCGCTTGTGGCACTCTTCGCCGTGGTCATGGTCCGGGTAAACGCGACATACTGGATCGGCCGCGGCGCAGCAGCCGGGATGGAACGCACGCGTTTCGCACGCGCTCTGCATCGCCCCAAAGCAAGCAAAGCGCAGGCCTTGATTCAGCGCTTCGGGCCCTACGCCGTCGTACTGACCTTCCTGACGATCGGACTCCAAACCGCCGTCAACCTGGCTGCCGGGGCCGGGAGAATGCCACTCAGCCGGTATCTCCCGGCGGCAATACTCGGCTCCGGCATCTGGGCCTTCGTCTATGCGACCATCGGGCTGGCGGCCATGGAGGCGTGGTTCGCCGTCATGGCGGCCTCCCCTCTGGCCGCAATTCTCCTGGTCCTCTCCCTTGCCGGACTCACAGTCGCCGTGGTCATTCGGCGTCGGCGTCGGACGGCTGTTGCGCCAGAAGATACAGTGGTCTGAGTTCCATTACCGGACCGGCGAAAGGGCAGGCGTTGAGTATTGAGCTTCCGGACCTTGCGGAAGGCGACTTCTACTATGAATCGCTCGGGAACGGGCGGTTCCGCTCGACCATCCACGCCCAAGGCGCGTGGAATCCGCATGAGCAGCACATGGCGCCGGCATCGGGCATCATGGCTGATGCACTGCTCCGCCATGAGCCTCGTGATGACGTCCGGATGGCCCGCCTCAGCTACGAAATCCTTGGATTGATCCCGGGCGGCGAATTCGAAATCACCACCAGCACGCTCCGCCCTGGCAGAACGATTGAACTGATCCAGGCGGAACTCTCGGCGGCAGGACGCGTGGCTATCCGGGCGACAGCCTGGCGGATGGCCACCAGCGACACGAGCGCCGTCGCCGCCGTAGAAGACGTCGCCATGCCGGCCCCGGACGAATGCAAACCCTGGGACGGCGCGAGCGTGTGGCCCGGCGGGTATATCCGGTCCCTGGAAATGCGGATCGCGGAGGGTCACCGGGCAGGTTCCGGGAAGGTCTGGATCCGCACAGAGCATCCGCTGACTGATGCAGCCGACAGCCGTGACCTCGCGAGGCTCGTCGGACTCGTGGACACCGCCAACGGCATCGCCGCCCGCGTCTCACCGGGCAAGAACAGCTATATCTTCCCCAACCTTGACCTGCAGGTCCACATGTACCGCGAACCCGCGGGAGAATGGCTGGGACTGGACAACATGGTCTCCTTTGGCGACGACGGCATCGGCCTGACGTCCACGGTGCTCCACGACATCAGCGGTCCCTTCGGCCGCGCCGAGCAGATCCTCACATTGAGGAAGGGCTGATGACCCCGGAGCGCACCGGGGAGCAGCGCACGCTGACGGTGGTGCGTCAGGAAGAATCGCTTGGCGTCGCTGGTGACCTGGACTTCGGGATCGAGCTCCTCAACCGTGCCCGCAGGGGGCTGCTGGCACCAACGCTGCGTTTGTACCGGCCCCGCCCCACCGTGGCGTTCGGGCAACGCGATGCCAAGCTGCCGGGATTCCGGGCCGCGTCCGAAGCCTGCCGGGACCTGGGGTTCGAACCCTTGATCCGCAAGGCGGGTGGCCGGGCAGCGGCGTACCACCGGGGCACCTTGGTGATCGACCATGTAGAGCCGCACACCGACGCGATTGCCGGAGCGAAGGCCCGTTTCTCCTTCTTCGGCGAGCTCCTGGCGGGTGCGCTCCGCCGCGTCGGGGTCCAGGCCGCCGTCGGCGAGATCCCCGGCGAGTACTGCCCGGGTGAGTTCAGTGTCCACGGCCTGGACCCGGATTTTCCAACACACCAGATCAAGCTCGTCGGCACTGCCCAAAGGGTGGTCTCCGGGGGATGGCTGTTCAGTTCGGTGATCGTCGTCGAGAACTCGGCACCTATCCGCGAAGTCCTCACTGCCAGCTATGGAGCCCTCGGACTGGAGTGGGATCCTGCCACCGCCGGGGCGGCCAATGACCTTTTGCCGCAGCTGGACGTACCCACGGTGGAAGACGCCGTCGTCGCGGCTTACGCGGAATACGCCGAACTCATCGACGGCGATTTCCAGAGCCTTCTCCCTGTGACGAGCACCAGCACGCCGTTATAGACGAATACCGCCGGGACTACGCTTGAGGCCACAACCAAGTGGTCCGGGCGGTGGCTCCTTCCCGGAAATGGAATCCGCCGTCCTCCCGAAGCGAGGCAGAGCAATGGACAAGAAGCCATCCGTTGTCCACGATTCCGACGCAAACCTCACCGGGTGGTGCGCCTGGAGCCGGTCGCACCACCCGGATGACTCCCTCGTGGGGCGTCAGGCGGCGAGGCGCGCTTGGACCTCGGCTGCGGAAGGGTTGGTGGCGGCGGTGCCGTCCGGGAAAAGGACCGTGGGGACGGTCTGGTTGCCGCCGTTCAGCTTCTCCACGAGTTCGGCAGTGCCCTCCACCTCTTCGATGTTGATCTCGTTGTAGCCGATGCCCTTCGCGTCCAGCTGCTTCTTGAGGCGGTTGCAATAACCGCACCAAGTGGTCGAGAACATGGTGATGGTGCCGGATTCGGGGGTGAAGTCCACGGAGTCTCCTGTCGTCTTTGTTATGAACTACTCGCGTCAACGGTAACCCGGCAGTCGCTATTCCTTCGCGCGCATGTGTCACATGACACTTTGTACATGGAAACGCACATAGAAACGGCGCGACGCCTCGCGCCGCGCACGCGCCCGAAGAAACGAAATCGACCCGCGGTGCCCCAGGACCGTAAGTAGTCGATCCTAGAGCGCCTCTTCGACGGCGACGCCGGATTGGAACTCGCGGCCGTCGGCTTCACTGAAGGCCGTCATCACGTGTCCCTTGCCAAGGCCGTTGATCGCCGAGAGAGGGAAGTGGCCCGTTATGGTGTTCCCCGAGTGCTCAACACCCTTGAGGTCGTAGTTCTCTTCGGCGCTTTGATCATGGTTGAACGAGAAGAAAGCGATCGCCTCCCCGTTCATGAACTCGATGCCCAGTCTTCGTTGAGAGGAATAATCAGGAGTGGCGGCGACCAGGCCGACGACATAGGCGCCGGAACCAGGGATGTTGCCCTCGATCTCGAACTTCGCCACGAGCGTGGCTTCCGTGGCGGTGACGCTGGCCTGCTTCAGAAGTGCCTCATGGATGCTCATGGCTCAATCCTGCTCTGTGCGACCTCCGCCGTCCACCCCTGATCCGGGTTTTGTCAGAGCCTTGCCGTCGGCCGGATCTGTTCGGCCCTGCGGCCGAAATCAGCCCTGACCAGCCAGAAGATGTGCCGCCGCGCCCGCCCAAGACGCTATCGCTTGAGCCTGACAACGCGCAGGATGATGCCTGCTGCGAACATGAGCACGCCCAGGCCCGCAGATAGCGGCGGCAGCGTGGACACGAGGATCACGCAAGCCAGCGCTCCGAACACCTGGAGCGCTTTGGGGTATCGGCGGTCTTCGGCCGGCTGGGTGAACGCCGCAACATTGGCGACCAAATAGTAGACGAGCACGCCGAACGAGGAGAAGCCGATCGCGCCGCGCAAGTCGGCCACTGCCACGATCACGCAGATCACGGCGGCGAGGGTGACTTCGGCCCGGTGCGGGACACGGTACCGGGGGTGGACGGCGGCGAGCCAGTGCGGGAGGTCATGCTGCCTGGCCATTGCCAGCGTGGTCCGGCCCAGGCCGGCGATGAGCGCCAGCAGGGCACCGAGGGAAGCGACGGCGGCTCCCGCACGGACCACCGGAGCAGCCCAGGAGAACGTCCCGGCTCCGACCCCGGCAGCGAGCGGCGTCGAGGTGCCGGCCACGCCGTCCGGGCCGAGCGCAGCGAGAAGCGTCACCGCAATGACGGCGTAGAGGACGACGGCGATGCCCAGCGCGATTCCGATGGCACGCGGGATGGCGCGCCGGGGGTTGCGGACTTCCTCTCCCATGGTCGCGATCCTCGCGTAGCCAGCAAAGGCGAAGAACAACAACCCGGCGGATTGGAGGATCCCGTACCAGCCGTGTGCAAGCAGTCCATCCCCGAAAATGTTGGCCGGGGAGGAAACAGAACCGCCCCAGCACGCCGCCACGCCAACGGCGAGCGCCGCCAGCACCGCGAGAACCAGGATGCGTGTGAGCCCGGCCGTCCGCGTCACCCCGTGATAGTTCACGACGGCGAGGACGACGACGGCGGCGATGGCCACGGGGCGTTCCCACCCCGCAGGAGCTGCATAGGCAGCGAATGTCATGGCCATGGCTGCCGCGCTGGCGGTCTTGCCGATGACGAATCCCCAGCCGGCCAGGTAGCCGGACCACGGTCCCAGCCGCTCACGACCGTAAATGTACGTTCCGCCCGACGTGGGATATGCGGCGGCGAGCTGGGCGGAGGACGTCGCGTTGCAGAATGCCACGACTGCCGCGACGACGAGTCCAATCAGCAGCCCTGATCCTGCGGCGGCAGCGGCCGGGGTGAAGGCCGCGAACACACCGGCGCCGATCATCGAGCCCAGGCCGATGACGACCGCGTCAAACGTACCCAGCCGCCGGGCCAGGGCCTGGGGGTTGCTCATGAGCCTAGGAATTCCCAGTGACTGTCAGGACGATGAGGACGCAGTTGAGGCCCACGATAAGTGCGGCGCTTGTCCACCCTGCAATCTTCAATGCCGTGGAATCCGTGTGGATGCCCATGACCTCGCGCTTGCCGGTGAGCCGGATCAGTGGAATCAAAGCGAAAGGTATGCCGAAGCTCAGCAGGACCTGGCTCAGCACGAGCGCCAGGGTGGGTTCTATGCCCGCGCCGAGAATGACCAAGGCCGGGATCAGTGTGACCACCCGGCGAAGCAGCAAGGGTACCCGGATCTTGAGGAGTCCGCCCATGACCGTTGCGCCGGCGTAGCATCCGACCGACGTTGAAGCGAGGCCCGAAGCGAGCAATCCGACGCCGAAGGCCACTCCGATGATCGGGCCAAGGGCCGATGTAACGGCGGCATGGGCCCCGGCGATGGTGTCGGTGCCTCCTACTCCCCGCAGGCTGGATGCCGCTAGAAGGAGCATGGCGATGTTCACGATTCCGGCCAGCATCAACGCACCCACGACGTCCACGCGGGTGGTCTTGATGAGCCTCGTCCGTACGGCGGGATCTTCCGAGAAGCCATGCCGGTCACGGGCCAGGGCCGAATGCAGGTAGATGGCATGGGGCATGACGGTGGCACCGAGCATGCTCGCCGCGAGGAGGACAGTGTCTGTGCCTTCGAACCGCGGCACCAAGCCAGCCAATACTCCACCGCTCTCGGGGGGACTGACGAAGAGCCCCGAAAGGAAACCGACGGCGATCACGGCCAGGAGCATCATGATGGCGTACTCAAAGGACTTCTGGCCACGTGAGGACTGGAGGGCCAGGAGCAACATGGACGCGACGCCGACGATGATTCCGCCCAAGAGAAGCGGCAGTCCGAAGAGCAGGTTGAGGGCTACCGCTCCGCCGATGACTTCGGCCATGTCGGTAGCGCCGGCAACCACCTCTGCCTGGACCCAGAAGAGCCTGCGCCGGTGGGTTCCCAACCGTTTGCCCAGGAGTTCGGGCAGGCTGTGGCCGGTGGCCAAGCCAAGTTTCGCCGACTGGTACTGCACCAGGACAGCCATGATGTTTGCCGCTACCAGGACCCACACGAGCAGGTAGCCGTAATTCGCTCCTGCAGTGAGGTTCGCCGCGACGTTTCCCGGATCCACGTATGCGATCGCAGCAACGAAAGCCGGCCCCAACAAGAGCAGGCGCGACCTCCATCGGGTCTTGCCTGGGCGCTGCTCCGCAATGATGGCGGCCATGGTTTCCTCAACATCGGGGATACGGACATGATGAGGATACCGTTAAGTTAGGCATGCCGAAAAGTCGTTTTTAGGTGCGTCTTGGTCACACGCTTTCCCCAACTGACTCGCACTAGATGTCGTTCTGAGCCCTCTAGACGGCATTAACTGCGAGCCAGTTGGGGTCAGGCGTGGGTGGGTTCTTCCACCAGCGCCGTCGCGATGCTGTCCGCGTCCTCGAGTGCGGCGAGGTAGCGTTCGGCATCCAAGGCTGCGGCGCAACCCGTGCCGGCGGCCGTAATGGCTTGGCGGTAGCGGTGGTCAACTGCGTCACCGCAAGCGAAGACTCCGGAGAGACTGGTAACCGTGGTGGGGGAGTCAACCTTGATGTAGCCCTCGGCGTCGAGCTCCACCTGTCCCGCCACCAGCTCCGTCCGGGGGACATGTCCAATGGCTACGAATATCCCGGTAGCCGCATGTTTGCGCGATTCGCCGGAACGTGTGTCAGTCAGGGTTACGCCGGTGACCTTGGTGTCGCCGTGGATTGCGGTGACCGCGGAGTTCCACGCGAAGCGGATCTTCGGATTGTCCTTGGCCCGTTGGGCCATGATCCGGGAGGCCCGGAGCTCCTCCCGGCGGACGACGACGGTCACGGTCTTCGCGAACCGGGTCAGGAACATCGCTTCTTCCATCGCCGAATCGCCGCCGCCCACCACGATGATTTCCTGTTCGCGGAAGAAGAAGCCGTCGCACGTGGCGCACCATGAAACACCGTGTCCGCTCAGCCTCTTCTCTTCCGGCAAGCCGAGTTCCTTGTAGGCGGAACCGGTCGCAAGGATCACGGCCGGTGCTTCGTGGGTGTCGCCCGACCCGGTGACCACGCGCTTGAGGTGGCCCCGCAACTGGACTTCAGTGACGTCGTCGAACGCTATCTTGGCGCCGAAGCGCGCGGCCTGCTCCTGCAGGCCATCCATGAGTTCCGGACCCTGGATTCCAGCGGGGAAGCCGGGGAAGTTCTCCACCTCCGTGGTGTTCATTAATGCGCCGCCGGCGGTGACCGATCCGGCAAGGACGAGGGGGCTCAGGCCCGCCCGGGCGGCATAGATTGCCGCGGTGTAGCCGGCAGGGCCGGATCCGACGATGATCAGCTGTTCTTTGCTCATGGGACAAGTGCAACAAGGACGAGGACTTCAATCAAGGGCTACTCTGCCCGGTCCTGGTGCGCACGGGTGACAAAGTGTTCAACGCGACGGTCCGGAACCAGCCAGATGAGTGCCACGACAGTGTAGGCGGCGACAGCGAGCATAGGATGCAGAAGGCAGAGTCCAAGACCGGCCAGATAGATGAGCGGCGATGTCTTCCCCTTCCAGTCCCGGCCAATCGCTTGAGCGAGTGCACCCTGCCGCCCCTGGTGCCGGATCAACGACTGCTGCAGGACGAAGTATGCAATCGCGGCGCAGAGCAGGTTGAACCCGTAAGCCAGCACCGGGACCTCGGCGAAGCCTGACTCGTCCATCCAGCGTGTGCTGAACGGGAAGAGGGATATCCAGAACAACAGGTGCAGGTTCGCCCACAGTATTCTGCCGTCCACCCGATCCGCCAGATGGATCATGTGGTGGTGGTTGTTCCAGTAGATCCCCACGTAGACGAAGCTGAGCAAGTAGCTGAGGAACGTGGGAAAGACGCTGAGCAAGGCTTGCCAGCTCGGTTCCGCGGGCACGCGCAGCTCCAGCACCATGATGGTGATGACAATGGCGAGCACGCCGTCACTGAATGCCTCGAGCCGGTTCTTGTTCATCGGATTGCCTTCATGGGGACATCATCGTCGCTGCGGACTCCCAAGGCCAAGCGACACTCCCCGCCAGCAGAAAGCCCCCACGAAGCGCCGGCACGCGGCCGGAGCCACGGTGCAGGCGCCCCGCAGGGACTTTCGGGATGGGACGGATCAGGGCACGCTTCCCCTACTCCTAGCCCAGTGTGGACGCGTCAATAACGAAGCGGTACCGCACATCGGAGGCGAGCACACGCTCGTAGGCGTCGTTGATCTTGTCGGCCGGAATGACTTCGATCTCGGCGCCGAGTCCGTGTCCGGCGCAGAAGTCGAGCATCTCCTGGGTCTCGCGAATGCCGCCGATCATGGATCCGGCGAAGGACCGACGACCCCCGATGAGTGCGAAGGCGTTGACGGGCAGGGGTTCGGCCGGTGCACCTACGTTCACCAGCGCGCCGTCGAGGGCCAGCAACTGAAGGTAGGAGCTGATGTCGATCGCGGCGCTGACGGTGTTGATGATCAAGTCGAAGGTTCCCGCAAGCTCTTCGAAGGTGGCCGGCTCGCTCGTGGCGAAGTACCGATCGGCGCCCAGGCGCAGGCCGTCTTCCATTTTCTTCAGCGACTGGGACAACACCGTGACTTCGGCGCCCATGGCGTGCGCGAGTTTGACGGCCATATGGCCAAGCCCGCCGAGTCCTACGACGCCGACCTTCTTGCCCGGGCCCGCACCCCAATGCCGGAGCGGCGAATACGTCGTAATGCCTGCGCACAGCAGGGGAGCGGCGGCGTCGAGCTCGATTCCTTCAGGGATCCGCACCACGAAGTCCTCGGTCACGACGACGTGGGTGGAGTAGCCGCCCTGGGTGATCGTCCCATCGCGGTCAACGGCGCCGTAAGTGCCGGTCATGCCTTTGAGGCAGTACTGCTCCTCGCCCTTGCGGCAGTTTCCGCATTCGCCGCAGGAGTTGACCATGCAGCCGACGCCGACGCGGTCGCCGACCTTGTGGCGGCTCACTTCGGAGCCGATTTCAGTGACAATTCCGGCGATTTCGTGGCCGGGCGCGAGCGGGTAGGACTGCGGTCCCCAATCGCCGCGGACAGTGTGGATGTCTGAATGGCAGATGCCTGCGTACTTGATCTCGATCAGCACGTCGTGGGCACCGACGTCGCGGCGCTCAATGGTGGTGGCGACGAGGGCTTCGCCCGCGGACGGGGCGGCGTAAGCATTGACGGTCAGCATTTTTCTCCTGTTGGTGGACGGAGGATTGGCACTATCCATCCAACAAGACATTTCCGAGGTGAGGGAGGCCCTGCTGGTAGGGGTACCGGCAGGGCCCCCCTCAACTGAATCGGATCCGTCGCGGACTAGCTGGCGCCCAGGAAGATCGGGTTAGTCAACGCCGCCATGGGGCCGAGCGGGATGACCGTCCCCATCTCCGTGCCGCTGCCCGAGGTTCCGTCGCTCTTCGGATGCCGGACCTCCACACGCACGTACGCCGCGAGCTGCGGGGTAGTAACCCACGTGCTCGTTCCCTGGCCCGACGCGGGAAGCGTGACTTGCTGGGTCTGTCCCTCATCCGTGATGAAGCGTACGACGCCGTTCGGCACCCCGGCGATTTTCGCCGAGACCGTGACGGGGGCGTCTGCCGCGACGTTGAGACGGTCTCCCACGGTTGCGCTCTTGCCGCCGGACGTCACCTGGAAGTCCACCGAGACGTCAGCGGACTCGGCGATCCAGTTCCGGCCATTGCGGATGCCGTCCAGCAGGGCATCGCGGGACAACGCCGCGGCGTTGACCACGTTGTGGGGGAAGCCGATGACCTGGGGGACGCTGTGGGCGTCGCTGTTGCCCATCGCCGGGAGCCACCGGCCACCTGTGCGCACGGAGTGGGCGAGCATCGAATCCCACGTGTTGACGGAGGACTCGTCGTCCAGGGTCCACGGGCCCGTCCAGACCTCAACCGCGTCGGCGTCGTCGTAACCGAACTTCCAGCGGCAGGCGACGTAAGGGCAATAGGGGTGTGCCGGAACAACAATCCCGCCCGAGGAGTGGATCCGCTGGGCTTCCTTCTCGAATCCCTTGTCGCGGGCACGGTAGCGCCAGTCGATCCATTCGCCCGGCTCCAGGCCGAGCGCGAGGTAGTGACCGTTTCGCGTGGTGACTTCCTCGCCTGTGAGGATGAGCAGATCGTTGCCGGCGAGCGGCCCCCAGACGCCGTGCGATGCCGGCGTGTTGTGATCCGTGGAGATCATGAAGTCCAGGCGCGCGGCGCGGGCGCCGGCTGCGACTTCCTCGGGGGTGCGCTTTCCATCCGAGTAGACAGTGTGGAGGTGCGCATCGCCGCGGTACCAGGCTGCGCCGCGGCCGGCGATCTGCTGCGGCGGGTACTGGGGCTTGAAAGGGGTGGCGTCGGGTCCGTAGTCAAGGGTGACGTTCACGGTGTAGTCGAGGCCCTGCCCGGCCACTTGGTAGGGGCCGAGAACAACGTTCCACGTGCCCTTCCCGATCGGTCCTGGCAGGTAGCCCGGCGTGGTGTCGCCTCCGGCGCTGATGCTGAATTCTGTGCGGAAACCGCCTGACCAGCCACGGAAGCCCTTGCCGGCGAGGTCGGTGCCCTTTTCATCGAAGATTCCGATGTCGCAGGCGTTCCCGAGAAGTCCGGACGCCACCTGGGGCTTGCTGTAGGTGTACGAAACGCTGATCTTGTTGACGCCGGCAGGGACCTCGATCGGCAAGTAGACGAAATCTGCGGCGCCCGGATCCAGGTGGCCGGTGATCGTCTTGGTCTTGCTGGTTCCGGTAGCGGCCGCCGCGAACGAAACCGGGGCCAAGGTCAAGGCCGCCCCGGTCAGTGCGGCGGCCAGGAAGCCGCGCCGGGTAGGGGAGAAGGAGACATTGTCGCCCGAGTGGGCTTTGCATGGTGAAGTCACTTCCTCGATGTTGCCGACCATTACTGAACAGTAGGCAACGGAAGCGGGAACGCAGCATGAAACCGCAAGCGCTGGCAAGCGGTGCCCACTTAGTGGACTCGACCTCGTTGGACCCTTGCCACGAGCAATGCCCGGGCTTACTGTTCTTGGCATGCACCAAGGGCTGGGGCGACGGCGCAACCTTTCCCATGGACCGAACAGGACGGTGTTTTTAGATGTGCGATATTCCGGGATTGATCAGTCGCCTTGAGGCCGAGGACCTCGCACGATTGCGTGAGGCAGGAAAAGAAAAGCCCTTGGAGCCGGCGATGATCGCGGCCATAGATGCCGCGGCCGGCGGGCCAGGCGAAGGCCGGGGCTATTACGTGGTCAGTGGTTCCTTGTATCCGGTCGATGCCCGGGACTACCACCTCAGGGAAGACGTAGCGCAGGCTGTGTTCGCAGCGGAAGGATCCTCCGTCGGCGTCACGGCCTAGACAGAAGTTTCGCGAGCTGAGACGCCGCTACCAGGCCACCCGCACCGGCCCACACTGGAAAAACCAGGTGGGCCGGCGCTTTGGAGCTAAAGGGTGCTTAGCAGATCCTGCATTTCCTTGATCTCGGACTGCTGGGCCGACACGATGTCCTTGCCGAGTTTGAGGGCATCGGGGTTCTTACCGTCGGCGCCTTCCTTTTGCGCCATGGCCACGGCGCCTTGGTGGTGGGCGATCATGTGGGTCAGGAACAGCCTGGCTGCTTCCCGTCCCTGGGCGGCCTCGAGCTTGGTGATGTCCTGGTTGTCGACCATTCCGTTCATGGTGTGGTCGCCGGACATCCCGACGGGCTCGTTCCATTCCTTGAGCCAGCCCGTCATCTTCTCGATCTCCGGGTCTTGGGCTGCCTTGATCCTGCCGGCGAGCGCGGTCACTTGTGCAGGGATGTCGTTCTTGGCGAGTACGACGTCGCTCATCCGGACGGCCTGGGCATGGTGGGGGATCATCGTCCGGGCGAACCCTGCGTCCGCCGCGTTGTGGCCTCCGGCCGAGCAACCGGCAAGCGCGATTGCCGTGGCTACGGTAAAGGTTGTCATGGTCAGGTTTTTTCTCATGTTTCGGGGTCCTTCAATCAATCAGCCTGCAGAGGTACGGCTGCGTGGGACGCGCGCGGCAGGCCCACCTCGTGGGCGGCGCGTCAGGGTGGAGTCTTGTGCAGCGGGCCGGCGGCCCGGTGCGGCCGTGGATTTTACGTGCGACTGATGCACAGATCGCCCGGGGAAGGACTGCCCGGGCGGTGCGAATTGCCGGAGACCAGGGCGCCGGACCCGGCCGTGGCCGCACTGGCATAGGGCGCGACGCCGGGTACGGGTGCTGTCAGCGTGTTATGGCCTGGCGCAGGTATGCAGACGGCGTGCAGGGCCGACATCCCGGTGCACGTGCCCGTGCTTGTGCAAGACGGCGCCGCCGGTGAAGCCGCGTGATGGACTGCTTGCTCGCTCACGACCGGTGCGGCGTGCATGCTGTGGCCACCTGCCATGACGTGCATCCCGACGATTCCGGCGATGATCGACAGCAATCCTGCCAACAGGCCCATACGGAGGAGGAAGACGGCGGCGCGGCCCCGCAGGGGGTCGGTCATGGTCTTCCTCCTTTTGCAGCCCGTGTGCCCGGTTCCCGGGTTACGACGGGTTCAACGAGCATAAGCGCCATTAGGTTTCATCCGGCCGCCATGGTCCGTCCCGTCATGGTCCTCGGTGGTTGTGCGGCCTTCGCGGCGGCGGCTTCGCGGGCAAGGAATGCTCCGAGCTCGCCAATGGTACTCATCAAGGGCGCGGGGAAGACGACAGTGGTGTTCTTGTCAACGCCGATCTCCACCATGGACTGCAGATTGCGCAACTGCAGGGCCAAAGGGTGGGCCATCATGGTGTCCGAGGCCATGCCCAGTGCGGCCGCGGCCAGGGATTCGCCTTCGGCGGCGATGATCTTCGCGCGCTTCTCACGCTCGGCTTCGGCTTGGCGGGCCATGGCGCGCTTCATGCTGTCCGGCAGCTGGATGTCCTTGAGTTCCACGAGGGTCACTTCGACTCCCCATTCCAAGGTCAGCCCGTCCAGGATCTGGCGGATGTTGGCATTGATGACATCCGTTTCCGCGAGCGTTTCGTCAAGCGTATGCTGGCCGACTACTTTGCGGAGCGTGGTCTGTGCGATCTGGTCGATTGCGGCGTAGACGTTTTCGATGGCAAGGACGGACTTGATGGCGTCCACCACCCGGAAATACGCGACGGCTGAAATGTCCAGGCTGACGTTGTCCCGAGTGATGATGCCCTGGGACTGGATGGGCAGGGTGACGATCCGCAGGGAGATTTTCCTCAGCCGGTCGACGAACGGGATGATGATCACCAGGCCCGGGGTCCGGAGGCCCTGGACCTTCCCCAGCCGTAACAGGACACCGCGCTCATACTGGGTGACAATGTGGACGGCCATCGCAAACCAGATGACCAGCAGGACAATCAAGACAATCAGCCAGGTGATGGCGTCCGCTGTCATGGCCGCCCACCGGCTTCATCGCTGAGTGCTGACGCGTTCATGGCAGAGATCCTTCGGTGGCAGTGGAGGGAAAGGGGAGCCCAATTTCCGCAGCGAGGCAGGCGAACCCGCTTAAGTTGTATCTCCAGTACACACCTTGGATCCGCCGAGTTGTAGGGCCACAAATGAAAGGAACGTCCCCGGGGGACGTTCCTTCAATTTCGTGGCTTAGACCCTTTCGCGGGTCCGGTCGATGACCGGCTCCGGATCGTTGGTGAACTCACGGTGGCGGCGTGGGAAGGCCCAGAACCTGAAGTCCTTTGCGTCCACCTTGGGTTCAGGGCGTTCCTCGGGTTCCTGTGAGGCATCTTTCCTGGTGTCCCGCCCGAAATCCTTGTAGTAGCCGTAGCACATCACAGACCTCCTTCTAGCAACTGCCCTTTAATCGTCCTCCCGATCCGGCACGCAGTCCACCTTTCAGGTGCGGATCCGCACATAGGCACTCCGCAAATAGGCACAATGGAGGAGTGAAATCCCCACTTGTGGCCCGGAACGCCGCGCTCGCATACCGCCCTTTCGACCTGGACACGATCGGCGCGGGACTGGTCTTCGGAGAATCGCTGGGGGAACTCGCCAAAGTCCTCGCTGCCGGCGGAACGGCAGGAACCGCCGTCGTGCAGGCGCCCCCGGGCACCGGCAAGACGACACTCGTGCCGCCCCTGCTGGCCAACATCGCGCTCGCCGACACCGCGGCCGGCGCCGTCACAGGGAAAGAGCGCCCGCGGGTGATCGTGACCCAACCACGGCGGGTCGCAGCACGCTCAGCCGCTCGGCGCCTCGCCGCCCTCGACGGAAGCCGGCTCGGCGATCGCGTCGGGTACACGGTCCGCGGAGAAAGCCAGACGGGTCCGGGGACCATCATCGAGTTCGTCACTCCGGGAATCCTCCTGCGCCGGCTGCTCGCGGACCCTGGGCTTGAGGCCGCCAGCGCCGTGATCCTGGACGAGGTTCACGAACGCGGCCTGGAGACGGACATGTTGCTCGGAATGCTCATCGAGGTCCGTGAGCTGCGGGAGGACCTCACCCTCGTCGCGATGTCTGCGACGCTGGACGCCCCGCGGTTCGCCGCGCTGATGGGAGGTGCCGGCGTCGGACAAGGCACGGACGGAAAGGACGACGGCGGCGGGCCGGCACCCGTCGTCGACTGTCCGTCCGCGCTGCATCCCCTGAAGGTGGACTGGGCGCCCGCGGCAGGTCCGCGGCTGGACGGACGCGGCGTGACCCGCACCTTCCTGGACCATGTGGCGGACACGGCGGCGGCGTCGTACACGGACACGCTCGCAGCCGATCCCGACATCGACGCCCTGGTCTTCGTCCCGGGTGCTTGGGAGGTCTCCTCCGTCGCTTCCCGGCTGCGCGCCCGCCTGGCTGTGAGGGCACCGGACACGGAGGTATTGGAGCTTCACGGCCAGGCAAGTCCGGCGGAACAAGACCGGGCGGTTTCCGGCCGTGAGCCCGGCGGACCTCCCCGGATCATCGTCTCGACCGCCCTGGCCGAATCCTCCCTGACAGTTCCGGGAGTCCGGCTCGTCATCGACTCGGGGCTGTCCCGTGAACTACGGCGTGACGCCAACCGCGGCATGTCCGGCCTGGTCACGGTCTCGTGCTCCCGTGCGTCCGCCGAACAACGCGCCGGACGCGCGGCACGCCAAGGGCCCGGGCGTGTGGTCCGCTGCTACGAGCAAAAAACGTATGGTGCCGCACCGGCGCACCCCACCCCGGAAATTGCGGCCGCGGACCTGACGGGCGCCGCGCTCGTCCTGGCCTGTTGGGGATCGCCCGGCGGCCGGGGCCTGGCACTTCCGGACGCCCCGCCGCAAGGCGCGATGGATGACGCAATTGAAGTGCTGCGGGAACTTGGTGCGATCGACCCGGACGGACTGGCCACCGACGTGGGAAAGACCCTGGCCAGGATCCCCGCCGATCCACGGCTGGCCCGCGCACTGCTGGATGGTGCCGCCACAGTCGGGCACCGCGCTGCTGCCGAGGCGGTCGCCCTCGTGGGCGGGGATCAACGGGCCCCCGGAGCTGACCTGACGCGCCTCCTGGCCACACTCAGGACAGGCAAAGACCCAGCAGCCCGGCGTTGGGCCGAGGATGTCCGCCGCATGGAGGCGATCGCACGCCAGGAGCGATCCGCCGTCGGGCCTTCCCCGACCGCACGGCCAAGCCGGCCTTCCCCGGCGAGCGCCGCCGAGTCCGTGGGGTTCGTCGTCGCGCTCGCGTTCCCGGACCGCGTGGCGCGCCGGGTTCCAGGCACCGGCCCTGAACGCTACTTGCTGACGTCCGGGACACGGGCGGGGCTGCCGGCGGGCAGTCCACTCGCCGGCCACGAATGGCTTGCCGTGGCCGAAGTGTCCCGCGCGGAGGGCCGGGATGCGGCAGGGACCGGCGCCGTCATCCGTTCCGCCGCGCCCTTGGCAGCGGATGCGGCGGAAGCTGCCGCCAACCACCTCCTGAGCGACATGGTGGAAGCCGAATTCAAGCAGGGCCGCGTCACCGCCCGGCAGGTACGGCGACTGGGAGCGATCCTGCTTTCGTCGACCCCCGTGCGCCCTTCCATCGACGACGGGCGCGTCGCCGTAGCCCGCGCGCTGGCGAAGGAGGGACTGGGGACCATTGGATGGTCACCGGCCGCCGATGCGTTGCGTCGACGGCTGGCTTTGCTGCACAGGGAACTGGGCGAGCCATGGCCGGACGTCTCCGGGCCGGCGTTGCTGGCCCGGCTGGAGAAGTGGCTCGCGCCGGAGCTCGAAGCGCTCGCCGGAGGCGCTGCTACGAGCGGGATCGACCTGGCCGAGCCGTTGCGGCGGCTCTTGCCGTGGCCGGAGGCCGCCCGTCTCGGTGAGCTGGCGCCGGAATGGCTTGAGGTGCCGAGCGGCTCGCGGGTGCGGATCGACTACCCGGACGCAGCGGACGACGGCGGGCGGCCGGTGGTGGCCGTGAAGTTGCAGGAGTGCTTCGGCTGGGCTGAGACGCCCCGTTTGGTAGGCGGACGGGTGCCGGTGCTGTTCCACCTTCTTTCTCCGGCCAGGCGACCCCTGGCTGTGACGGATGACCTGTCTTCCTTTTGGTCCGGTCCCTATGCCCAGGTCCGTGCCGAAATGCGCGGCCGCTATCCGAAGCATCCCTGGCCCGAAGATCCGTGGACAGCGCCCGCCACGGCCAGGACCAAGCGGAAGATGTGACTCCGGGCGTGGTGGTGGCAGCCGTCTGGCAGGCATTCACAGGCTTCTTCTTTAGGATGCCACGGTGATGAACATGGAATTGCGTCCCGCTGACCTGGCCAACGACTGGTGGCAGGCCGTGCTGCGGGGATTCACGACGGCGGAGGTTCCGAACCTGGCGACTCCGGTGGTGTTGGGCATCCTGGCTGCGGCCGTCGTGCTGAGTATCCCGCGGGCCACATGGCGTTGGTTCGGCCTCTATGTGACCTTCGTGCATGAACTGGGCCACGCCTTCGCCGCTCTCATGACGGGCCGGATTGTCCACGGGCTCCGGATCGGACTGGACCACTCCGGGCAGCTCCTGAGCAGCGGGCGCGGCACGTTCGGCGCAGCCTGGTCCGGTTTCTGGGGATATCCGAGTCCCGCGGTGGTAGGTGCGGCGCTCATCTGGTCGGTGTCGGCGGGGCGGTCGGGGGCGGCCATGTCCATCGGCGCGCTGGTGTTGCTGCTCGCACTGATCTTCCTGCGGAACTTCACCGGAATCCTCGTGGCGCTCCTGAGCGCGGCGATTGCCCAGCTTCTTGTCATGTTCGGCACGGCCTTGACGGTCAGCAATGTGGTGCTGGGACTTGGCATAGCCCTCGAGGTGGGGGCGGTGCGGGACTGGTTCAAGGTGGCTTCGGTGCACACCCGCCGCCGGGACCGGCTCGCGTCGTCGGATGCCTACATCCTGGCCCGTTCCACCGGGGTGCCGTCGTTGATGTGGCTGGTCGCTTTCGCTGTTGTCATTGCAGCAAGCGCGGCCATCTCCGTTCGAGTGGTGTGGGGCTTGCTCACCTGAGCCTCCGGTTTCGGCACCGACTGGATCGATTGCTCTTGCCGTGCGCCGGTCCAGGGTGTGGAATCGGTTAGCAAAGGACGCGGGGGATTCGGCTTCTACTCCAGGAGGTGCTCATGTCGGTGAAAGGCCCAGGCAGCGCGACGAAGGGATCGAACCGGACCAACCCCGATCTTCGACGCGCGGACCCTTCTTCGGCGCCCGCCGATCGGCCCGAAAACATCCGCAACGTCGTCCTGATCGGCCGTTCGGGCGCGGGAAAGACGATGCTGCTCGAATCACTGCTCTACGCTGCCGGGGTCGTATCCCGGATGGGTTCGATCGTGGATGGCACCACGGTGAGTGACTCGGAAGCGACGGCCATCCACCAGCAGCGATCCATCGGACTATCCGCGGCGCCCCTGGTATTCGACGACGTCAAAGTGAACCTTCTGGACACCCCGGGGTACGCCGATTTCATGGGAGAGCTGCGGGCCGGGCTGCGTGCTGCGGATGCGGCGCTGTTCGTGGTGTCGGCCGTTGACGGGGTCGACGCCGGGACCACCGCCCTGTGGGGTGAATGCGAGCGCGTCGGCATGCCGCGGGCAGTGGTGATCAGCCGGCTTGACCATCCGCGGGCGAACTACGATGCCGTCCTGGCCGAATGCAGGGCTGCCTTCGGCGATTCCGTCCTGCCCCTTCACCTGCCGGTCCGCAACGGTGACGCTGTCTCGGGCGTGCTCGGGCTGCTTTCGGGCTCGGTGTCGGAGTACACGTCCGGGGAGCCACGACCCGTGGTCCGTCCCGCGACTGCGGCGGAACTGGCCGGCGCGGAGGGTGTCCGCGGGGAACTCATCGAGGGCATCATTTCCGAGAGCGAGGATGAGACCTTGATGGACCGGTACCTCGGCGGAGAGGAGGTACCCATCGATACCCTCGTGGAGGATTTGGAGACCGCGATCGTCCGAGGGACGTTCTTTCCGGTGCTGGCAAGTTCCTCCGTGACAGGAGTCGGCACCGCCGAACTGCTGGAATTGCTGACCCGGGCGTTTCCGTCTCCGATCGAGCGAACCCTCCCGGCCGTAACCGACCTGGGCGGGAAACCGGTCGCGCCCCTGGCATGCGATCCGGATGGACCGCTCCTTGGCGAAGTGGTACGCACTACCGTTGACCCGTTCCTTGGACGGGTGTGCCTTGTGCGGCTCTTCTCAGGAACGCTTCGCGAGGACTCTGCCGTGCACGTGGGAGGGCACGGCCTGGCCGAGCGGGGCCACCCCGACCACGACAGCGACGAGCGGATCACGCACCTTTACTCGCCGTTGGGATCCAGTCTCCGGCCGGTACAGTTCGCCGTGGCCGGGGACATTTGCGCGCTGGCGAAGGTGGCGAGCGCCGAGACGGGAGACACGGTGTCCGCCCGCGAGGCTCCATTGCTCGTGGAAACCTGGGACATGCCCGAGCCGCTGATGCCTGTGGCGATCGAAGCGGCCTCGCACGGCGATGAGGACGCGCTCTCCAAGAGCCTGGCCAAGGTCGCGGCCGGAGATCCGACCCTGAGGGTGGAGCGCAACTCCGAGACGCACCAGCTGGTCTTGTGGTGCATGGGCGAGGCCCACTCTGAGGCAGTCCTGGACCGTTTGCGCGAGCAGGGAGTGAAGCTTCAGACCGTCGACGTCATCACGCCGCTCCGGGAGACCTTCGCCACACAGGCCGCCGGCCACGGGCGCTATGTCAAGCAATCCGGTGGCCACGGACAGTACGCGATTTGCGACATCGAAGTGGAACCCCTCGATCGCGGGGGAGGCTTCGAATTCGTCGACCGGATCGTGGGTGGGGTCATCCCCGGCACGTATGTCGTGTCGGTCGAGAAAGGCGTCCGTGCCCAGATGAGCAAGGGCGTGCGGGCGGGGTTCCCGGTGGTCGATATCAGGGTGACCCTGGTAGGTGGCAAGACGCACAGCGTCGATTCATCGGACGCAGCTTTCCAGGCGGCCGGCGCGTTGGCCTTGCGGGAGGCCGCCGCGGCGGGCACCATCCAACTCCTTGAACCGATTTCGGCCGTCACGGTCCTCGTGGCCGACGAGCATGTGGGCGCGGTCATGAGCGATCTGTCCTCGCGGCGCGGACGCGTCACCGGGACGACCTCCGTTGGCGGAGAAAGAACTGAGATCAGTGCCGAAGTTCCAGAACAGGAATTGGTGCGGTACGCGATCGTGCTGCGGGGACTGACTGCGGGAAGCGGTCGATTCCGCCGCGAGTATCTGCGGCATGAGCCGCTGCCTCCCGGCATAGCCGTTGCCGCGGCGAAAGCCTGAGGCTCAGCTGTTCTTGCGAAGGAATGCTGACACCGGGGCCGCCAGCGACGCTCCGACGTCCGCCGCGCCCGTTTTGATTCCCACGCGGTTGAAGGAATGGTCGCCGCCGTCCCACCACTCGATGGTGGCGGTGGGTCCAATCCGGGCCACCACGTTTTCGAGCAGCTCGGGCGTCGCGAAAGTATCCCGGGTGCCCTGCAGGAAGAGCATGGGCAGCGTGAGCCCGTAGAGGTGCTCGTCGCGGAGCTTCTCCGGTTTTCCGGGCGGGTGGAGCGGGTAGCCGAGGTAGACGAGTCCGGCCGCGCGCATGCCTTCGGCGACCGCCATCGATGCCATGCGACCGCCGAAGGACTTGCCGGCCGCCCACAGCGGTTCACCCTCTGAACGCGACGCCGCCGCCTCCATGACGGCCCGCCACGCCGCGACCGCGGCAGGCGGCCGGTCGGGGAACCTCTTGCCGGCTTCCCGGTAGGGGAAGTTGAAGCGCAGGGTCGCGACGCCGTCGTCATTCAACGCGTGCGCGAGGCCGCCCAGGAACGGATGCTCCATGCCCGCCCCGGCGCCGTGGGCGAGCACGAGGGTCGCAACCGGTTTGTCGGGCCGGGCGTAGATACCGGAGATCGCTGTACCGTCGGCGTCGACCGTGACACGGGATTCGTCGCTGCGCATGGTCACTCGAACCGGGAGGGGTCGCCGTTGCCGCGCCTGACCACTTCCGCTGTGCCGCTGGAGAAGTCCACCACGGTCGTGGGCTCTGCGCCGGTGTCTCCGGAATCGATCACCGCTTCCACGAGGTTGTCCAGGCGTTCCTTGATTTCCCAGCCCTGGGTCAAGGGCTCCTCCTCGTCGGGAAGCAGCAAGGTGCTGGAAAGGAGAGGCTCGCCCAGTTCGCCCAGCAAGGCCTGGACAAAATTATGGTCCGGAATCCGCACGCCTACTGTCTTCTTTTTGGGGTGCAGGAGACGGCGCGGCACTTCCTTCGTGGCCGGCAGGATGAAGGTGTAGCTTCCCGGCGTGACGGCCTTGATGCTTCGGAACACATCGTTGTCGATCATGACGAATTGCCCGAGCTGCGCGAAGTCTTTGCAGACCAAGGTGAAATGGTGCTTGCTGTCGAGCTGCCGGATCGAACGGATCCGGTCGAGGGCTTCCCTGTTGCCGATTTGCGCGCCGAGCGCGTAGCAGGAATCGGTGGGGTACGCGATCAGCCCGCCCGACTGGAGGATATTCACCACCTGGGCAATGGCGCGTGGTTGGGGGTCCTGCGGGTGGACATCGAAGAATCTTGCCATGCCACGAGCTTACGGGCAGGCCCTACTTCAGGACAGGACGTCCTTGCTCGTGAACTTGCCATAAGCCAGTGCCCCGGCCGCCACGATGTAGCCCGCCTGCAGCAGGGCATTGTCGCCGAAGCTCGTCCATGAGATGGGTTGGCGCAAAAGATCGGCGAAACCCAACCAGTAATGGCTGAACAGCCACGGGTGCAGCCACTCCAATTGCGGCAGGTTGTCCGCCACTTGCGACACCACGGACAACACGATGGTCGCAGCCATGGCCCCGACCGGCACGTCCGTAAAGGTGGAAATTGCCAGCCCGATGGCGGACAGCCCCAACAGTGACACCGCGATATACGCGGCAATCAGCAAGGAACGCACCACGGATTCGCCGACGCCGATCGTGTCGCCGGAGAGCAGCGTGACGGGGCCGACCGGGAAGAGCGCGACTCCGGCCAGCGCACCGGCGGCGGCCACCGTCAGGGTCGCGGCCAGGCAGAAGGCCGCGGCGGCCGCGTATTTGATCAACAAGAGGCGGACGCGTCCCGCCGGGGCGACGAGCAAGTACCTGAGCGTGCCAAGGTTTGCTTCTCCGGCAATCGTGTCGCCGGCCACCACTCCGATCGTGAGCGGCAGGAACAAGGGCACGGAAACGATCATCGCCGTCACGCCGACGAAAAGCCCGTTCTGGGTGATCCGGTCCAGGAAGGGCGGACCCCGCCCCGGCGCCACGGGATGCGAGCTCAGCTTGACCGCCGCGGCGATAAGGATGGGAATCGCGGCGAGTGCCAGGAGCATGGCCCATGTCCGCAGCCGCCTGAACAGCACCGAGAGCTCCGAGGCCATGAGCGACCACGAGCTTGATGGCCGGGCCTTCGGCGCGGCATCCATGACTGCAGTTTCGTGTTCAGCCGGCAATGTCGAAGCCCTCTCCGGTAAGGGAGACGAAACGCTCCTCCAGGCTGGCATTCTCCACCCCGAAGCCCCGCACCCGTACGCCGTCCGACACGAGGGCAGCCACGATCGCCTCGGGAGCCACCTCGTGCCCCGGTGGACCGGTGCTGACGAGGCTACGGCCATCGGGGCCGTACGAGCCGGGCGGCGGAGCAGACAGTTCCGATTGCAGGCCCAGCCTCGAGAGCACCCGGACGGCGGCCTCAATATCGGGCGTGTGGAGACGGATCGTGGCTCTTCCCGCGGCGCGCAGCTCGTGCAGGGTTCCCTGCGCCACGAGCTTGCCCACGCTCATGACTCCCACATGGGTGCACATCTGCTCCACTTCCGCGAGGAGATGACTGGAAACGAACACCGTGGTGCCTCCAGCCGCCAGGGAGCGGACCAGGCTGCGGACCTCCCGGGTCCCTTGCGGATCCAGGCCGTTGGTGGGTTCGTCCAGGACAAGCAGGTCCCTCGGACGCAGCAGGGCATCGGCAATTCCGAGCCGCTGCTTCATCCCGAGGGAATAGGCGCGGACCTTCTTGCCTGCGGCGTGGGACAACCCGACCCTCTCGAGCGCTTCATCCACCCGTGCGGCCCGGGTCCGCGGGGAAGCATGGAGATCGGCGCTGTCCAATCGCCGGAGGTTCGCTGCCCCGGACAGGAAAGGGTAGAACGCCGGGCCTTCCACGAGCGAGCCAACATTGGGCAGGACTGTTGCCAGTTGGCGCGGCATTTCGCCGCCAAGGACCCGGATGCGGCCGTCCGTGGCGGCCGCCAAGCCAAGCAGTAACCGGATGGTCGTGGTCTTGCCGGAGCCATTGGGACCGAGGAAGCCAAAGACTGAACCGCGGGGAACTGCCAGGTCGACGCCGTCGACGGCGGCCCGGTGCCCGAACCGCTTGCTGAGGCCTTGGGTCTGGATCGCCAGTTCAGCCGGCGCGGATGCCTCCGTCATTTCGTGGCGGCTGCGGACTGCAACCGCTCAAGTGGCACCATTCCCGCGAAGACGCGGCCGTCGTCGAGCATCAAGACAGTAACCAGGCTGGTGGTCAGCGCGCGGCCGCCCGCGACCGGCTGGGTGAGCTGGGCAAACAACGGAGCCGAGCGGACATCAGTTGGCGCCGTGCCCGCGGGCAGGGCCATCACTGCGTCCCAGCCGGTCCCTGTGATGGTGGGCCGGCCCGTTGCCCCCTTTGCCTGCGGTGCCTGCCCGGGCTTGCCGGGGAGCGCACGCAGCTGCGGGGTTGCCTTCTCCTCCACGGCGGCACCGCGGGGCGGCGTGAAACTGAACAGGGCGGCGTCGGGCGTTGACAAGCTCAGTTCAGTGAACGAGAGCGAAAAGGCCGCTGCGGCCTGGCCGCGTGCCCGCACATCGACGCCGAGCGGCAGGCCCGAGGCGGAGTCCACGGCGATCGTCACGGAATCGACGAGCGTGCCGGCACTGCGCGGCTTGATCACCAATGGGTAGGCCGTGTGGCCGGCCACGGTGGTTCCGTCGCCCACTGTCACGTCCGTGGTGGGCCCGACGGCGGCGAGGAAGTGCTGCGCGAGAACGTCAGGGGTGGTGACCCCCGGGGCCGGTGTCGCGTGCGGGGCCGCTGTGCGCGCGGGTTCAGCGGGCATCGTCATGTGCGCGGCGCTGTTGTCGGCCGAGTTGTAGAGCCAGACATCGTTGCCGTTGCGGACGAGGTCGCGCTCGGCGAGCATGTCCATCACCTGGAACCTGGCCTTGGCGGGACCATCCAGGTAGACCCGGGCCGTGTGTGAACCGCTCAGAAGTTCGATGACCGAAGCCGGACCCTGTGTTGCGGTTGGCCCGGCGGAGGGCAGCTGGGGGAGTCCCAGTTCGGAACTTTGTTGAAGGGTTCCGGACAAGGAGTGGACGTTGGCGCGGGCGATCATCGCGATGACTTCTTCTGCCGTTTTGTGCGGCAGGCTCGTCGCTGCTCCCGCCTGGTAGGAACCAGCCAGGGCTGCCGCAGCAAGCGCTACCGGGACAAGAGCGGCCGGCAACCAACGCAACCAGGGGCGAGTCATGGCAACCTCGCGAACCATCCACCATCGGGGAAGTTCATGCTTCCAGAGTACTCCTGCTAGCCTTCCAGCGTCCTCCGCACGAAGTCCGCGCTCGCCCGTGAATAAACGGCTCCGAGACGCTCGAATAGGGCGATTCCCGCCGTGCCGGGCCAATCCTCGGGAAGGAACTCGGCCGGCAGTCCTGGATCCAGGTACGGAATGATCCGCCAGCGGTCGATGCATCGGACATAGCGGGCGAAGGTTTCGGCGGAGGCCGGGCCGCCGCCGGAACCGTTGCCCGGGCCGCCGCCGTCGTCCTCGGCACGATGATGCCGGATGAAGTCCCGATGCAGTTCTGCCACGGCCTCCAGATCCCACCATGCTGATGCGGCATCCCGGAGGCTGCCGCCGACCAAGGGAGTGTCCGTGACGAACACCGTGGCCATGCCGCGCAGCTCCAGGTCCGCCAGGATCTCCTCCACCTCCTCCCGCAGCGAATCCGGGCAGATCCACAGCCCTGCGGCCACCGTGCCGCAGCCGATCCAGTGCAATCTGCGCCTCAACTGGTGCCGCTTTTCCCGCTCCGATTCCGGAATGGAAAAGGACACCAGGCACCAGCGGTCCGCGGGCGACATAAGGCGGGGGTTGAAGATCCGCCGGTCGCCGCGGGCAAGCATCGCTGCGGCGCCCTCGGTGACGGCGAAGCCGGCAACACCGTGACGCATTTGCGGAAGGACGATTTCCTTCTTCTTCAACCGTGACAAGGCCGTCCGGGAGACAGGCGCAGCCACCCCCAGGGCCTCCATGAGGGCGATGATGTGCCTCGTGGACATCCATCCGCCGGCCTCGCGCAGGTAGAGGCCGATGACCGTGCGAAGCAACGACGTGGTACTCCCGGGCCGGGAGTCCATGTCGTCGAGGACGGCGCTCACAGGAGTTCGCTGAGGGCGTCCCGGATGGCGGTCACGCCCAGCTCAACCTCCGCGTAGCTGGTGCTGAGCGGCGAGAGACCGATCCGCAGTCCATGCGGCGGACGGAAATCCGGAATGACACCGCGTTCCCACAGCGTCTGGGTCACCTCGCCGAAGAGGGGATGGTCCACTGTGATGTGTGACCCACGCTCTGCGGTGTTGCGCGGGCTGACAATCTCGGCGCCGAGGGGGACCAGCATGTCCTCGGCCAAGGCGACCGCGTACTCCGTGAGTTTGATGGACTTCTCCCGCACGGCGTCCATTCCCACTGATGCGATCAACTCCACCATGTCCTTGAGCGGCTGCATGGCCAGCACCGGGGGAGTGCCCGTGATGAAGCTTCGGATCCCCTTCGCCGGCTTGTAGCTTTCCGTCATCCCGAAGGGGTCGTCGGCGCCCATCCAGCCCCAAATGGGCTGTTGCAGCCGGTCCTGCTGCGAAGCGTTGACGTAAGCGAACGCGGGCGAGCCCGGGCCGCCGTTGAGGTATTTGTACGTGCAACCCACGGCAAGGTCCACACCCCACGCGTCCAGTTCGAGGGGTACCGAGCCTACCGAGTGGCACAGATCCCAGAGCATGAGCGCTCCGGCGTGCTTGACCATGGCGGTGATCCCCGCGGCGTCCGCCAGGAAACCGGAACGGTAAGCCACGTGGCTGAGCACGACGACGGCGGTCCGCTCGCTGAGCAGTCCCTCGAGGTCCGCGGTCCGGACGCCGCTGGCCGGGTTGGAGGCGACCCATTTGATGGTGGCGCCCTTTTCCGCGGCTATGCCCTCGATGATGAAACGGTCCGTGGGGAAGTTGTCCCGGTCCACGACAATCTCATCGCGGCCCGGCTGGGCGTCGACGGCGGCCCGGATGAGTTTGTAGAGCATCACTGAAGTGGAGTCTCCCACGGTGACCTGGCCGGCCGCGGCGCCCAGGGTGACGACGCCGATCCGGTCGCCTACCGTGGTGGGCTCGTCCATCCACTGTTCGTCCCAGCCACGGATGAGGCGGCTGCCCCAGGCGTCCTCGACGAATGACGCGAGCTTCGCCGATGTCGCCTTGAGCGGACGGCCGAGGGAGTTTCCGTCGAGGTAAGCCATGAGTTGGCCGCCTCCAGGGGAGTAAAAGGCCTCACGCTGCGGGGCGAGGGGATCCACGGCGTCGAGTTCTGCCGACGTCGGCCATTGCGTTTGCTGAGCGCTGTTCATGTCTCTCCTGAAGGAAGCTGATGGGTTGTCTGTTTGCCTGGATTGCTGTTCAGTTGCCGATCTCGGTGCGGACGGCGTAAAGCTCGGGGAAGAAGGTCAGGTCAAGGGCCCGCTTGAGGAAGTCGACGCCCGAGGAGCCGCCCGTACCCACCTTGAATCCGATGGTCCGTTGCACCGTACGCAAGTGCCGGAAGCGCCAGGCGTGGAAGTTGTCCTCGATGTCCACGAGGTCTTCGCAGGCCTCGTAGAAACCCCATGGCGTGGCTTCGGATTCGTAGATCTCCTGGAAGACCGGGACCAGGTCCTTCCGGAACGTCCACGGTTCGCTGGTATCGCGTTCGAGGATTTCGGCGGGAACGGCATAACCGGCCCGCGCCAGCACCGCGAGGAAGGCGTCGTAGAGGGTCGGCTCCGCCAGGAGGGTGCTGAGCTGGCTATGCGCCGCCGGATCGCTCTCGAAAACCCGGAGCATGCCGCGGTTCTTGTTGCCCAGCAGGAACTCGACGGCGCGGTACTGGTGGGACTGGAAGCCCGACGAGCTGCCCAGGAAGCGCCGGAATTCGGAGTACTCGCGAGGAGTGAGGGTGCCCAGGACAGACCACTGCTCGGTCATGGTCCGCTGGATCGCCTTGACGCGTGCGATGCATTTGAGGGCCTTGGCAAGGTTGTCCGCATCAAGGAGGCGGCGGGCTTCAAGGAGTTCATGCAGGACGAGCTTGAGCCACAGTTCGCTGGTCTGGTGCTGGATGATGAACAGCAATTCGTCATGGTGTTCCGGGGTGCTCAACGGGTGCTGGGCGGTGAGGAGGCGGTCAAGGTCCAGGTACCCGCCGTAGGACATGGCCTGGCTGAAGTCGGTGCGGACCGAATCCTCGATGGGTCTGATGCTCTGGGCACTGATGCCCTCTTGGGAGTTGCCGGCGCGGTTTTCCATGTATTGAGCGTATCACTCGCGTGACGAACGTCAAGATAGTGAATTTTTTGGTGCCCTTGACGTCGTTACTAAGGCTACTTTTTGTTGCCCAAGTGAACCGCTCCCGAGGTTTGTACGTTGTAAAATCGGCAAGGGGGGTGTGGGCGCCAGGAGGCTCCATGTACCAGCAGACAGTCAGCATCCGGGATATACGAGCAGACGGTCGGCATCCGGAGGCGGACGGACCAAAACGCTTCCCCGGTCTCGAACAGGCGGCGCTACGTGCGCGTACCGAGCTTCGGGCCCGGGATCTCATAGTGCAGAAATACGGGGGCTCCTCCGTAGCCGATGCGGCAGCCATCAAGCGAGTGGCCCGGCGGATCGCTGAGACCCGGCAGGCCGGACATCCGCTGGTGGTCGTGGTTTCGGCCATGGGCGACACCACAGACGAACTGCTTGACCTGGCCGTCTCCCTCAGCCCGAGTCCTCCCGCCGGCGAACTCGACACGTTGCTGACCACGGGCGAACGGATCTCCGTGACGCTGCTGGCGATTGCCTTGTCCGACCTGGGTGTTCCTTCACGGACCTTCAGCGGAAAAAAGGCCGGACTGATAACCGATGGCATCCACGGCAAGGCGCACATTGTCAACGTTGACCCGCACCGTATCCGTGCATGCTTGGCGCGCGAAGAAGTTGCCATTGTCGCCGGGTTCCAGGGCAAGGGCCTCAAGAAGAAAGAGGTCACCACCCTCGGCCGGGGCGGTTCGGACATCACGGCCGTCGCTTTGGCCGCGGCGTTGGGCGCCGGAATGTGCGAGATTTACACCGACGTCGATGGCGTGTACACCGCTGACCCGCGGGTCGTTCCCCGCGCGCGGAAAATCGACGTCATTTCAACCGCGGAAATGCTGGAGCTGGCTGCGTCCGGTTCCAAAGTCGTGCATGCCAGATGTCTTGAATATGCGGGCCGTTTTGGCGTCCCTATCCATGTGCGCTCCTCTTTCAACCGGCGTATAGGAACCTTGATCCTGCCAGGCCGGGACCAGGAGGCGGAATGGGACCACAAGCCGGTGTGGGACAGGGCTCCGGCCGTTGAGCAGCCAGTGGTCTCTGCGGTTCTCTGCGACAAGTCCGTGGCGAAGCTGACGCTGATGGGCGTCGCGGACGGCGTCGGAAAGTCCGCAGAAATCTTCGGGCTTCTTGCCGATGTGCGCGCCCGGGTGGAGATGGCCGTTCAATGCGCCTCGTCCGCGCGCGCCGGCGGGAGCGACATTTCGCTGGCGGTTTCCGGCCCGGACGGATTCCGTGTCCGTGCCGCCCTGTCCGCTGCCCGGAGGGCCATTGGCTTCGTGGACCTCCAGTACGACGGCCAGATCGGCAGGCTGTCACTGATCGGGCTGGGCATGCGTACTGACGCGCAGGTCGTTTCCCGGCTCTTCACGGCCCTTTCGGACGCAGGAGCCGGGACCGAGTTGATCTCGGCGTCGGATACGCGCATCGACGTTGCTGTCCGCGCGGCCGTGCTTGAAGACGCGCAGCGGGCTGTGCGTTCGGCCTTCGGACTGGACCATGCAGGACCGGACTCTGCAGGACCGGACTCTGCAGGGCCGGACTCTGCAGGGCCGGATCATGCAGGAGAGGAGGCCACGAAAGCGCCGTAGCGGGGCCGCAGCACCTGCACCCATCCTCCCCGCGTCACCCAGGCAGGGCCGCGGGAAGGGCTCGATCATTGATCCGCCTCCGCGGATCCCCGGGATAAGGACACGATCGCCATGAACACTCTCCCGCAGCAGGCTACCTTGACCTCGGCACATGTAACCGGGCCCCTCCCGGGACCCAGGTCTGCCGAGTTGCTGGCGCATCAGGAACGCAACGAATCCAATGCCCGCACCTATCCGCGGCACCTTCCCATCGCGATTGCCGAGGGCTCCGGGGCCTTCGTGCGGGACGTCGATGACAATGTCTTCATTGATTTCCTCGCCGGTGCCGGGGTTTTGTCCCTCGGGCACAGCCATCCGGAACTGGTTGAGGTCGTGGCCGGACAACTGCGGAGATTGAGCCATGGACTTGATTTCCCGACGCCGGCGAAGGATGCCTTCACGACGGCGCAGCTGTCCATGCTTCCCTGGGGGCTTGCCGATCGGATGAAGATCCACTTCTGCGGACCGACCGGTGCGAACGCCGTGGATGCTGCCGTCAAACTGTGCAAGACGGCCACCGGGCGCGGGGACATCGTGTGTTTCCAGGGGGCTTTCCACGGTAGCAGCGCAGTGGGGATGGCGTTGACCGGACTGGTTGAACAGAAGCAAGCGGTGGCCAACGGGGTGCCCGGAGTGCACTTCTTCCCTTATTCTTACTGCGCACAGTGTCCCTTGGGCCTGCACCCGGAGACTTGTTCGACAAACTGCGTCCAATTCCTGGAACATTCCCTCAAAGACCCGCTCGGGGGCATTCCGCTTCCCGCGGCCGTCATCATGGAAATGGTCCAAGGCGAGGGAGGAGTGGTACCGGCCACCGCCGAATTCGCCCGAACCGTGCGCAGGGTAACCCGCGAGCTGGGCATCCCGATGATTATCGATGAGATCCAGACCGGGGGCGGGCGCACCGGAACCTGGTTCGCGTTCGAGCAATACGGGATCGAGCCGGATGTCATCGTCGCATCCAAGGCCCTCAGCGGAATCGGACTCCCGGTTGCCCTGATCATCTACAACAAGGACCTCGACCGCTGGCTCCCCGGCGCCCACACCGGAACATTCCGCGGAAACCAGCTGGCATTCGCCGCGGGGGCCGCAGCAGCCGAGATCATCCGGCGCGACGACGTTCTCGGCAACGTCCGCAGGCGCGGCACGCAGATTGCCCGGCTTCTCGCCCCCGTGGCCGGCAACCCCTGGGTGCGCGAGGTGCGCGGCCGCGGCCTGATGTGGGGGATCGAGTTCGCCGATCCGGATACCGGCCGGCCTGCCGGAGACCTGGCCCGGGCAGTGCAGCGAAATGCCCTGGAGCGGGGCCTGATACTCGAATGCGGCGGCCGGGACGACTGCGTGGTCAGGCTCCTGCCTCCACTGAACATCACCGAAGAACTCGTCGACGCCGCCTGCCGGCTCCTTCTGTCTGCCATTGCCGAACAAAGTGCCATGGCAGAACACAGGACCACGACAGGCGCGGCCCGGTAAGGCCGGACACAAGGCCAGGACAAGGAGGCGAACATGGGAAGGCACGTGGATCCGGGCCGGACCTCCGGCGGAGCGGCCACACGCCCCCGCTCCCTGGTCCAGCTCAGGGACGGCGCCCCGGTCCTGGTCGGCGCCGCGCCGGGCAACTCAGGACTGGGCAACACAGGACCGGGCAACTCAGGACTGGGCAACACAATCCGGTGGAGCCCCGGCGAGCGGCTTGAGGAGCTCTTCGAGAACCGGTGCGACCGGCTACGGGCCGAAGGCCGCAGCCGTCATCCTGCCGTGGAAACGGCGGATGGCTCGCTCAGCTACGAAGAACTGGACGCCCGGGCCAACAGGCTCGCCCGCTACCTCCTTGCCCGCGGGGTAAGGCCCGGCGACAGAATCGCGCTCCTGTTCGATGACCCGGTACGGTCCTATGTCGGCATGCTTGCGGTCCTCAAGGCCCACGCCGTCTACGTGCCCCTGGACCCGGTGTTCCCGCCAGGGAGAATTTCCTATATCGCCGCAGACGCCGGCGTCACCATGCTCCTGACTGTCTCCCGCCTCGCGGACAGCCTCCCGCCCGGGACTGCGGAGCTGGCCGTTCGCGTGGACAAGGAGGACCACCGCATCGCCGCGTTTGAATCCTCCCGCCTGGCTTGGGCGGGGCAGGCATCCCCGGACAACGGGCTGGCCTACATCATCTACACTTCCGGATCCACGGGACGGCCCAAGGGAGTGGCCATCACCCATGCCAGCATCTGCCACTTCGTGCGGATTGCCGCCGAAACCTATGGGTACGATCCCCGCGACCGGGTCTACCAAGGCATGACCACGGCTTTCGACTTCTCCGTGGAGGAGATCTGGGTGCCTTGGATGGTCGGGGCCACCTTGGTGCCCCGGCCGCCCGGGAACAACCTCCTCGGACCGGATCTTGCCGAGTTCATCGAGGCCCGGAACATCACCGCCCTTTGCTGCGTGCCGACCCTGCTGGCCACGCTCGACGACGACATGCCCGCGCTGCGGTTCCTGCTCGTCTCCGGTGAAGCCTGCCCGGAAGACCTTGTGGAGCGGTGGCACCGGCCCGGCCGGCGTTTCCTGAATGTCTACGGGCCTACCGAAGCGACCGTGACAGCCACGTGGGGCACAGCGGAGCCCGGCAAGCCCGTGACCCTGGGCAAACCGTTGCCCGGCTATTCGGCGGTCATCCTGGATCCCGTCCAGGACCGCGCACTGCCCCGCGGCGAGCTGGGAGAAATCGGACTGGCCGGCATCGGGCTCGCCCGGGGTTACGTCAACCGGCCCGAACTGACAGAAAAGGCATTCATTCCCGATTTCCTGGGCCTGGAGGACAACCCGTCCCATCGCATCTACCGCACCGGTGACCTCGGCCGGTTCAACGACCAGGACGAAATCGAGTACCACGGACGCACCGACACGCAGGTGAAGGTCCGGGGCTATCGGATTGAGCTGAGCGAAATCGAAAGCGTCCTTCTGCAGATGCCCGGGATAGCGATGGCAGTCGTGAAGGCGTGGGAGCCCGGACCGGGAATCACGGAACTTGCCGCCTACTACACGCTGCACCGGAACGCACCCAAGGTGGAAGGAGGCGAGCTCCGCGCCTGGCTGCGCGAACGGCTCCCCGCCTACATGGTGCCGGGCTATTTCCAGCCCCTCCGGACCATGCCGATGATGGTCAGCGGGAAAGTGGACCGCGGCAGGCTTCCAGATCCCTCCGGCCCGCGCGCGGTCAGTACAGATTCCGCCGACACCGGGCCGGTAACTCCTACGGAACGGATCCTGGCCCCGGCCCTCGCTGCGGCACTCCAGCTCACGTCAGTCTCCACCACCGCCGATTTCTTCAACGACCTCGGGGCAAATTCCCTGCTGTTGGCTCATTTCTGCGCCAACGTCCGCAAGGAAGCCAACCCGCCTTCAGTCTCGATGCGCGACATCTATGCACATCCGACCATCGCCGCCTTGGCGGCCGCCCTGGACGCCGCGAACGGCGAGGCGCTGGGGGTGTCCCCGGCACAGGCCAGGGAAACCGCAATGGCTGAGCCGTACCTGCGTGTAGGCACTCGCCAGTACCTGCTGTGCGGGCTTCTGCAGGCGTTAGCCGGGCTGTTCTACGCTTACGTGGTCGTGCTCATCCCCTTCACCGGTGAGCAGTGGATCGGCGGGTCGCGGCAGCCCGGCGTCGTCGTGGCGCGCTCCGCCGTCGTCGGGACCATATCGTTCCTGGCATTGGCGGTCATACCCGTTGTGCTCAAATGGATGCTGATCGGCCGGTGGAAGGCCGAGGAGTTCCCTATCTGGTCCTTGCGGTACGTCCGCTTCTGGTTTATCAAGACATTGGTCAACACGAGCCCGCTCCGCTTGTTCGTCGGGACGCCGGTCTTTCCGTTATATCTCCGCGCACTCGGGGCCAGGATCGGCCCCCGGGTAACCATCCTCTCCTCAAGGATTCCCGCCTGCACCGACCTGCTGACGGTAGGTGCCGGCACGGTGATCCGGAGGGATTGCAGCTTCAATTGCTACCGTGCCCACGCCGGCCGGATCCAGACGGGGACCGTCACTTTGGGCCGCAATGTCCTGATCGGCGAACAGACGACGCTGGACATTGACACAGCCATGGGCGATGACGCCCAACTGGGGCACAGCTCCTGCCTGCATCGCTTCCAGGCTGTTCCGGATGGGGGAGCGTGGGCAGGCTCACCCGCCGAGCCCACCAACGCCAGCTACCGCAGGGCGGGACAAGCCACGTCAGGGCCGGCCCGTCGGGCCAGTTTCAGTTTCTGGACCCTGCTGGTCCACGTGGTTTTGGTGTCAGCCCTCGGGCTTGGAGCCATCGACCTGGTACTCGCCTCTCTCCCGACTGGAGAAACAAACCCGGGCCGGCCGCTTTTCTGGGAAGCGCTCCTGCTCATTTCCGGGGTCCTTCTTTTCGGCAGCATCCTTGTCGCTTTCGCCATTGCAGCCACGCTTCCCAGGCTGCTTGCGTTGCTCCTGGCCCCTGGCAAGGACTACCCCCTTTACGGCTTCCGATTCGGACTCTTGCGGACAGCTCAGCGCCTGACCAACCTCAAAGCCCTCCTCCAGCTCACCGGAGACAGCTCCCTGATCGTCTACTACCTGAACGTCCTCGGCTATCACCAGCCGGACCTGGTGCAGACCGGATCAAATTTCGGCGTCGGACTCAAGCATGACAGCCCCACCCTGACCACAGTCGGCAGCGGCACCATGGTCTCCGATGGCCTGTCGATCATCCATGCCGACTACTCGAACACCGCTTTCCGCCTCTCTCCTGCCGCCATTGGGGCCAAGAGCTTCTTCGGGAACAACATCGCCTATCCCGCCGGAGCGAGGCTAGGGGACAACTGCCTGCTGGGGACGAAGACCATGGTGCCCGTGGAGGGCCCGCTCCGCGAAGGAGTGGGACTCCTGGGCTCACCTCCCTTTGAAATACCGCGCACCGTGGACCGTGACAACACCTTTGACCGGTTCAGGACGCCTGAGGAACGGGCGCGCCGGATCCCGGCAAAGAACATCCACAACACCGTGACGGTGATCTACTACCTGCTTGCCCGCTGGGCCGAGCTGTACGTGATACTCCTCGCTGCCTGGGCATCGCAAGCTTTCCTCCCCACCGCAGGAGCGCTAGCCGCCTTGGCCGCGGTCGGAACAATGGTGACGACCACCGGCGCCGTGATGATCCTCGTCGAGTGGGCATCCCTCGGATTCAGGAGACTTTCGCCGACCTTTTGCTCCATTTACGAAGTGCCCTTCTGGCGCCATGAGCGCTTCTGGAAGCTCGGAGCCGGAGGCATTGTCCAAATGTTCAACGGTACGCCGTTCAAAGCCGTGATCTGGCGAATCCTGGGGGCTCGGATAGGCAAGAAGGTCTTCGACGACGGTTGCGGGCTCCCGGAAAAGACCCTCGTCACCATCGGGGACTACTGCACCCTAAACGCCTATTCCGTTGCGCAATGCCACTCGATGGAAGACGGCGCGTTCAAACTCGATGCCGTCAATATTGGTCCCGGCTGCACCCTTGGAGTGGGCGCATTCGTCCACTACGGAACCACCCTGCACGAAGGTGCCCAGCTCGAAGCCGACTCGTTCCTGATGAAGGGCGAAGACGTCCCGGCCCACAGCATCTTCGGCGGCAATCCCGCACGCCAACTCACGCGGCAAGCCACCCCCGGACTGCACTGACACGCAGCGCTTGCCTTACGCTGGCCTTGTTGGCACGTCGGGGAGGGGCTTCATGGCCACGGTGTCGCTGTATCTGGACGTCGACGGCGTGGTGAGCCCCTTCGGGCCCATGGGCTTCACCGATTGGGGCACTGAATGGAAAATCGCCGACGCCGGAATCCTGGACGTCGTTTACGCCTCCGAACTGGTTGACGAGCTCAATGAGCTGGCCGCCCATCCCGGGGCGAGGTTTGTCTGGCTGACGAGCTGGCAGCGGCTCGCTCCCGAGTTCCTGTGCCCGGCAATCGGCCTCCACGGCGAGCACTGGCCCGTCCTGACGAGCGACATGTGGGACCAGACCGCTGATTGGTGGAAGCTGGACGTTTTGCAAAAGGACGTCCAGGAATCCGGAGCCGAACGCATCGTGTGGATGGACGATCAGCTGAACCATGAAGCCGCTGCCCGGTCCTGGGCCGAATTCCTCGGCAACCGTGTGCTTTGGATCTCCCCGGACCCGCGGAGGGGCCTGTCACGGAGCGACATCGCGGCCGTTCGGCAATTCCTTGGATGATTCGATGTTTGGCCATGCCGGCGATCGCACGTAAGATTCTTAAGGTTTCACGCCCACCATAGATAATTCCGCCAGTGCAGTCAGATGAAGGATTGCTGAACTGTTTTGGGTTAGGCAGGCCCTGGGAAGTGGAACTGCGCATCGTCGACTCTGCAGATTGGGCACAAGGTGGGAATCACCTTCATGGTCGCGCTTGTCATAGCGCTGGCCTTATTTTTTGACTTCACCAACGGGTTCCACGACACTGCGAACGCCATGGCGACTCCGATCGCCACGGGTGCCATCAAGCCCAAGACGGCTGTCGCCCTGGCCGCGGTGCTCAACCTCGTGGGCGCCTTTCTCTCGACCGAAGTGGCAAAGACCATCTCCGGAGGCCTTATCCGAGAGGGCACGGACGGCATCCACATCACGCCGGAGATCATCTTCGCCGGACTGATGGGGGCCGTCCTGTGGAACATGTTCACCTGGCTCAAGGGGCTGCCGTCGAGTTCTTCGCACGCGCTTTTCGGCGGCCTCATCGGTGCGGCAATCGTCGGCGTCGGCCTCCACGCCGTCAACTTCGACACCGTGCTCCAGAAAGTCATCCTTCCTGCCATCTTCTCGCCGCTGCTCGCCGGTGCCGTGGCCTATCTGTGCACCAAGCTGGCCTACGCCCTGACGTCCCGCCATGACCCCGAAACCGGCGACAAACTGACCCAGAAGCGCGGCGGATTCCGTGCAGGCCAGATCTTCACCTCCAGCCTTGTCGCGTTGGCGCACGGTACCAACGACGCGCAAAAGACGATGGGCATCATCACCTTGGTCCTGATCGCCGCCGGAACCCAACCGGCCGGCAGCGGACCACTCCTCTGGGTGATCGGAGCCTGCGCCCTCGCTATCGCCATCGGCACCTATGCCGGCGGCTGGCGCATCATCCGGACCATGGGCTCGGGGCTGACCGACGTCAAACCGGCGCAGGGCTTCTCGGCGGAAGCCAGCACCGCTTCGGCCATCCTTGCTTCCTCCCATCTTGGCTTTGCGCTGTCCACCACCCAGGTGGCCTCCGGTTCGGTCATTGGCTCGGGACTCGGACGCAAGGGCACCACGGTGCGCTGGGGAACCGTGGGGCGCATCGCCACCGGCTGGCTTTTCACCCTCCCTGCGGCTGCCATCGTGGGCGCCTTGACCGCGCTCCTCATCGGCGCCGGCACCGCCGGCGTGGTGATCGCTGTAGTTGTGGGCACCGCCGTCGTTGTCTTTATGTTCATTTACTCGAGGAAGTCGCACGTGGGCCACCACAACGCCGTCGAAGTCGAGGAAGCAGGCACCGCAGTCCGCTTCCGTAAGAAGAAAGCTAAAAAACAGATTCCGGGCAAAAGCACGAGCAAGGACATCCGGTCATGAAGTGGTTGGATCTGGTGGAGGTAGCCGGCGCAACCCTTGTGGCAGCCGTGCTGCTCGTTGTGCTGTATTCCCTCGGTGTCCGTCTCACCGCCATCGCGGGCGACGCCCGGCAGAAGTCGCCGGTCATGGTCCGCTCCCTCGCCTACGTGTGCTTCGCGGCCTGCGGAATCGCTGTGCTTTTCGGGATCTACCTGATCGTCCCGTACTTCACGAAGTAGCTGTGAACGCCGCTGCCTCATGGGTAGGGTGGGGCCATGGCGGATTTCCAGTACTACGTGGCGTCATCGCTTGACGGGTTCATCGCCACGAAAGAAGACGATCTCGGCTGGCTGCTCCAGTTCGAAGAGGCCGAGGGCGTCACCGAAAGCTACGAAGACTTCATGGCAGGCATCGGCTGCATTGCCATGGGCGGCCAGACGTATCGCTGGCTCATGGAACACGAGCCGGGCAAATGGCCTTATCCGGGTATTCCATGCTGGATCTTCACCCACCGCGAATACGCTGCGCCGCCCGGCGCGGACGTTACGTTCGTGCGCGGCGAGGTTGCGGAATTCGCGCCGGACCTGGTTGCCGATGCCGGCGAGAAGAACGTCTGGCTGGTTGGTGGTGGAGACCTCGTGGCCCAGTTCGCCAAGGCCGGCCTGCTGGACGAGATGATTGTCACCCTCATCCCAGTCGCCTTGGGTTCCGGCAAGCGATTGCTGCCTGTCGAGAGCCCGACGGCGCCGCTCGAGTTGATCTCGTCCCGCACCCTTGGCGGCGCGGCAGTCGAGTTGCGCTACAGGTTCCCCGCGCGTGCCGGGTCAGCGGGCCCTGTTCTCCCGGATCATGTTCGTAATCCGGGCGGTTGACAGCCGTCGGCCGTGATCGTCGGTCATGACAATTTCGTGGGTGGCGAGGGTGCCGCCCAAGTGGATGGCCGTGCATGTGCCCGTGACCAGGCCGCTCGCTATGGAGCGGTGGTGGGTTGCGCCCACCTCGATTCCCACCACGTGGCGTCCGGCTCCGGCATGCAAGGCCGCCGCGAAGGATCCCAAGGTTTCGGCGAGGACCACATGGGCGCCGCCGTGGAGGATGCCCGCAACCTGGGTATTGCCCTCCACCGGCATGGTGGCGACAGTCCGTTCCGGGCCCAGTTCGAGGAACTTGATGCCCATCTTCACCACGAGCGACCCCACTCCGTAGCGGGAAAGCCATCCGTGCAACTCCTGCGGAACTCCCGCCGCATTGAGTTCGTCAGTGAACGGGCCCGGCGTGAAATTGTCCATCATGGCAACTAGGCTGGCACCTGTGAGCGAAACAACCAAACCGGACTCAGTTCCAACGTCAACGCCAACGCCAGTTTCAACTGGAACGGCACCATCAACTGCCACCGCAACGGCACCAGAGCTTTCAACAACCATTGCGGGCGCCAGGGCAGGTGGCAAGCCGAGGCTCCTGGTCCTTGACGGTCACTCGATGGCTTTCCGGGCGTTCTATGCACTGCCGGCAGAGAACTTCGCCACATCCTCGGGCCAGCACACCAACGCCGTCCATGGCTTCACCTCGATGTTGATCAACCTCATCAAGGACCAGAAGCCCACCCACGTCGCGGTGGCTTTCGATGTCTCGGACGACACGACGTTCCGCAAGGCGGAGTACAGCGAATACAAGGCTGGCCGCAACGAGACGCCGCCGGAATTCCGCGGGCAGATCGATCTCATCGATCAAGTCATGGAAGCGTGGGGCATCAAGACCATCAAGATGCCCGGTTACGAGGCTGACGACATTCTCGCCACACTCGCGGCACGGGGCGAGGCCGCAGGCTACGAAGTCCTCCTGGTCTCAGGAGACCGTGACGCTTTCCAGCTCATCACCGACAACGTGTTCGTCCTGTACCCGAAACAGGGCGTTTCCAATATTCCCCGCATGGACGCGGCGGCCATCGAAGAAAAGTACTTCGTTCCCCCGTCCCGCTACTCCGATCTCGCTGCGCTGGTAGGGGAGTCCGCCGACAACCTTGCGGGCGTTCCCGGCGTCGGCCCCAAGACCGCGGCCAAGTGGATCAACCTTTACGGCGGCCTGGACGGGATCCTGGAGAACCTGGATTCCATCGGCGGCAAAGTCGGTGGAGCCCTCCGGGAAAACATCGACGCCGTCAAGCGCAACCGCCGCCTCAACACGCTCCTAAGCGACCTTGAGCTCCCTGTCACGCTCGCGGAACTTGAGGAGCCGCGTCCAAATCGCCAGGAAATCGAGACACTCTTCGACACCCTCGAGTTCAGGACCCTCCGCGCCCGGCTGTTCGAACTCTATGGCGATGACACCGTCGGCGCGCCTCCCGAAACCATCGAGGCGCCCGACTACAAGATCCTGGAGGACGCCGCCGCCCTGGAAGAGTTCTTCGCCGCCGGTGCGGGGAGCCGTGCCGCCGTCGCCGTGCGGTTGGTCCCAGGACGGATTGGCGACGACGCCGATGCCCTTGCCATCGTGAGGTCCAACGGGGCTGCCTACATCGAGCTGTCGTCTTTGGACGCGGCTGCCGATGCCGTCCTGGCCAAGTGGCTGCGGGACCCCGAAGAGGCCAAGGTCATGCACGAGTTCAAGGACGCCTTGAAGGCCTTGGACAACCGCGGACTTGGTTTGGAAGGGGTGGTGGACGACACTGCCATTTCGGGCTACCTGATCCAGCCGGACCGCCGCAGCTACGAGCTCGCCGAGCTCGCCCAGCACCACTTGAGGATCACTGTCACGGCTGCAGCGGCGCAAACCGGCCAGCTGGAACTCGATCTTGGTGATGGGCCGGACGGTGCCGCGGCCGGCGCGCTCGTCCAGCACGCCGCCGTCGTGCACGCACTGAGCAAGCACTTCGAAAGCGAGCTCGCCGAACGCAAGGCTGAAGCGCTTCTGACCACGTTGGAGCTGCCGGTCGCGCGGGTCCTGGCCCAGATGGAACTCTCGGGCATTGCCATTTCCACGGAACGACTGGACGAACAGCTCGCGGACCTCGCGAAAGTGATCGACAGCGCGCAGGACCAGGCATTCGCCGCAATTGGCCACGAGGTCAATCTCGGCTCGCCCAAGCAGCTGCAAACAGTCCTCTTCGAAGAGCTTGGCCTGCCCAAAACCAAGAAGATCAAGTCCGGCTACACAACGGACGCCGCGTCGCTGAAGACCCTCCTGGAGAAGACCGGCCACGAGTTCCTGGTCCAGCTCATGGCCCACCGGGAATCCTCGAAGCTGGCCCAGATGCTGGAGACGCTCAAGAAATCGGTGGCCGAGGACGGCCGCATCCACACCACGTACGCGCAGAACGTCGCCGCCACGGGGCGTATTTCCTCGAACAATCCCAATCTGCAGAACATACCGGTGCGCAGTGAGGAAGGTCGTCGCGTCCGAGGGATCTTCGTCGTCGGTGAGGGCTACGAGTGCCTGCTGTCGGCCGACTACTCGCAGATCGAAATGCGTATCATGGCGCATCTGTCCGGCGACGAAGGGCTCATCCAGGCTTACAAGGAGGGTGAGGACCTGCACCGCTATGTCGGCTCGCACATCTTCAATGTGGCACCGGAAGAGGTCACGAGTGCCATGCGTTCCAAGGTCAAGGCCATGTCCTATGGCTTGGCCTACGGCCTGACTTCGTTCGGCCTGTCCAAGCAACTGGAAATCTCGGTCGACGAAGCCAGGACCCTCATGAAGGACTACTTCGACCGCTTCGGTGCGGTGCGCGACTATCTGCGTGGCGTGGTGGAGCAGGCCCGGATCGACGGCTACACCTCCACGATCGAAGGCCGCCGCCGCTATCTTCCGGACCTGACCAGCACGGACCGCCAGCACCGCGAGATCGCCGAGCGCATTGCACTCAACTCGCCGATCCAAGGTTCGGCGGCGGACCTTATGAAGCGGGCGATGCTCGGCGTTTCGGCCGAGCTGACCAGCCAGGGGCTGAAGTCCCGGATGCTGCTGCAGGTCCATGACGAACTCGTGCTCGAGGTTGCCCATGGTGAACGGGAAGCCGTCGAAAAGCTCGTGACCGAACAGATGGGGACCGCAGCCGAGCTCTCGGTGCCGCTGGACGTGCAGCTCGGAGTCGGCTCCAGCTGGTACGACGCCGGGCACTAACAGGCGCCCAGACCCCGTTACGGGCCTGGACGGGGCACGCCGCCGATAAGGTGGCGTGCCCCTTGCCGTCTGGCTAGGCTCGGGGCGTGGCTGATCCCAAGGAAACCAACGAAAAATACAACGTCAAGCGCTTTCGTTCCGTCGACAAGGAGAACCCGGACTACGGACAAGCACGTGAGTGGATCCGGGCCGTCGGCTTCGGATTCCACGACGAGCAACGAAGCGATGAGCTCATCGAGAAGATCCTCGCGATGTACCAGGCGGACAACCGTGAGTTGACGGGCGTTTACGTCAACGACGAACCTCCGTTGCATGCGCTCGACCCGGGATTTCCGGTGGCGACCTTTGGAACGCTGGAAAACAAGCTGAATATCGGCTTCGGCCGGGAACTACGGACGCGCCAGATCACGGCTGTCACAGTCCGCGGAACGCATCGGCGCCAGGGCATCCTGCGGGGGATGATGACCGCGGATCTCGCCGATGCCAAGGACGATGGCTTCGCCATGGCCGCCCTCACCGCCTCCGAGGCGTCCATCTACGGGCGCTTTGGATTTGGCGTCGCAACTTTCGAGCGGAGCATCAAGGTGGACACCGGTCCGAAATTCCGCATCATGCACGAGCCCGTTGGCCGGGTGGAAATTGCAGACCCAAGAGTTCTTCTCGACCTCGCGCCCGAGGTTTTCGAACGGGTTCACCGCCGTACGCCCGGGTCCATCGTGAGGCAGGACTCCTACCGCCATCATGTATCCGGGGCCATGAAGCGCGACGGCAGTGAAGACAAGGCCATCAAATGTGCGCTCCACTACGGACCGGACGGCGGCATTGACGGGTACCTGTCCTACAAGTTCGCCGGCTGGGACACGAAGCCATACACCGTGGAAATCGTGGACCTTGTCGCCGCGACGGACTCCGCGTACCTGGAACTGTGGCAATTCCTGGGCAGCATCGACCTTGTCGAACAGGTCTCCTGGCCTGAAGCTCCCATTGAAGACCCCCTCGTGTGGGCACTCGAGGACGGACGCTGCGTCACGTCCTCCGACTACCGCGACATGCTGTGGTTGCGCGTCCTGGACGTGCCTGCAGCCTTGTCGGCCCGCCGTTACGGCACCGATGGACGCTTGGTGCTGGAAATCCGGGACGCGCTCGGTTTTGCCGACGGTACGTGGGAATTGACGTCCGACGGCGGTGTCGCCACCGTCAGGCAGACGCGTGGCGGGAGCCCGGACCTGAGCATGGACGTCACGGATTTGGGGTCTGTCTATCTGGGTGCCGCCAGTCCTGTAATCTTGGCTTCGGCAGGCCGGATCCGGGAGCACACGCCGGGAGCAGCATTGGCTGCCGGGCACATGTTCGCCGTCGAACGTCCAGCCCATTGCCTGACGCACTTCTAGGCACCACCCACACGCAGGATCTACAGCAGAAGAAGGATTCCATGGGGGAATTCCAGCCGGAGGGCCACTCCTTCGGCCCATCGGAGCTGCCGGGCCGGAGGTCGTTGCTGGCGGCTGCCGCCGGACTCGCGATGACCGGATTGGCCGCCTGCGCCCAACAACCGGCAGCGGCGCCGGCGCCTCGCCCGGCTCCGGTTTCAACGCCGGTCGTGGAAGAGGCGGGCCAGCATCCTGTCGTGCCCGAAACGCGGCCTGAACCGCCGTCGAGGTCCCAGGTTGTGGCCGAATTCTCCGGGCGCAAGCCCGTCGAATGGGGGCTCTCCGTCACTGGCGTGGTCTCGAAAACCCCGTCCAAGCATGCGGTCTTGACGTTCGACGCTTGCGGTGGCCCCCAAGGCTCGGACTACGATCAACGCTTGCTCAAGACCCTGCGCAAGCTCAACGTTCCCGCCACCTTGTTCGTCAACGGCCGTTGGATCAAGGCCAACCCCGGGCTGGCAGCCGACCTCGCGGCCGATCCCTTGTTCGAGCTCGGCAACCACGGCTTCCGGCACCAGCCCCTATCGGTCAACGGGCGCTCGGCATACGGCATCCCGGGCACCGCCAATGCGGGCGAAGTCTATGACGAAGTCATGGGTAACCAGGAAGTCATGGAGCGGCTCTGCGGCAAGGCCCCCCGCTTCTTCAGGGCGGGAACTGCCTACTACGACGACGTCGCGGTGTCGATCACCCATGCCCTCGGACTGGTCCCCGTGAGCTTCACGGTGAACGGCGACGGCGGCGCGACCTTCCCGGCCCCGACGGTCGCGGGTGAAGTGAACAAGATCGGTGCGGGACAGGGCGCCGGCCAGATTGTGATCTCGCATTTCAACCAGCCTGCCGGCGGCACTGCGGAGGGATATGCGCGGGCCCTTCCAGGCTTGCTGGACCGTGGCGTGACGTTCGCGCGGCTCGGTGACACGCTGCCGCTTTGACCCTCCTTGCGGCGAACGACTAGAATGAACGGGCGCATACTACGTGCGCGCAAATTTAGAATCCACAATTCAGGATGACCCGGCGTTTTGCCGTGTCCTGCGGACCGGCGACGGAAAGCGGGCGGTTTGCCTGACCGATACTCTATCCACAACGGAGCCCCTACTACATGACCATCACCTCCACCGAGAAGCCCGGTACCCCCGTAGTCGCGATCAACGACATCGGTACCGCTGAGGACTTCCTCGCAGCTGTCGACGCCACCATCAAGTACTTCAACGACGGAGACCTCGTCGAAGGTATCGTCGTCAAGGTTGACCGCGACGAAGTCCTGCTCGACATCGGTTACAAGACCGAAGGTGTCATCCCTTCCCGCGAGCTTTCCATCAAGCACGACGTTGACCCCGGGGACGTCGTCTCCGTTGGCGATCAGGTCGAAGCCCTGGTGCTCACCAAGGAAGACAAAGAAGGCCGACTCATCCTCTCCAAGAAGCGTGCTCAGTACGAGCGTGCCTGGGGCGACATCGAGAAGGTCAAGGAAGAAGACGGTGTTGTCACCGGTACCGTCATCGAGGTTGTCAAGGGTGGCCTCATCCTCGACATCGGCCTGCGGGGCTTCCTGCCCGCATCGCTTGTCGAGATGCGCCGGGTCCGCGACCTCGCTCCGTACATCGGTCAGCAGATCGAAGCCAAGATCATCGAGCTGGACAAGAACCGCAACAACGTTGTTCTTTCCCGCCGTGCATGGCTCGAGCAGACCCAGTCCGAGGTTCGCTCCACGTTCCTCAACAAGCTGGAAAAGGGCCAGGTTCGTCCCGGCGTCGTTTCCTCCATCGTCAACTTCGGTGCATTCGTGGACCTTGGCGGCGTAGACGGTCTGGTTCACGTTTCCGAGCTGTCCTGGAAGCACATCGACCACCCGTCCGAGGTTGTCGAGGTTGGCCAGGAAGTCACCGTCGAGGTTCTCGAGGTGGATCTGGACCGCGAGCGCGTGTCCCTGTCCCTCAAGGCCACGCAGGAAGACCCGTGGCAGACCTTCGCCCGCACCCACGCCCTCGGCCAGGTTGTTCCGGGTAAGGTCACCAAGCTGGTTCCGTTCGGTGCGTTCGTTCGCGTCGAAGACGGCATCGAAGGCCTGGTTCACATCTCCGAGCTGGCTGTCCGCCACGTTGAGCTTGCTGAGCAGGTCGTCTCCGTTGGCGACGAGCTCTTCGTCAAGGTCATCGACATCGACCTTGAGCGCCGCCGCATCTCCCTCTCCCTCAAGCAGGCTAACGAGGGCGTTGACGCCGACAGCACCGAGTTCGACCCGGCTCTGTACGGCATGGCCGCTGAGTACGACGAAGAGGGCAACTACAAGTACCCCGAGGGCTTCGACCCCGAGTCGAACGAATGGCTCGAGGGCTACGAGACGCAGCGCGCCGCTTGGGAGCAGCAGTACGCTGACGCCCAGGCACGTTGGGAAGCTCACAAGAAGCAGGTTTCCCAGCACGCTGCGGACGACGCCGCTGCTGCCGCTTCCGGCGAGAGCGACTCCGGCACCACCAGCTACTCCTCCGAGCCGGCTGCCACCGAGTCCAACGCGGGCACCCTGGCTTCCGACGAGGCCCTCGCCGCTCTGCGCGAGAAGCTGACCGGCAACTAATTGCCACTGGCCCGGATTTCCGGGCCGGGATAAAAGCGGCTCCTGCGATTCATTTACGAATCGCAGGAGCCGCTTTGTTTAACCCTGTTTCGCTGCTGCCCGGGTCCCCTTTGCCGCGGTCCCCACTGGACATGCCCCTCGTTCGGGTCAAGCGCTGGACATATGCCCATTATGTCCAGTGTTGGTGGTCAGGGTGGAGCATGTCCCTTCCGCTTTGGCCCGGGTCCCCACGGGACATGCCCCCCCTTGGGAGCAAGGACTGGACATATACCCACTATGTCCAGCGGTGGTGATCGGGGGAGGGCATGTCCCTGTGTGGAAGCTCAGCCTTGATCACCAATTGATAACTATCTATCAAATATCTCCCACCCTGAGTTGGCATGTGATTGGCTCTTTGGACGAAGTAGTCTCCTGCGGATGGGGGTGATCAGAATTATGAACCCCTTGGTTCCTACGTTTCCTGAGGCACTACTTTCTTTTGTTCCGCTCCTTTCCTCTTGCTGACAGCTCTGGCCATCACCACTTTCTACGTCATCAAGTTATTCCGGAAGGCAGGATCCAGGGCACTCCCGCGTGGCTCAGGCGGAATGACTGCACCGCAGAATGACCACCATCTGAAATAGGCTGTTGCCGGTTCAGGAACCAATCCAGCTTGAATTCCACCCCGCACGGTGCGATCCGAGTGTCCCCACGGGACATGCCCCTCGTTGGCAGCGACGACTAGACATATCCCCACTATGTCCAGTGGTGGTGGCGAGGGGAGGGCATGTCCCTTCCGGCTTGGCCCGGGTCCCCACTGGACATGCCCCTCCTTGGCAGCAAGGACTGGACATATACCTACTATGTCCAGTGGTGGCGGCCAGGGGAGGGCATGTCCACAGGAAGCTCAGGCCTGGAGGTCGACCCATTCCGTTCCCCGCAAGTGGAGTAACGAGGCGCCCCCGGTCATCGATGCCAGCCGCTCACCGGCGTCGGCGATTGCGATTGCATCATCAGGCAGTGCCACGCGCAGGATCGTCCCCGAGGGCTCGTAGCTTGTTTCGGCCATGACGTAGCCCGCGGATCGCAGGTCGTTTTCAAGCCTTCCGGCCGCGTGGTGGGGCACGTGGATGTCGCAAATCCGCAGGCGGCGCCGCTGAACCAGGGGAGCGGAGTCCAGCGCGGCCGAAATTGACTCGGAATAGGCGCGGACCAGCCCGCCGGCGCCCAGGAGGATCCCGCCGAAATAGCGCACGACGACGGCACTCACGTCGCTGAGGTCAGCCACCCCGGGAAGTGTCTCGCGTTTGATGAGTGCCTCAAGCATGGGGATGCCGGCTGTGCCGGAGGGCTCGCCGTCGTCGTTGGAACGCTGGATGAGGCGATCCGGACCGAGGACGAATGCCGAGCAGTGGTGCCGGGCGTCATGGAATTCCTTGCGCAGTTCCGTCACCAAGGCGCGGGCGGAGTCCTCGTCCGGGGCGCGGCGCAGCACTGTGATGAAGCGCGAACGCTTGATCTCGAGTTCGTGGCGGAAATCGACTCCAAGCGACAACGTTGTGTACGCGGTCGCCCGGCTTTCGTCCTGTTCTGCCACCGACCCAGTCTAGTGTGGAGGGGTGCTGAAGATTGGACTTACCGGCGGGATCGCCTCCGGCAAATCGCTCGTGTCCGCCCGTCTGCGGGAGCTGGGCGCTGTCTTGATCGATGCCGATGCGCTGGCCCGCGAGGTCGTGGAGCCGGGCACGCCAGGCTTGGCGGAGGTTGTTGCCGAGTTCGGCGAGGGCATCCTCGACGGCGACGGGCGCCTTGACCGGGCACGCCTCGGCGCGATTGTGTTCGCTGAGCCGGATCGCCGGGAAGCGCTCAACGCGATCATCCATCCACGCGTCCGGGAGAAGGCCGCCGCGATGCTCGCGACCGCCAAACCGGGAGACATCGTCGTCCAGGATATTCCGCTCCTGGTTGAAACCGGGCAAGGCAGCAGCTTCCACTTGGTGCTCGTGGTCGATGCGTCGGACGAAGAGCGGATCCGTCGCATGACGGAGATCCGCGGCATGACGGTCGAGGACGCGGTCTCCCGCATGGCCGCGCAAGCCGGCAGGGACGAACGGTTGGCAGCGGCCGACGTCGTGCTGGACAACTCCGGAAGCGTTGAGGACGTTGCGAAGCTCGTGGAAGCCCTATGGGATGAACGACTGGCACCGTTTGCCCGCAATCTTGCAGCCGGCCGCCCGGCACCGCGGGCCGGCGGACCCGTCTTGTCCCCGCCAAACCCCGACTGGCCGGTCCAGGCCGAACGGCTGCTTGCCAGGCTCAGGCGGTCATCTCCGGAGATCCTGGGCGCAGACCACATCGGCTCGACGTCGGTACCCCGCCTTCCCGCCAAGGACGTCATCGACCTGCAAGTAAATGTGTCCTCGCTGGAAGCCGCGGACCGGATAGCAACGGCCTTGGGCGAGGCCGGTTTCCCGTTGCAGGAGGCTTCCGCCCGTGACACACCCAAGCCGCCGGACCTGGATCCATCGGCATGGCAAAAACGCTTCCATTGCAATGCGGACCCCGGGCGGGCCGCGAATGTCCATGTCCGGGTCCTTGGAAGTCCAGGCTGGCGTTATGCGTTGTTGTTCAGGGACTGGCTCCGCGCCAACCCCGAGGCAGTGAGCATGTATGCGGACATGAAACAGGAGCTCGCCGCGCTCCACGCGGGCGACCACAGGACCTTGGCGTATGCGGAAGCCAAGGAACCCTGGTTCACCGAAGTGGCCTGGCCGCTCATGGATGCCTGGGCCAGAAGCAGCGGGTGGCAGCCGCCGTCGCACTCCGCGGCGCGAGGCTAGGCGGTACGCATGGCCGGGGTCGGAGAATCACGTCCCGTCTTGAGGGGCAGCAGCTCGGCGCCCTTCGCGCCCTGGCTTGTGTCCGGCATCTGGTTCGCCGTCAAGATGTTCCGTTCCATCAGGGGACGGCTGGATGACAGCTGGACGCGCCCCGGCGGTCCCCGTTCAACCGGAAAACGCGGACAGTAACTGTCCGCGGGCGGGGGTACATTGGATTCATGAGTCTTGCCCAGGAGATCAACCGAGTCGTCGCGCCCTTTGAGGTCATCAGCGAATTCAAGCCGGCCGGTGACCAGCCGGCCGCTATCGCGGAGCTGACCGAACGGATCAACAACGGCGAAAAAGACGTGGTCCTGCTCGGTGCCACCGGTACGGGCAAGAGTGCCACCACTGCCTGGTTGATCGAACAGGTACAGCGGCCCACCTTGGTGATGGTCCAGAACAAGACCCTGGCCGCGCAGCTCGCCAACGAGTTCCGGGAACTGCTGCCCAACAACGCGGTCGAGTACTTCGTGTCGTACTACGACTACTACCAGCCCGAAGCCTACGTTCCCCAGACGGATACCTTCATCGAGAAGGACTCCTCCGTGAACGAGGAAGTCGAGCGGCTGCGTCACTCGGCCACGAACGCGCTGTTGACCCGCAGGGATGTCGTTGTGGTGGCCACGGTGTCCTGTATCTACGGCCTGGGTACCCCCGAGGAGTACATCGCGGGGATGGTCACCCTCACCAAGGGCGCGGAATTGAACCGGGACGATCTCCTGCGCAGGTTCGTCGCCATGCAATACACCCGCAACGACATGGACTTCCACCGCGGCACTTTCCGTGTCCGCGGAGACACCGTGGAAATCATCCCCATGTACGAAGAGCTGGCCTTGCGCATCGAGTTCTTCGGCGACGAGATCGAGAACATCTACACCTTGCACCCGGTCACGGGCGATGTGATCCGCGAGGAAACCGAGATGTACATCTTCCCGGCTTCGCACTATGTCGCCGGACCGGAACGCATGTCCCGCGCCATCACCGCCATCGAAGAAGAGCTCGCGGAGCGGCTCAAGGTCCTCGAAGGCCAGAACAAGCTGGTGGAGGCCCAGAGGCTGCGCATGCGCACCACCTACGACCTCGAGATGATGCAGCAAATGGGGTTCTGCAACGGGATCGAGAACTACTCACGCCACATCGATGGCCGCGGCAGCGGCACAGCCCCGCACTGCCTCATCGACTACTTCCCGGACGACTTCCTGCTGGTTATCGACGAATCGCACGTCACTGTCCCGCAGATCGGCGCCATGTACGAGGGCGACATGTCGCGCAAGCGCACCCTCGTGGACCACGGCTTCCGGCTTCCGTCGGCCATGGACAACAGGCCGCTCAAATGGGACGAATTCCTGGAACGGGTGGGCCAGACCGTCTACCTTTCCGCGACCCCGGGCAAGTACGAGCTGGGCAAGGCCGACGGTTTCGTCCAGCAGATCATCCGCCCCACCGGACTGATCGATCCGGAAGTCATCGTGAAGCCGACCAAGGGCCAGATCGACGATCTCCTTGGCGAAATCCGGACGCGCGTGGAGCGCGACGAACGCGTGCTGGTCACCACCTTGACCAAGCGCATGGCCGAGGACCTGACCGACTACCTGCTGGGCCACGGCGTCAAGGTCCAGTACCTGCACTCCGACGTCGACACCCTCCGGCGCGTGGAACTGCTCCGCGAACTCCGCATGGGCAGTTTCGACGTCCTGGTGGGCATCAACCTGCTCCGCGAGGGCCTCGACCTGCCCGAAGTGTCCCTGGTCAGTATCCTGGACGCCGACAAGGAAGGTTTCCTGCGCTCGGCCACTTCCCTCATCCAGACCATCGGGCGCGCGGCTCGGAACGTTTCGGGCCAGGTCCACATGTACGCCGACCGGATCACGGACTCCATGGCGAAGGCCATTGAGGAAACCAACCGCCGCCGGGAAATCCAAGTCAAGTACAACACTGAGAACGGTGTCGATCCGCAACCGTTGCGCAAGAAGATCGCGGATATCACCGATCAGCTTGCCCGCGAAGACGCCGACACCCGCGAGTTGCTCGCCGCAGCCGGAAAGGGCGGCCGGACCGGAAAGGGCAAGGGCGCTTCGAAGGTCCGGCAAGACGGCTTGGCCGCGGCGCCGGCCGAGGACCTGGTCGGTCTGATCGAACAGCTGACCGAGCAGATGCACGCGGCCGCCGCCGAACTCCAGTTCGAGATCGCCGCGAGGATCCGTGACGAGGTGGGCGACCTCAAGCGCGAACTGCGCCAAATGCAGTCCGCCGGGCACGCTTAGGGTAAAGTTGGGCCTACGTAGGGGAGTATCCCAAGCGCTAGGTCCGTCAACACGCAAGGCACAGCTGCCTCGCCGGGCCTAGTGGATCGCCGTTTGAGCGTTGTTGCCTTGAGGCAGGGTGACGCAGGCAGGTCGGAGAGACTTACGCCGTTTTGGCGTACCTGCGAAAGGCATTTTAGATGCAACTCCCCGCCTGGTTTGAGATCGGCTCTTTCGTCGTTCTCGGAATCATCCTCCTTGTCGACCTTCTCCTGGTGGTCAAGCGTCCGCATGAACCCTCCATGAAGGAAGCCGGTCTCTGGGTCGCCTTCTACGTCACCCTTGCCTTGGTGTTCGCCGTAGCGATGTTCGCGTTCGCCGGTCCGGAGCATGGCAGCCAGTTCATCGCCGGCTGGGTGACTGAATACAGCCTGAGCATCGACAACCTCTTTGTCTTCATCATCATCATGGCGCGGTTCTCGGTGCCCCGTAAGTACCAGCAGGAAGTACTGATGGTGGGCATCATTATCGCCCTCGTCCTGCGCGGTATCTTCATTGCCCTCGGTGCGGTGGTGATTGAGCAGTTCAGTTGGGTCTTCTACATCTTCGGCGCGTTCCTGCTGTGGACCGCGTGGAAGCAGGCCACGGACAACGGCGAAGACGAGGAAGAGGGCGTCGAAAACCCGCTGATTGCCCGCATCCGCAAAGTTGTCCCGATGTCGGAGAAGTTCGACGGCGGCAAGCTGCGCACCACGGTCGACGGCAAGAAACTGTTCACGCCGATGCTGATCGTCTTCGTGACCATCGGCATGACGGACCTCTTGTTCGCCGTGGATTCCATCCCAGCCATCTTCGGACTGACTCAGAGCCCCTTCATCGTCTTCACCGCCAACATCTTCGCCCTCATGGGCTTGCGCCAGCTGTACTTCCTCCTTGGCGGCCTCATGAGCCGGCTGATCTACCTCAAGCACGCCTTGTCGGTCATCCTCGCGTTCATCGGTGTCAAGCTGGTCCTGCACGCCATGCACGTCAACGAACTGCCCTTCATCAATGGCGGCCACCATATTGAATGGGCTCCGGAGATCCCGACCTATGTGTCCCTGGCGGTCATCATCGGCACCATCGTGGTAGCGGTTGTCGCGAGCCTCCTGACCCCCGCCGCCAGCAAGTCCAAACTGGACGCCCGGCTCGAGGAAGACTCCCGCAAGAGCATGAACAAAGTCAGCGGCCCCTGACAAATGCGAAGCCACTGACAAATGCCGAAGGCTTCGGAGCCCCGGGGCTTAGCTGCGCCCGGGGCTCATTTCGTGCCGCGGGCCATTCCCAGAAGTCGGTTGAAGATACCTTCCCCGTCTTCGCCGATCCCGTCGTGATGAAAGTCCCCTGTGGTCCACGCCTGGAGTCCGCGCACGGCCGCTGCGGTTTCCATGGATAGCTGGAAGTCCACGTAGATGTCGTCGCGGTACACGGCGGCCGCGACGGGCACAGTGTTCGCGTTCAGCCGGGACACATCGTAGAGCGGCTTCCAGTCTTCCTTGCCGGCCAACAGTCCGGCTACTTCCTGCAGGGGCACGAGCGCCGGATCCTGTTCGAAATACCAGGGATAGACCATTTCGCCCGTCAGGAGCGGTTCTGCGGCGTCGGGCCGGAACCCGGGGAATTCCGCGAGGACCCGCCACGCCGCCCAGTCCGTGGCCTGTCCCTGGCCGTAGATGGACTCGTGCAAGACTGCGTACAGGGGATTCGACGCCCGCGAAACGAGCCCGTGGACCTGTTCAAGGAATGCATCCGAGAGGCGCTCTCCGTCCCGGGAGGGCACGAAGGCGTCCTCCAGGAGGGTGTGCAGGGCATCCACACGGGCGTTCCCGCCCAGGAACGATCCCACCATTTGGAAGCGTTCCGTGGTGAGGCGTTCTCCGCTGGGCAGCCGCTCCTCCGTGGATTCCAGGTGCCGTGCAATCCGGGTGACCAGCTTGCGGTCCTCCGGATACCACGCGAAGTATTCCGCGTTTCGTTCCGCAACCCGTTGGAAGGTGGCCCGGTAGACGCGCTCGGCGGGACCTTCCAACGGCGCCAGCCCTCCCGTGATGAGGACTTCGCTCAAACCTTCCGGCGCGAAGGACAGGTATGTCAGCGCGCAGAAACCGCCGAAGCTTTGGCCGAGGACGGTCCACGGCTCCGAACCCAGGGCCTTCCGGATGAGTTCGGCGTCGGCCACGATCGAGTCCGCCCGGAAATGGGTGAGGTATTCAGCCTGCGCCGTGGCGTCGCCGCGGAGCGGCAAGGTATTGCGGTCCGCCGGCGTGGACAGGCCCGTTCCCCGTTGATCTAGCATCAGGATGCGGAAACTCCTTGCGGCAGCCTTCATCCAGCCGGACAGGGACGTGGTCCGGGTTCCGCGTCCGCCGGGGCCGCCCTGGAGGTAGAGCAACCATGGCAGCCGGGCAGCATCTTCCTCCGAGTGCTCGGCGGAGACGAACTCCCGTGCGAAGACGGTGATCGTTTCGGCGGTGCCACGAGCGTCCGCACCCCCGGAGGCCCAGTGGTCGAGGGGGACCGTGAAAAAGTGCTCGGTGGTGCGGACACCCCTGAATTCGTGATGTGCCCGGATGGTGTGGGCCGCGTGCTCAACCGTTTGCCCAGCGGCGGCCCGACTCGTGCGCCCAACCATGCCCTCAACCACCCGCTCAGCCACGAGCCATGACCTTGTCGCTGCCGAAGGCACCCAGGGCTTCGCCGGTCAGCCGGAACGTTGACCAGCCGTCCATGGGCACGGCGCCCAGGCTGCGGTAGAAGTTGATCGACGGTTCGTTCCAGTCCAGGACGCTCCACTCCACCCTTGCGTAACCGCGTTCGACGGCGGTGGCGGCCAAATGCTGCAGGAGCGCCTTGCCGTGGCCCTCGCCCCGGGCCTCGGGCGTGACGTAAAGGTCCTCGAGGTAGATCCCGTGGACGCCTTCCCACGTGGAGTAGTTCAGGAACCACAAGGCGAATCCCTGGACGTCCCCTGCTGCGTTTTCCGCCATGTGCGCGTACACCCGCGGATTCTCGCCGAACAGGGCATCGGACAGCATTTCCGGCGTGTTCTTCACGGCGTCGGGCTCTTTTTCGTAGACCGCAAGCTCATGGATCATCTGCAGGATCGCGGGGACGTCGGACGCTGTGGCAGGGCGGACAACACTCATGATTCGAGCTTACTAGGCGCCTAGAGGCGGTTGACGGAGGTCACCTTGACCACGGCGGTGCCGCTCTCATCCGAGGCTGCCAGGTCCACTTCGGCGGAGATGCCCCAGTCATGGTTGCGGGCCGGGTCATCGAAAATCTGCCGCACCCGCCAGATGCCCGGTTCCTCCGTGATCATGAGGAGTCCCGGGCCCCGGGCGTCGGGGCCGGTTCCGATGTCGTCGTGTTCGTCGAAGTAGTCGTCCAAAGCGTCTTCCCAGCGCTCCGCATCCCAGCCGCTGCCGGCGTCGAGCTCGCCCAAGGCGGCCGCGTCCTCGTCCGCGAACAACTCGACACGCCGGAACATTTCGTTGCGCACCATGACCCGGAAGGCGCGGATGTTCGATGTAAGCGACGGCGGGGGAGGAGGCGGGGCGTCGTGCGGCGTCGGAGCCACCCCGGAGGTGAGCTCTTCCCACTCGTCGAGCAGGCTCGAATCGACCTGGCGGACCAGTTCACCCAGCCAGGCGATGAGGTCCTCGAGGTCTTCGCGGAGCGAGTCCTGGGGGACCGTCTGACGCAGGGCCTTGAAGCCATCGGCCAAATACCGCAGCACGATCCCCTCGGAGCGGGCCAGCCCGTAGAACTGGACGAACTCACCGAAATTCATGGCGCGCTCGTACATGTCCCGGACCACCGACTTCGGAGCCAGCTCAAAGTCGCCCACCCAAGGTGCGGCCTTGCGGTACACCTCGAACGCTTCGCCCAGGATTTCCGCGAGGGGCTGCGGGTAGCTGACCGCTTCAAGCATGGCCATGCGCTGATCGTAATCGATGCCGTCGGCCTTCATCGCGGCGACGGCCTCGCCGCGTGCCTTCTTCTGCTGCGCGGAGAGGATCTGCCGGGGCTTCTCGAGGGTGGCTTCGATCACGGACACGACGTCCAAGGCGTACGACGGCGACTCCGGATCCAGGAGCTCAAGCGCGGCAAGGGCAAACGGTGAAAGCGGCTGGTTCAAGGCGAAGTTGGCTTGCAAGTGAACGGTCAGCCGGACGGAACGGCCTTCTTTCTCCTGCTCGGCCTCGGGAATGCGTTCAACCACTCCGGCCGCCAGCAGCTCGCGGTAAATACTCAGGGCCTTCTTCATGAGCTGCAGTTGGGCCGGCCGGGCCTCATGGTTTTCGGTGAGGAGACGGCGGGCAGCGGCGAACGGATCGCCGGGGCGCTCCATCAAGTTGAGCAGCATCGCATGCGTCACGGTGAAACTCGAGGTCAACGGGTCCGGCACGGACTCCACCAAACGGGTGAAGGTGGGCTTCCCCCACGAGACGAAGCCTTCCGGCGGCTTCTTCCGCACGACTTGCCGCAGTTTCTTCTGGTCGTCACCGAACTTCGCCGTGGCTTTTGCCATCGCCTTCGCGTTCTCCACCACGTGTTCGGGAGCCTGCACCACAACTGTTCCGGCAGTGTCGTAGCCCGCGCGGCCCGCGCGGCCGGCGATCTGATGGAATTCCCGGGAGTTCAGCAGGCGGGTGCGCACGCCGTCGTACTTGCTGAGGGCAGTCAAGAGGACTGTGCGGATGGGAACATTGATCCCGACGCCGAGAGTGTCGGTGCCGCAAATGACCTTCAGGAGTCCTGCCTGTGCCAGTTGTTCGACGAGGCGGCGGTACTTGGGCAGCATTCCGGCATGATGGACGCCGATGCCGTGGCGGACCAGCCGGTTCAGGGTTTTGCCGAAGCCGGCGGCGAACCGGAAGCCGGCAATCAGCTCGGCAATTTTGTCCTTTTCCTCGCGCGTGCACATGTTGACGCTCATGAGGTTCTGGGCCCGCTCGATGGCTTCGACCTGGCTGAAATGCACCACGTACACGGGAACCTGCTTGGTGCTTAGCAGTTCCTCGAGGGTTTCGTGGACCGGCGTTTCCTGGAAATAGTAGTGCAACGGGATGGGCCGTTCGGCCGAACTGACGGTTGTAGTGGACCGCCCGGTGAGTTCGCTCAGCCCGGTTTCGAACCGGCTGACGTCTCCCAGGGTGGCCGACATCAACAGAAACTGGGCCTGGGGGAGTTCCAGGAGCGGCACTTGCCACGCCCAACCGCGCTGGGGATCGGAGTAGAAGTGGAATTCGTCCATGATGACCGTGCCGAGTTCGGCTTCCTTGCCTTCGCGCAAAGCGATGTTGGCGAGGATTTCGGCGGTGCAGCAAATGATCGTTGCATCCTGGTTGACTCCCGAATCACCGGTGATCATCCCCACGTTCTCGGCTCCGAAAATGTCGCAGAGGGCGAAGAACTTCTCGGAGACCAAGGCCTTGATGGGGGCGGTGTAGTAGCTGCGCAAGCCGCGGGACATCGCCTCGAAGTGCGCGGCGATCGCCACTAGGGACTTTCCGGAACCGGTGGGGGTTGCCAGGATGACGTTGGAGCCGGACGCGAGTTCCATGATGGCCTCGTCCTGGGCGGGGTAGAGCTGAAGCCCTCGGCTCTCCGTCCATTCGACGAAACGTGTGTAGATTTCGTCCGGGTCGACGCGTCCGCTGCCCGATCCGGCGTTGGACGTTCCAGCGTTGGAGTTTACCGGGAGCTGCTCAAGAAGTTTCATTGCCTTCCAGCTTAGTGTGGGTGGAGCAGGCCGCGGAGACGAGCGATGGAGGAAGCAGTGAAGTGGGATCCAGAGAAGTACATCGAGTTCGGCAATCACCGCGACCGGCCGTTTTTTGACCTGACCTCGAGGATTTCGGCGGAGGACCCGCGGCTTGTCGTGGATCTGGGCTGCGGACCGGGGAACTTGACGGCGACCCTCGCGGCGCGATGGCCCGGTGCCGCCGTCGTCGGGCTGGACTCCTCAGCCGAAATGCTGGCCAGGGCCCAGGTCCACGCTCGCGCGCAACCCGGTCTTTCGTTCGTCCGCAAGGACATTGCCGAGTGGACACCGGAAGCGGACACCGACGTCGTGGTCAGCAACGCGGCGCTGCAGTGGGTACCGGGCCATTTGACGATGCTGGCCGCGTGGCTCGAAGCGCTGAAACCGGGCGCATGGTTTGCGCTCCAGGTCCCCGGAAACTTCGGTGCGCCTTCCCATGTGCTCATGCGCGAACTGGCCGGTTCGCCGGAATGGTCCGGAAAGCTGTCCGGTGTTCTCCGGCACGAGGATGCGGTCGGGGAGCCGGCCGACTACCTGCGGGTCATGCTCGACGCCGGATGCGACGCCGACGCTTGGGAAACCACCTACGAGCAACTTCTGCCGGGAACCGATCCTGTACTGGAATGGGTGCGGGGAACCGGCCTGCGTCCGGTGCTCGCAGCCCTCCCCGAAGTCGAAGCGCGCGCCTTCGAAAAGCACTACGCAGCAGCGCTCCGCGAGGCCTATCCAACGGACCGGCACGGGACGGTGTTTGCCTTCCGCCGGATTTTTGCGGTGGCACAGAAGCGGGGCTGAGCGGACCCGGACCCACGGGACGCCGGAAGTGCCGCCATTACAAGGTTTCGCACTGTGATCTGAACTACAATGGCAACGCGATCGCGGGGCGGCATCGTGTGTATCCGCTGCTCCGGAGGCCGACGATTGGAGGCAGTGTGCTGGCATCCTTGCTGTTGCAGCGGCTCGCCCCCTTCAAGGCCCACGTGCTGGCCATCGTTCTCCTCCAGCTTGTCCAGACCGGCGCCACACTCCTCCTGCCCACCCTCAACGCCGAGATCATCGACGACGGCCTTGTTGCCGGGAACAGCGAGGTGATCCTGCGCCTGGGCGCCTGGATGATGCTCCTTACAGTCATCCAGGTGCTTGCCGCCGTGCTGGCCGGCTACCTTGGAGCGATTGTCGCCATGAAGGTCGGCCGCGGACTGCGGCAGGAACTCTTCGACAAGATCCACTCCCTGCCCGACCAGGACGTCGCCGCCTTCGGGCCGGCCAGCCTCGTGGTCAGGACCACCAATGACGTCCTGCAACTGCAGAACATCACGGTGCTCGTTTTCAGCATGCTGGTGGCAGCGCCCGTCATGGGCGTCGGCGGCGTGATCCTGGCAGTCGAACAGGACGTGGCCCTGTCCTGGATCGTTTTCGCCATCGTTCCCGTGCTGCTGCTCATCATGCTGCTGATTGTCCGCAAGCTGGTCCCGCTGTACCGCGAAGGCCAAGGCCTGGTGGACCGGATCAACGGCGTGCTCCGCGAACAGATCCTGGGGACCGCGGTCATCCGGGCCTTTGTCCGCCAGCCGTTTGAGATGAAACGGTTCGAGGCCGCCAACGTCGCCCTGACAAAGAACAACCTCCGTTCTGCCAGGATCGTCGCGGCCATGCTTCCGCTCGTCATGACCGTGGTCAACCTCTCTTCCGCAGGTGTGGTCTGGCTCGGTGGCCACCGCATCATTGCCGGCGACATGCAGCTCGGTGCGCTCACCGCGTTCATCGCCTACATCATGCAGATCCTCCTCGCGATCATGATGGCGATGTACGTGCTAAGCACGGCACCCCGGGCGGCTGTCAGCGCTGAACGCGTCACCGAAGTGCTCGCCACGGATTCTGAACAGGTCCTGCCGGGAACCACTGCCGGGGGAGCGGCGGCCCGTCCTTCGGCGGAAGGCCTGCGCTTCGACAACGTCGTCTTCGCCTACCCGGGAGCCGAAACCCCCGTGGTGGAAGGCATCACTTTCCATGCTGCGCCGGGAACCACGACGGCGGTCATCGGCTCCACGGGAAGCGGCAAGTCGACCATCGTCAGCCTTGTGCCGAGGCTGCTTGAGGCAAGCAGCGGAACCATCTCGCTCAATGGCCGGGACATCGCCGCCGTTCCCCTCGGTGCTTTGCGCGACCAGCTCGGCGTCGTGCCCCAGGAGACCTGGCTCTTCCGCGGAACCATCGCCGAGAACCTGCGGATTTCACTGCCGTCCGCGACGGATTCTCAATTGTGGCATGCCCTTGAGACGGCCCAGGCCGCGGATTTCGTGAACGATTTGCCGCAGGGCCTGGAAACCACGTTGTCCCAGGGCGGCGCCGGTCTCTCCGGCGGTCAACGACAGCGCTTATGCATAGCACGTGCAATCCTGCGCCCCGCATCTGTCTACCTCTTCGACGACAGCTTCTCGGCGCTGGACACGGTGACGGAAGCGAAACTCCGTGCCGCGCTTGAACCGGAACTCCGCGGGGCAGCCGTCATCATCGTGGCCCAGCGCGTCAACACTGTGGTGTCGGCGGACCAGATCCTGCTCATCGACGAGGGCCGCCTGCTGGCAAAAGGAACCCATGACGAACTTCTCGAGTCCTCGGAGACCTACCGGGAAATCGTAGCGTCCCAGATGGAAACGGAAGAAGCGGCGTGAGCAGCGAAGGCGAGCACCCCGGCGTCACACCGAACCCGTCGCGGTCGCTCCTGCGCCTGGTGGGCTTGATGAAGCCCGCCCGCGGAATCATGACCGCGGCGATCCTGTGCAGCTGCGGCTTTGTCACGCTCAATGTCGCCGCCCCTAAAATACTCGGCGACGCCACCGACGTCGTCGCAGCCGCCGTGTTCGGAGCGCAGTTCGACGCCGGGCGCTTCGTCTTCCTGTTGCTTGTGGCTGCAGGCATGTATTGCGTCACCTCGCTGCTCAGCTGGGCGCAGGGCCGCCTCAACGCCCTCGCCGTGCAGCGGCTCGCATACGACCTCCGGGAAGCCGTGGAAGCCAAACTGCACCGGCTTCCCCTGGCCTACTACGACGGCCGCTCCCGGGGCGACGTCATGAGCCGGGCCACGAACGACCTCGACAACGTGTCGCAGACGCTCAACCAGCTCCTTTCCCAGCTCCTCACCTCAACGCTGATGGTCCTTGGCTCCCTCGCGATGATGCTGCTGCTCTCGCCGCTCCTCGCCGTCGTATCCCTGATGGCTGTTCCCGTGTCCGCCCTTGCGTCGATAGTCGTGACCCGACGCTCGCAGAAGTACTTCGTCCGGCAGTGGGAAGCCACAGGGGACGTGAACTCCCTCGTGGAGGAGACCGCCACCGGTCATGAGACCATCAAGCTTTTCAACGCCCAGTCGTCGATGGCGGCCCGCTTCGCCGGCCACAACGACGGCCTGTACGCCGCCAGTTCCAAGGCACAGTTCGCTTCAGGGTTGCTGGTACCCCTCATGGCTTTCGTGTCGAACGCCAGCTACGTGGGGGTTGCGATTGTTGGTGCACTCCAGTTCCTTGCCGGGAGGATGAGCATCGGAGGCATCCAGGCGTTCATCCAATTCAACCGGCTCTTCAGCCAGCCGCTGGGCCAGATCGGCGGAATGGCCCAGGTCCTGCAGTCCTGCGCAGTTTCCGCCGGCAGGGTCTTCGAGCTGTTGGACGCAGCCGAATTGAGAGCCGAACTGCCGGAACAGGGCCCCGCTGCCCGCGCCGACGGTTCAAGCTTTGATGCACGGTTTGATCTCCCTTCGGGAAGGGTTGCCTTCGAACACATCTCCTTCAGCTACCGGCCGGATGCCCCCCTCATCGAGGATCTGTCCTTCCATGTGGAACCGGGACAGACGGTGGCCATTGTCGGGCACACCGGAGCGGGGAAGACCACCCTGGTCAGCCTCCTCATGCGTTTCCACGAACTCGGCTCGGGAAGGATCACGATCGACGGCGTGGACATCGCCGGAATGGGACGGGATGCACTCCGCCGGAATTTCGGCGTCGTTCTCCAGGATCCATGGATTTTCACCGGCACAATCCGGGAGAACATCGAGTATGGACTTCCGGGCGCCAGCGAGGCAGACGTCGTGGCCGCAGCTGAGGCGAGCCATGTTGACCACTTTGTCCGCTCGCTGCCCAACGGGTACTCCACCATGCTCAGCAACGGAGGGGAACCCCTCAGCCAGGGCCAGCGGCAATTGCTGAGCATCGCGCGCGCACGGCTCTCGGGCCGCCCCATTCTGATCCTGGACGAGGCGACAAGTTCAGTGGACACCCGCACGGAAGTCCTCATCCGCCAGGCAATGCACAGGCTTCGGAGCAACAAGACGTCATTCGTCATTGCGCACCGCTTGTCCACTATCCGCGACGCTGATCTAATTCTCGTCATGGACCACGGACGGATCGTTGAACACGGCACCCACCATTCGCTGTTGGAGCTCGGTGGGCACTATGCCCGCTTGCACGACGCGCAATTCGCCGCCGGAGGCGGCGAGCTCGCAGAGATGCCGGTGAGGTCCGCGAAGCATCGCGCCGAGCAGGGGAAGAGTGCAGCAAATGAGCCCGCTTGAGTTTCCCGGTTCGTGGCGTCCCAATCAGTCCAGCACGGTCGCCCTGTATGAACAGCTTCGGCTCCGCGTCATCGAATTGGCCGACGGCGGCACCCTGGCTGCCGGGACCAAGCTTCCCGCAGTCCGCAGCCTGGCCGAACAATTGGATGTCGCCCCCCACACGGTGGCCCGGGCCTACAAGGAACTTGAAGCTGCCGGGGTGGTCGCCACCCGTGGCCGCAACGGGACGGTTGTGTGCGCCCGCGATGACCGCTGGAGCGCCTTGGCAGCCGTAGCGGCGAGCTACTCGGCAGCGGCCAAAGCGCAGGGTGCCAGTTTCGCGGAGGCTGTGCAGCTTCTGGCAGCGGCCTACGACGCCGATTGATACCCGTCGGTAGGCTGCGGGAAGCCACATGGAAATTCGAAGAAGTTTTCGATTAGCATTAGTGGGTGCCTAAAGCCGTAGCTGAAGTCCCCGCCGTCGAATCCTTCGCAAGCGTTTCCGAGCAGCAACCTGCCCTGCCCGTAAGACATGACCTGTCCCGGCTCGTGGTCAAGGGAGCGCGCGAACACAACCTGCGCAACGTCGATCTCGACCTTCCCCGTGACGCCATGATCGTTTTCACAGGCTTGTCAGGATCAGGTAAGTCGTCCTTGGCCTTCGACACCATCTTCGCCGAGGGCCAGCGCCGGTACGTGGAGTCGTTGTCCGCCTATGCCCGCCAGTTCCTGGGCCAAGTGGACAAACCGGACGTGGATTTCATTGAGGGCCTTTCACCGGCAGTGTCCATCGACCAGAAGTCGACGAGCAAGAACCCGCGTTCCACCGTGGGCACCATCACCGAGATCTACGACTACATGCGCCTTCTCTGGGCACGGGTCGGCCGGCCGCATTGCCCGATATGCCACGAACCGATCACGCGCCAGACTCCGCAGCAGATCGTCGACCAGCTGCTGGAACTCGAATCCGGCACCCGCTTCCAGATCCTTGCTCCAGTGGTCCGCGGACGCAAAGGTGAATTCGTCGAGCTCTTCAAAGAGCTCACTGCCAAGGGATACTCACGTGCCCGGGTCGACGGCGAGCTCGTCCAGCTAAGCGATCCCCCCAAGCTCGGCAAGCAATTCAAGCACTCCATCGAAGTGGTGGTGGACCGGCTCGTGGTCAAGGAAGGGATCAGCCAACGGCTGACGGACTCGATCGAAACCGCGCTCAGGCTTGCGGAAGGCCGTGTACTGGTCGAGTTCGTGGACCTCGACGCCGAGGACCCTGCCCGGATCCGGGCCTTTTCCGAAAACCTTGCATGCCCCAATGAGCACCCGCTGGCCATCGACGAAATCGAGCCGCGCTCCTTCTCATTCAACAACCCCTTCGGCGCATGTGCAGCCTGCAGCGGTATCGGCACCAAGCTCGAAGTCGATGAAGAATTGGTCGTCCCCAACCCGGAACTTTCCTTGAACCAGGGGGCCATTGCGCCTTGGTCGTTGGGAACTGCCACCACGGAGTATTGGAACCGGCTCCTGGAAGGCCTCGCCTTGGAGCTCGACTTCTCCATGGACACCGCCTGGGAGAAGCTGCCGCAGGAAGTGCGGCAAACCGTGCTGTACGGCAAGGACCACAAGGTCGTAGTGCAGTACCGCAACAGGTTCGGCCGGGAGCGCAAGTACAGCACAGGCTTCGAAGGCGCTATCCAATACGTCCACCGCAAACACGGTGAAACGGACTCCGATTGGGCCCGCGACCGCTACGAAGAGTACATGCGGCAGATTCCTTGCCCGGAATGCAACGGCGCCCGGCTCAACCCGGCCTCGCTCTCGGTGCTGATCAACGGCAAGTCCATCGCTGAGGTAGCAGCCCTTCCGATGCGGGACTGCGCCGACTTCCTCGGCAGCCTCACGCTCACTGACCGCGAGGCCCAGATCGCCCACCAGGTTCTCAAGGAGATCCAGGCGCGCCTGACATTCCTCCTGGACGTCGGGCTCGAATACCTGAATCTCGAACGGCCGTCCGGGACCTTGTCCGGCGGCGAAGCCCAGCGCATCCGGCTTGCCACGCAGATCGGCTCCGGCTTGGTGGGCGTCCTGTATGTCCTGGACGAGCCGTCCATCGGGCTGCACCAAAAAGACAACCGGCGCCTCATCGAAACACTGACCAGGCTCCGCGACCTGGGCAATACGCTGATCGTGGTCGAGCACGACGAAGACACCATCCACGAGGCCGACTGGGTGGTGGACATTGGACCCGGCGCCGGCGAGCACGGTGGCCAGGTGGTGCACTCCGGTTCCTACAAGGAACTCCTGGAAAACACGAACTCGCTGACCGGCGACTACTTGTCCGGGCGACGCAAGATCGACATCCCTGCCAAGCGGCGCAAGTATGACAAGAAGCGCGAGCTCAAGGTCATCGGCGCCCGCGAAAACAACCTGAACAACGTTGACGCTACCTTCCCGTTGGGCCTCTTCACAGCTGTCACGGGCGTCAGCGGTTCAGGAAAATCCACCCTGGTGAACGAGATCCTTTACAAGGTTCTTGCCAACAAGCTCAACGGTGCCAAGCAGGTTGCCGGCCGGCATCGTTCCGTGGCAGGCCTTGAGCATCTCGACAAGGTGGTCCACGTGGACCAGAGCCCCATCGGGCGGACCCCGCGTTCCAACCCCGCCACCTACACCGGCGTCTTCGACAACATCCGGAAGCTTTTCGCGGAAACGACTGAAGCCAAGGTCCGCGGATACCAGCCTGGACGCTTCTCCTTCAACGTCAAGGGGGGCCGCTGCGAGGCATGCTCCGGCGACGGCACCCTGAAGATCGAGATGAACTTCCTGCCGGACGTCTATGTACCGTGCGAGGTGTGCCATGGCGCCCGGTACAACCGGGAGACCCTGGAGGTCCATTACAAGGGCAAGACCATCGCTGACGTCCTCAACATGCCCATCGAGGAGGGCGCCGAGTTCTTTGCCGCCTTCACCCCCATCGCCCGGCATTTGAACACCCTCGTCGACGTCGGCCTCGGCTATGTCCGTCTCGGACAGCCCGCCACCACGCTTTCCGGAGGCGAGGCCCAGCGCGTGAAGCTGGCCTCGGAACTGCAGAAGCGTTCGAATGGCCGGAGCGTATATGTCCTGGACGAGCCCACCACGGGCCTCCATTTCGAGGACATCCGCAAGTTGCTGATGGTGCTGCAGGGTTTGGTGGACAAGGGCAACACGGTCATCACGATTGAACACAACCTTGACGTCATCAAGTCCGCCGACTGGATTGTGGACCTTGGCCCCAATGGCGGTTCAGGCGGCGGGCGCATCGTGGCTACGGGGACGCCCGAACAGGTTGCCAAGTCCACCGAAAGCCATACCGCGACGTTCCTGGCGGAGATTCTCAGCTAGTCCCGTGTGAACAGCCGGGGAATATTCGGTGGCGATTGAAGTATTCCCCGGCCGGCATGTGAGTTTCAGGCATGCCTCAACTCGTGAGAAACTAACCCGGTGACTCAAACAATGGTGCCCGTAATCTTTGATCTGGACGGCACCCTTGTCGATCCTGCAGGTGGCATAACCGGCGGCATCGCCGCGGCCCTGGGCGAAATGGGCCTCCGTGTCCCGGAACAAGCCGTGCTGGATTCCATGGTTGGACCCAAGCTCAGCGATTCGCTGGCACACATTGCCGGGGTTCCCGCGGGAAAAGTCGACGACGTCATCGGGCTTTACCGCAGCTACTACCGTTCCGTCGGAATCGGTCAAAGCCGCCTTTATCCCGGTATCCGTGAGCTCCTGCAGTTCTTCGCGGAGTCGCGGCGGCCGGTTGCCGTGGCCACCCAGAAACCTCAAGGCTTGGCGCACACCGTGTTGGAGCACCACGGCATCGCAGGTTTCTTTGCCTCCATCTGCGGTGCCCCGGACGATGAGTCAATGGCCGCCAATACAGCTCCGGGCAAAGTGGCGATCGTTGGTGCCGCGCTGGCCACGTTGCGTTCCCAGCCCGCGGTGATGGTCGGGGACCGCCACCAGGATGTTGCCGGTGCCATGGCCAACGGACTCGACTGCATCGGGGTCAGTTGGGGATTTGCGCCCGACGGGGAACTTCAGGAGGCAGGCGCCGTCGCCGTCGTGGACAACGCGGCGCAGCTGCTGAAGAAGATCGAAGAACTTGACGCTGTCCACGCGACGGCCCTGAGCGAGGTGCAGAACGATGGAAGCCTTTGATGTCATCCGCTGGACCACGCGCGGACTGATTTCCAGCACCTGCCGCCCAACCGTCATCGGGCTGGAAAACGTGCCCAAGGAAGGGCCCTTCATTGTGGCGCCGAACCATTTGTCTTTCCTGGACAGCGTGATTGTCCAGGCCTTGATGCCGCGGCCGGTGGGCTTCTTTGCCAAGGCCGAGTACTTCACGACCAAAGGCTTCAAAGGCCGGGCGATGAAGGCGTTCTTCCAGGCAGTCGGATCCATTCCGGTGGAACGTGGAGAGCAGGCAGCAAGTGTGCAGGCCCTCAAGACCCTCCTGGACATCCTGGAGAACGGCAGGGGCATCGGTATCTATCCGGAGGGAACCCGCTCCAGGGACGGCTTGCTCTACCGCGGACGTACCGGGGTCGGCTGGCTTGCCCTGACCACGGGGGCGCCCGTGATTCCGGTTGGCCTTATCGGCACCGACAAGCTGCAGCCTGTGGACCGCAACACCGTTCGTCCGCAGCATTTCACCATGAAGGTCGGCGAGCCGCTTTACTTCGAGAAAACCGGTCCGGACCATTCCCTGCCGGCCAGGCGCGAAGTCACCGACAAGATCATGGATGCCATCGCGGCATTGAGCGGCCAGGAACGTTCCACCAGCTACAACCAGAGCAAGTCCGCGGAGTAGCTTCCGCGGGCCGGCCGGCCCGTACGGGGGAGTGCGATTCCCTTACTAGACTGGATCTGTGGCAGATCCAGCGAGTTATCGACCCCAGACGGGAGAAATCCCCACCACCCCCGGCGTCTACCGGTTCCGGGATCCGCACGGCCGCGTCATCTACGTGGGCAAGGCGAAGAACCTCCGCTCCCGGCTGAACTCGTACTTCGCCAACCCCGCAGGCTTGCTGCCGAAGACGCACGCGATGGTGCACGCGGCCAGCAGCGTCGAATGGACCGTGGTGGGCAGCGAGCTTGAGTCGCTCCAGCTCGAATACACCTGGATCAAGGAATTCAAGCCCCGCTTCAACGTCGTCTTCCGTGATGACAAGACGTATCCGTACCTTGCGGTGAGCATGGGGGAGAAGCTCCCGCGGGTCCAGGTCATGCGCGGGGAGCGCCGCAAGGGCACCCGCTACTTCGGGCCGTACACAGCCGGGGCCATCCGCGAAACCATGGACACCTTGCTGCGGGTCTTTCCGGTCCGCAGCTGCAGCCCCGGCGTGCTCAAGCGCGCCCAGGCCAGCGGTCGGCCATGCCTGCTCGGCTACATCGACAAGTGTTCGGCCCCGTGTGTCGGCCGTGTCACCGCCGAGGAGCACCGGGCCATTGCCGAAGACTTCTGCTCATTCATGGGCGGCGAAGCGAAACGCTTCATCACGCGCCTCGAAAAGGACATGGGCGCCGCCGTCGCCGAGCTGGACTACGAACGGGCAGCTCGGCTCCGGGACGACATCATCGCCCTCCGCAAAGTGTTCGAGCGCAACGCCGTCGTGCTTTCCGAGGACACCGACGCGGATGTCTTCGCCCTGTACGACGACGACCTCGAGGCTTCCGTCCAGGTATTCCACGTCAGGGGTGGCCGGGTGCGCGGCCAGCGGGGCTGGGTCGTGGAGAAAGTCGAAGACGCCACCACTCCGGAGCTCATCGAGCACCTCCTGCTGCAGGTCTACGGCGAGGACAGCGACAACCAGGGCCGTATTCCGCGCGAAGTCCTCGTGCCGGAGATTCCGAGCAACCATCACGAACTGCTCGAATGGCTCGGCGGCCTCAGGGGCGCCAAGGTGGATATCCGGGTGCCGCAGCGCGGTGACAAAGCCGCGCTGATGTCCACCGTTCGCGAAAACGCCGAGCAGGCGCTGAAGCTTCACAAAGTCCGGCGGGCCGGCGACATCACTGTCCGCTCCCAGGCGCTCCAGGAACTGCAGGAAGCCCTCGAGCTTCCCGTGCCGCTGCTCCGGATCGAGTGCTACGACATTTCCCATGTGCAGGGAACCAACGTGGTTGCGTCCATGGTGGTGGTGGAGGACGGCCTCCCCAAGAAGGCCGACTACAGGAAGTTCTCCATCACGGGCGCGGCGGCAAGCGACGACACCGCTGCAATGCACGACGTCCTTACCAGGCGCTTCAGGCACTACCTGCAGGACAAATCCGCCCAGCTTCCCAAGAGCGGAGAAGTTCCGAATCCCGGCGCCGGGGAACCGTCGTCTGATGACGCTGCCCTCACGGGAGCCAAGGCGAGATTCGCCTATCCGCCGAACCTCGTCGTCGTCGACGGCGGGCAGCCCCAGGTGAATGCCGCCGCGAGGGCACTCGCGGAACTGGGGATCGATGACGTCTACGTCGTGGGCCTGGCCAAGCGGCTTGAAGAAGTCTGGCTGCCGGACAGCGACTTCCCGGTGATTCTGCCCCGCACTTCGCAGGGTCTCTACTTGCTCCAGCGCATCCGCGACGAAGCCCACCGCTTCGCCATCACCTTCCATCGGCAGAAGCGTGGAAAGGCCATGACGGTGTCCGCACTCGACGGCGTTCCGGGCCTCGGCGAGGCTAAACGGAAGGCGCTCGTTGCGCACTTCGGTTCCCTCAAGAAGATCAAAGCCGCAACGGCCCTTGAGCTGACCGCCGCGAAGGGGATCGGCCCGGCTTTGGCGGAAGCCGTCGTGAGCCATCTGGCGGCTGCCGGCGCCTCCGGAGAGACCGCGCCTGCCGTGAACATGACCACCGGCGAAATCCTTGAAATTTAGCTAGGGTAAGAAGCGGACCGCTCCAGGAGGTGGTCTGCCTTGGACCATCCCAGAAACTTTGGACCATCTCAGAAACGGGGACACTTGATGTCAGAGTCAACAGCAGGATCCGGCGCGGAGCAGGACGGTCTCATCCCCGTCAAGCCTGTCGAAGCGGAACTGCTGGTGGTAACTGGCATGTCCGGAGCAGGCCGCAGCACCGCCTCGGACGCCCTGGAAGACCACGGCTGGTACGTCGTCGAAAACCTCCCGCCGCAGATGCTGGGGACGCTTGCCGAAATCGTCTCGCACGCGCCCCAGTCCATCCCCAAGCTCGCCGTCGTCGTCGATGTGCGCAGCAAAGGCCTCTTCACCGATATCAGGACGGCGCTCGGCGCCCTCAGCGCCAGCGGAATCACCTTCCGTGTCCTCTTCCTCGATGCCAGCGACAACGTCCTGGTGCGGCGCTTCGAGCAGGGCCGCCGCCCGCATCCGCTCCAAGGTGGCGGCCGGATCCTGGACGGCATCGCGGCCGAACGCGACGTCCTGAAGGAACTGCGGGAATCAGCGGACGTGGTGCTGGACACGAGCACGTACAACGTCCACGGCCTGGCAACCGCCATCACCGAACTTTTCACCGACACGGGCCCTGTCGCGTTGCGCTTGAACGTCATGAGCTTCGGCTTCAAATACGGACTGCCCGTGGACGCCAACTTCGTGGCGGATGCACGTTTCATCCCCAACCCGCATTGGGTTCCGAAATTGCGTCCGCACACTGGACTCGACGCCGATGTCAGCGATTACGTGCTGGGTGCCGAGGGAGTGAAGGACTTCGTTGACCGCTACGTCCTCGCCTTGGAACCTGTCCTGGACGGCTATCGCACAGAAAACAAGCACTACGCCACCATTGCTGTGGGTTGCACGGGCGGGAAGCACCGCTCGGTCGCGGTCGCCGTCGAACTTTCCAAACGGCTGGCGCAATATCCCCGCGTCACCGTCACCACAAGCCACCGCGATCTGGGTCGCGAGTAATGGGGGTCCTGACCGGACCCCTGCCGCTGGTTCCACCGAAGGGCACCCCGGGCAGCCAGCCCGCCAAGGGCCCCTCGGTTGTGGCGCTCGGCGGCGGACACGGGCTTTCCGCGTCGTTGTCGGCGTTGCGGCTCCTGACCTCCGAGCTCACCGCGATTGTCACCGTAGCCGACGACGGCGGATCCTCCGGGCGGCTGCGTGAAGAGTACGGCGTCCTTCCGCCGGGCGATCTTCGCATGGCGCTGAGCGCCCTTTGTGACGACACCGATTGGGGGCGCACCTGGCGGGACGTCATGCAGCATCGCTTCAGGACGCCGAACGGTAGCCAGGGTTCCTTGGACGATCACGCCATGGGAAACCTGCTCATCGTCACCCTCTGGGAGCTCCTGGGCGACGCCGTGGCCGGACTGAAATGGGCAGGCGCCCTTTTGGGTGCCCGTGGCCAGGTCCTTCCGATGTCCACGCAACCGCTGAACATCGAGGGCGACGTCAGGGTGCCCTTGCCAGGGGGCGGTTACGAGTTCCAGGCTGTCAAAGGCCAGGCCAAGTGCGCCGTCGCCGGATCCCTCGAAAACGTCAGGCTCCTTCCGGAGGACGCGCGCGCCTGTATCGAGGCGCTGACTGCGATCGAGCTCGCGGACTGGATCATTCTGGGTCCCGGTTCCTGGTACACGTCCGTGCTGCCGCATTTGCTGCTGCCCGAAATGCGCCAGGCCCTGTGCGACACCCCGGCCAAACGCTGCCTCACCATGAACCTCGCCATGGACACCAAGGAAACTTCCGGGATGTCCGCTGCGGACCACCTGGATGCCCTGCGCCACTACGCGCCGGAGTTCAGTGTGGACGTTGTCCTGGCCGACCCCTCCTCAATATCGGACGTCAAGGAATTCGAACGCGCTGCCGGGATGATCGGTGCAGAGGTGGTCTTGGGTAAAGTGGGGGCGTCGAGCCGCCGTCCAGTCCACGACCCGCTGCGTCTGGCATCGGCGTATCACGATATCTTCGGGAATAGTTAGGAACATGCGATGGCACTGACCGCATCGGTCAAGGAAGAACTTTCCCGGCTGGACATCAAGAAGTCGTCCGTCCGCAAGGCCGAAGTTTCGGCCATGCTTCGTTTTGCGGGCGGACTACACATTATTTCGGGCCGGATCGTGATCGAGGCAGAGGTTGACCTCGCCTCAACGGCGCGGCGGCTTCGAGCCGCGATCGCCGAAGTCTACGGGCACCAGAGCGAAATCATCGTCGTCTCCGGCGGGGGGCTCCGTCGCGGTAGCCGCTACGTTGTCCGTGTAGTGCGCGACGGCGAAGCCCTGGCCCGCCAGACCGGCCTCCTCGACGGCCGCGGACGGCCTGTGCGTGGCTTGCCGTCCGCCGTCGTCAACGGCTCGGCGTCGGATGCCGAAGCAGTGTGGCGCGGAGCGTTCCTGGCTCACGGATCCCTTACCGAACCCGGCCGGTCTTCCTCGCTCGAGGTCACGTGTCCCGGGCCGGAATCGGCGCTTGCCCTCGTGGGGGCCGCCCGCCGCCTCGGCATCCAGGCCAAGGCCCGGGAAGTGCGCGGGGTGGACCGCGTGGTCATCCGTGACGGTGACACGATCGCCGCGCTCCTCACCCGGATGGGCGCCCACGACGCCCTCATGGTGTGGGAGGAGCGTCGCATGCGCAAGGAAGTCCGGGCCACGGCCAACCGCCTCGCGAACTTCGACGACGCCAACCTGCGCCGCTCGGCCCAGGCCGCCGTCGCGGCCGGCGCCCGCGTGGACAGGGCCCTGGAAATCCTGGGCGACGACGTTCCCGACCACCTCAAGTACGCCGGTGAACTCCGCGTGGCCCACAAACAGGCCAGCCTGGATGAATTGGGCCGGCTAGCCGATCCGCCCATGACCAAGGACGCCATCGCGGGAAGGATCCGGCGGCTTCTGGCCATGGCGGACAAGCGGGCCGGCGACCTGGGGATCCCGGGTACCGAGGCAAATGTGACCCCCGAAATGATGGACGAATAAAGCTCCCGCCCTAGAATCGTCAGGGTGTGGATTTCCGGCCGGTTCGCCGGTCGGATGAACAAAACGAGAGTTACCAACCGGACCCCGGTCCACTACATTGGAGGATTTCGTGACAGAGTACGTACTGCCCGAGCTCGGCTACGACTACGCAGCACTTGAGCCGCACATTTCGGCGAAGATCATGGAGCTGCACCACAGCAAGCACCACGCCGCCTATGTAGCAGGCGCCAACAACGCCATGGCCCAATTGGCCGAGGCTCGCGACAAGGGCGACTTCGCCAACATCAACCGCCTCTCGAAGGACCTCGCGTTCCACACCGGCGGCCACATCAACCACTCCGTGTTCTGGAACAACATTTCCCCGGACGGCGGCGACAAGCCCGAGGGTGAGCTGGCTGCAGCCATTGACGACGCCTTCGGCTCCTTCGATGCGTTCCGTGCCCAGTTCTCCGCAGCCGCGCTCGGCCTGCAGGGATCCGGCTGGGGCTTCCTTGCCTACGAGCCCATCGGCGGCAACCTCCTCATCGAGCAGCTCTACGACCAGCAGGGCAACGTCGCAGTCGGCACAACCCCGCTGCTCATGCTGGACATGTGGGAGCACGCCTTCTACCTCGACTACGTCAACGTCAAGGCTGACTACGTCAAGGCCTTCTGGAACATCGTCAACTGGGCCGACGTCGCGAAGCGCTTCGAAGCGGCCCGCGCGAACGCCACCGGGCTGATCGTTCTCTAGCGATTTCCGTCCCGAATCGGTGAGTGACGCGGAATACACAAGGATGTAACAAACTTCACATTCAGGTGAATTTCGCTCAAATACCGGATTGTCTGCCCCCGCAGTTGCGGGGGCAGACGTAGTTAAACGTAAGATGGGTCACGGAAGGCGGTTAGCCTTCAGCAATGTGGCTGGTCGCCCTCCGATCTGATAATCACTTCTGCCCAATGATGTGCGGGAATTGTTAGTTGGAATCAAGATCCGACTCACTAGGTGTGCTTGCAAGAGCACCAAGGAGACTGAAATAGTGACCACCCGTATTGGTATCAACGGCTTTGGCCGCATCGGCCGCAACTACTTCCGCGCAGCACTCGCCCAGGGTGCAGACCTCGAAATTGTTGCGGTCAACGACCTCACGAGTCCCGAGGCACTTGCCCACCTTTTGAAGTATGACTCCGTCGGCGGTCGCCTGACTGAGTCCGTTGAAGTCAAAGAGGGCAACCTCATTGTTGACGGCAACATCATCAAGGTCCTTGCAGAGCGCGATCCTGCGAACCTCCCCTGGGGCGAGCTGGGCGTCGACATCGTCATCGAGTCCACAGGCTTCTTCACCAAGGCTGCCGCCGCGAAGAAGCACATCGATGCAGGTGCCAAGAAGGTCCTGATCTCCGCCCCTGCCTCGGACGAAGACATCACCATCGTCATGGGCGTCAACCACGAGCTCTACGACCCCGCAGCCCACCACATCATTTCCAACGCTTCCTGCACCACCAACTGCCTCGGCCCGCTGGCCAAGGTCGTCAACGATGCCTTCGGCATCGAGCGCGGCCTCATGACCACGGTGCACGCCTACACGGCAGACCAGAACCTGCAGGACGGCCCCCACAGCGACCTTCGCCGTGCCCGTGCCGCAGCGATCAACATGGTTCCCACCTCCACGGGTGCTGCCAAGGCGATCGGCCTCGTCCTTCCGGAGCTGAAGGGCAAGCTCGACGGCTACGCCATCCGCGTCCCGGTCCCGACCGGTTCCGCCACGGACCTGACCGTCACGGTTTCCCGCGAAGTGACCGTCGAGGAAGTCAACGCAGCACTCAAGGCTGCCTCCGAGACCGAGCAGTTCAAGGGCATCCTCAGCTACACGGCAGATCCGATCGTCTCCTCGGACATCGTCGGCGATCCCTCTTCTTCGATCTTCGACTCCGGCCTCACCAAGGTCATCGGCAACCAGGTCAAGGTTGTTTCCTGGTATGACAACGAATGGGGCTACTCCAACCGCCTCGTTGACCTCACGGAGCTCGTCGCATCCAAGCTGGGCTAGGGTAGACACATGACATCTCACACCCTCAACGAACTGATCGCTGAAGGTGTCCGCGGGCGGTACATTCTTGTCAGAAGTGACCTGAATGTGCCGCTCGACGGCTCTACAGTGACCGACGACGGCCGCATCAAGGCCTCCCTCCCGGTCATCGAAAAGCTCTCGGACGCCGGTGCCCGCGTGCTCGTCACGGCCCACCTCGGACGCCCCAAGGGCTCTCCCGAGGCCAAGTACTCGCTCAAGCCCGCAGTGGCGCGGCTGGCGGAGCTCGCTCCATTCAAGGTCCAGCTTGCGGAAGACACCGTTGGCGGGTCCGCCAAGGAACTGGCCGCCTCGCTGGGCGACGGAGACGTCCTCGTCCTGGAGAACGTCCGCTTCGACGCCCGCGAAACCAGCAAGGACGACGCCGAGCGCGGCGCCTTCGCCGATGAACTCGTAGCGCTGACCGGTGCCAACGGTGCGTTCGTGGATGACGCCTTCGGTGCCGTCCACCGCAAGCACGCCAGCGTGTACGACGTCGCCACCCGGCTTCCTTCCTACCAGGGGGACCTCGTCCACACCGAGGTGGAGGTCCTGCGCAAACTCACCACGGATACCCAGCGCCCGTACGTCGTGGTTCTGGGCGGCTCCAAGGTCTCGGACAAGCTCGCGGTGATCGAAAACCTCCTGGGCAAGGCTGACACCATCCTCGTCGGTGGCGGAATGCTCTTCACCTTCCTCGCGGCGGTTGGTCACAAGGTCGCGGGCAGTTTGCTTGAAGCCGACCAGATCCCCGTGGTCCAGGACTACCTCAAGCGCGCTTCCGACGCCGGTACCGCATTCGTCATCCCCACCGACGTCGTGGTCGCAAGCCGCTTCGCGGCTGACGCCGAACACGAAGTGGTCGCCGCAGACGCGATCGAGGACAGCTCGTTCGGTGCCTCCGGCATCGGCCTGGACATCGGACCGATCTCCGCGGAGGCATTCGCCGAACAGATCAAGGCCGCCAAGACCGTGTTCTGGAACGGCCCCATGGGCGTCTTTGAATTCGAAGCTTTCTCGGGCGGCACCCGTGCCATCGCCCAGGCTTTGACCGAGACGCCGGCATTCACTGTGGTGGGCGGCGGCGACTCCGCCGCGGCCGTCCGGACCCTCGGCTTTGAGGACTCCCAGTTCGGTCACATTTCCACCGGCGGCGGCGCCAGCCTGGAATACCTTGAAGGCAAGGATCTTCCCGGCCTGAGCGTTCTGGACCGCTAAGGCTACACGGCCGGCGGGGCGCCCCTTCCTGGAAGGCAAGCGCCCCGCCGGCTTCCCTATCTCAACGCATCTTTGGAGCACACGTGACAACTTCTGCCAACGGAAACTTCATCCGCAAGCCCTTCATTGCCGGCAACTGGAAGATGAACATGGACCACGTCCAGGGCATCACCCTGCTGCAGAAGCTGGCATGGACCCTGTCCGACGCCAAGCACGACTACGGCCGGGTGGAGGTTTCGGTCTTCCCGCCGTTCACCGACCTGCGCGGTGTGCAAACCCTCGTTCAGGGCGACGAGCTGGACGTCGTCTACGGCGGACAGGACCTTTCGCAGTTCGACTCCGGAGCCTACACCGGCGATATCTCCGGCCAGTTCCTCAACAAGCTCGGTTGCGCCTATGTCCTGGTGGGCCACAGCGAGCGCCGCACCATCCACAACGAGGATGACCAGCTCCTCAACGCGAAGGTCAAAGCGGCCTTCCGCAACGGTGTCACGCCGGTCCTGTGCGTCGGCGAGGGCCTTGAAGTCCGCCAGGCCGGCACCCACGTGGAGCACACGCTGGCACAACTGCGCGCCGGCGTCGAAGGCCTTTCTGCGGAGCAGGCAGCCGAACTGGTTGTCGCGTACGAGCCTGTCTGGGCCATCGGGACGGGCGAAGTCGCGGGACCCGAAGACGCACAGGAGATGTGCGCAGCGATCCGTTCAGAGCTCGCATCCTTGTTCGACGATGCCGTGTCTGCCAAGACCCGGCTCCTCTACGGCGGTTCGGTCAAGGCCAACAATGCTGCGGCGATCATGGCCGAGAGCGACGTCGACGGGCTGCTGGTAGGTGGCGCGAGCCTGGACCCAGCCGAGTTTGCTAACATTGTCAGGTTCGAGAGCCACCTCAGCGCGGCTTAGTCCGTTTCAGGTTCCGCTCCCGTTTTCCGTTCTTCCGAAAGGCCGTCGTGGACGTTCTTCAAGTCATTCTGCAGATTCTGCTGGGCATTACCAGCCTTCTGCTGACGCTGCTCATCCTCCTCCACAAGGGGCGTGGCGGCGGGTTGTCCGATATGTTTGGCGGCGGCATGAGCTCGGGATTGAGTTCTTCAGGTGTCGCAGAGCGAAACCTCAACCGCTTCACCATCGTCTTGGGCTGCACTTGGGGCGTCGTGATCATTGGACTTGGCCTCATCATGCGTTTCACCACGGGTGGAAACTCCTAGCACTGCCGCCGTCGGATCCTCGCACTAGAGGGGTCCTCTCACTAGACTAGGCTCCATGGCCTTCAGCGCCATGCAGCCGAACTCTCAAGGGGATCGACGATGGTTCATGGTACTTCAGGATTCCGGGGCACACGTGCCGGCGTAACTGCTGGATCGGCCCCGAGGAACCAACCCGACTCTGTTGGTGGCGAGAGCTTGCCGCGTATTCGTGTTCCCTATTGGTGCGCCAAGGGACATGAGACGCGGCTTGTTTTCGTTAAGCTCCCGGAAGATCAAATCCCGATCCGGTGGGACTGTCCGAAATGTGGCCTGGTTGCCGTCCGCGAACAGGGCGAAGCCACCACGGAACGTGCGGACGAAGAAGTCTTCAAGAGCCACCTGGACTACGTTAAAGAAAGGCGCTCCAGCCAGGAGGCGGAAATTGTCCTGGCCGGAGCGCTCAAGCGGTTACGCGCCCGCGGGGTCCTTACGGACGAGCTGCTGGGGGACACGTGAGGCTGCATTTTCATCGATGAGCCATAGGGTCCTCGAGCGGCCACTAGGACCGGCGGCGGGAACCTGGACCGGGTTGGCCCCGGCGAGGGCCAGTCCCACGGCGCCGGCCTTGTCCTCGCCTGCCACAACCATCCAGATTTCCTGGGCGGAGTTGATGGCGGGCAACGTCAGCGAAATCCTCGACGGCGGTGGCTTGGGGGAGTTCTCGACGCCCACGACCGTACGGTCCTTCACGCGGATACCCGCCTGCTCCGGGAAGAGCGAGGCAATGTGCGCATCCGGTCCCACGCCGAGCAGCAGGATGTCGAAGCGAGGCAACTCCCCGGCCTCCTCGGGGCGACTGTCCGAGGTGTCCGCGGCGTGCTCGGCAACGGCTGCAGCCTTGAGCCGGGCCGCGTAGTCCGCGGCGGCCTCGTCCGCGGTGGCGAACTCATCCGATGAACCCGGTTCGTGCACACGGGCCGGGTCCACGGGCAGGCTGGAGAGCAGTGCCTCACGCGCCTGTACGGTGTTGCGGTCCGTGCTGTCCTTGCCAACGAAGCGCTCGTCACCCCACCAGAAGTTCACCCGGGACCAGTCAACGGCGGGCGCCGCGGGCGAGTCGGCAACCGCTTTCAGCGTGCCGATACCCACGGTTCCGCCGGTGAGGACCACAGTGGCTTCGCCGTGCTTGTCCTGGACGTCCACCAGCTTGGTGATGAGCCGTGCTGCGATCGCGGCCATAAGGACGGCGGAGTTGGGATGGATGCTTACTCTGGGGTCAGCGCTCACTGGGACGGTCACTCCTTGCTATTGGTTCGGGGCAGTCCCATAGTAATCACTTCTCCGAAGACGTCGTCGGGGTCGAGGCGGCGCAGTTCTTCGGCGAGGCAGTCCCGCAGGCTGCGGCGCGGGAGTGAAATCCGCTGGGCGGGCTGGCCCGGCTGGGTCAGTTCCGCGACGGTGAGGCCGGGCCGGACCAGCTGGACGTCGCCGGTGGCGCGGCTCAGCCGCACCCTGCGGATGCCCGTTCCTGCCGGGTCGGCGAGGATCCGGACCGGGGCGTCGAGGAACAGCGTGAGCCAGGCGGCCAGCAGCAAAGTGCTGGGCGAGTCCGAAGCGCCCTCGACGGCGATGGCCGTGACAGGCGATTCGTCTACCTGATCCAGGGCTGCCGCGAGTTGCACGCGCCAGTTGGTCAGGCGTGTCCAGGCGAGGTCGGTGTCCCCGGCGCGGTACGTGGCCCGGATCCGGGCCAGGGCCGCCGCGGGGTCGGCTTCGTTGGCGGAGTCCGTGATGCGGCGGTGCGCGATGCGTCCGATGGAGGTCTCGCAGGCGTTCTCGGGCGCTCCGTGCGGCCACCAGGCCACGATCGGCGCGTCCGGCAGCAGCAGCGCCGCGACGAGGGATTCGCTTTCCTTGGCGAGCTCACCATAGCCGCGCAGCACGATGACCTCCGATGCGCCGGCGTCGCCGCCCACCCGGATCTGGGCGTCGAGGCGGTTGGGCGCCTCGCTGCCGGCGTCGGCGAGGACGATGATGCGGCAGGGGTGTTCGCGGCTGGCCTCGTTGGCTGCCTCGATGGCTTCTTCCTCGAGACCGGACTTGGTGACGACCACGAGGGTCAGGACGCGACCAAGGGCGATCACGCCTCCCTGCTCGCGCAGGGAGGTGAGCTTCTTGGAGATCTTGGAGGTGGTGGTGTCGGGAAGATCTACGATCATGGCCTTCTCCAGGTTCGTCCGTCGCGGGCAAGCAGTTCGTCGGCCGAGGCCGGGCCCCAGCTGCCGGGGGCATAGGGTTCGGGTTGTTCATCGAGCCCGGCCCAGTATTCCTCGAAGGGGTCCAGGATCTTCCAGGACTCCTCGACTTCCTGGTGCCGCGGGAAGAGCGGCGGCTCGCCCAGCAGCACGTCCAGGATGAGGCGTTCGTAGGCCTCGGGGCTGGACTCGGTGAACGAGTGGCCGTAGCCGAAGTCCATGGTCACGTCGCGGACTTCCATCTGCGTGCCCGGGACCTTGGAGCCGAAGCGGATCGTGGCGCCCTCGTCGGGCTGGACGCGGATGACCACGGCGTTCTGGCCGAAGTCGTCCTCGCCGTGGCCGCGGAAGAGCAGGTTGGGCGCCCGTTTGAACACCACCGCGATCTCGGTCACGCGCCGGCCAAGGCGTTTGCCTGCCCGGAGGTAGAAAGGCGCGCCGGCCCACCGCCGGGTGTTGATGTCCAGGCGGATCGCCGCGTAGGTTTCGGTCTTGGAATCGGCCGGAATGCCCTCTTCCTCGAGGTAGCCCTGGACCAGTTCCCCGCCCTGCCAGCCGCCGGTGAACTGCCCGCGGGCCGAGTGGGTGGACAGGTCTTCGGGGAGCCTGACCGCGGCCAGGACCTTTTCCTTTTCGGCACGCAGGTCATCGGCGTTGAAGGAGATGGGCTCCTCCATGGCCGTCAGCGCGAGCAGCTGCAGGAGGTGGTTCTGGATGACATCGCGGGCCGCGCCGACGCCGTCGTAATATCCCGCCCGGCCGCCGGTGCCGATGTCCTCGGCCATGGTGATCTGGACGTGGTCAACGTAGTTGGCGTTCCAGAGCGGCTCGAACAGCTGGTTGGCGAAGCGCAGGGCCAGGATGTTCTGGACCGTTTCCTTGCCCAGGTAGTGGTCGATGCGGAAGACCGCGTCCGGCGGGAAGACGGACTCGACGATGTCGTTGAGCTTGCGCGCGGAATCCAGGTCGTGGCCGAAGGGCTTCTCGATGACCACCCGGCGCCACTGCCCGTCGCCGGCCTGCGCCAGACCATGCTTGGAGAGCTGCTGGCAGACCTGCTCGAAGGCCTTGGGAGGAATGGACAGGTAGAAACCGTGATTGCCGCGCGTGCCGCGGGTCTCGTCGAGTTCGTCAAGCGTGGCGCTGAGGCGCTTGAACGCCTGGTCGTCGTCGAACTCTCCCTGGACGAAGCGGATGCCCTCGGAGAGCTGGTTCCAGACGGCGTCGTCGAACGGGGTACGGGAGTGCGCCTTGACGTTCTCCTTGACCTCGTCCGCGAAGTCCTCGTTGCTCCAGTCCCGCCGGCCGAAGCCGACGAGCGCGAAGCTCGGCGGCAAGAGCCCGCGGTTGGCGAGGTCGTAGACCGCCGGCATGAGTTTCTTCCGGGCGAGGTCACCGGTGACTCCGAAGAACACCAACGACGAAGGCCCTGCGATGCGGTTCAGGCGCCGGTCCCGAGGATCCCGGAGGGGATTGCGGTGGCTTGCCTTTCCGGTGGACCTGTAACCGATTTCAGTTTCTGGCATGTTTGGGTTTGTGCCTTAGCTTTCGAGCGCGCTGGCCTGGCCGGCCAACGCGGCGACAATGTCCTGGAGCTGGGCAACGCCCGCCCCACGATCCGTGAGGTGCAGTCGCAGGACCGGACGGCCGTGGTTCTCGAGAACCTGGGCATCGCCGGCCGCCTGGGCTGTGATCAGTTGACCGAAAGTGAACGGGCGCTCCGGGATGGCGATATCGCCGGCCGCGGAGGCCGTCACCTGCAGGAAGGAACCGATGGCCGGTCCGCCCTTGTGGAATTGCCCGGTGGAGTGCAGGAAGCGCGGACCCCAGCCGAAAGTGACCGGCCGGCCGCTGACGGCGGCGAGTTCGTCGCGGATGCCCTCCAGCTGCGCGAACGCGATCCGGTCGAAATATGCCTGGACGCTGAGGTAGCCGTCCGTGCCGAGTTCACCGAGGAGCGCCTTGACCGCGTCGGCGGCCGTTGCGGCGTCGCCGAGCCACGCACCCCCGCGGACCTCGATCACGCCGTCGACGAAGTTCGCCGGCGTCGGCTCGGGACGGGCGTCCAACAGGCCGCGCGCGGCAATCTTGGCTGCCTCGACGTCGGGCTGGTCAAAGGGGTTGATGCCCAGCAGGCGCCCTGCGACCGCGGTAGCGAATTCCCAGACGAACATCTGGGTGGCCAGGCCACCGGCGACGGCGGCCTCGTTCCCACCGAGTTCGACGTCGGAGTCCGCACCGACGAGCCGGATCACCAGGACGTCTTCCGCGCCGCTGCTGACCTCGGGTGCGGACGGGCCTGCAACAACCGGCAGGACCCCGGTGCCGAGCTTGCCGGTGGACTCGGCGATGAGCTGCTCAGCCCAGTCCGCGAATCCGACAATGCCGGAACCGTCTTCGACGATGACGATCTTGTTGCGCAGCGGGGTGGTTCCGCCGAGCGCAGCACCGAGCCGGAGCCCGATGTTTTCCGGGGAGTCCTCGTTGAGGATCTCCGCAGCTTCCTCGGCCTCGTCCAGGAAGGCCTGGATGTCGACCCCGGCGAGGCCGCTGGGAACCAAGCCGAAAGCCGTCAGCGCCGAAAAGCGGCCTCCGACGTTCGGGTCGGCGTTGAAAACGGCACGGTAGCCGGCTTCACGGGAGGCCTTGTCCAGCGGCGAACCGGGATCGGTCACGACGACGATGCGGCTCTTGGCATCGATGCCGGCCTCGGTGAAGGCCTGCTCGAACACCCGCCGCTGCGAGTCGGTCTCCACGGTGGAGCCCGACTTGGAGGAGACCACGATCGCGGTCTCGGCCAGGCGGTCCGCAAGGGCAGCACCGACCTGTTCGGGGTCTGTGCTGTCCAGCACGGTCAGCTCGACGCCGGCGGTGCCGGCAATGACCTCGGGGGCAAGCGAAGAGCCGCCCATGCCACACAGGACAATGCGGGAGACTCCTTCGGCCCGGAAGGCATCCCGGAGTTCCAGGATCCCTTCGACCAAAGGCCGGGAAACGGTTGCCGCTTCCACCCATCCAAGACGGATGGCGGATTCGGATTCGGCATCCGGACCCCACAGAGTGTGGTCCTTCGCGAAAATCCTCGTGGCAATCCGGTCTTCGACAAGTGCCGGGATGTGCTGCTCAATGGCCTGCTGCGCAGCACCGCTGGCGTCGTAGCTGAGAGTGCTCATGTGGGTTAGGAAGCCTTCCGTGCAGAGGCGAGGGCGCCTTCGACGTCTGCCAGAAGTTCCTTCCAGCTGGCGACGAACTTGTCCAGGCCCTCGGATTCGAGGATTGCGACGACGTCGTTGTAGGAGATGCCCAGGCCTTCCAGTGCGTTGAGGACGCTGTTGGCTTCCTCGTAGGTGCCGGAGATGGTGTCACCGGTGACTACGCCGTGGTCGAACGTGGCGTCGAGGGTCTTTTCCGGCATGGTGTTGACGACGCCGGCGGCGACCAGTTCGGTGACGTAGAGGGTGTCCGGGTATGCCGGGTCCTTCACGCCGGTCGAAGCCCACAGCGGGCGCTGCGGAAGCGCGCCGGCTGCCGCCAGGACTGCCCAGCGCTCGGTGGAGAACAGCTCTTCGTAGACCTGGTACGCCAGGCGGGCGTTGGCGACGCCTGCCTTGCCCTTGAGGGCCTTGGCTTCATCGGTGCCGATGGCGTTGAGGCGCTTGTCGATCTCGGTGTCCACGCGGGAGACGAAGAAGGACGCCACCGAGTGGATCTTGGAGAGGTCGTGGCCGTTTTCCTTGGCCAGCTCAAGGCCGGACTGGAAGGCGTTGATGACGGCGCGGTAGCGCTCCAGGGAGAAGATCAGGGTCACGTTGACGCTGATGCCTTCGGCCAGGGTTGCCGTGATGGCGGCGAGGCCCTCAAGGGTTGCGGGGATCTTGATGTGGACGTTGTCCTTGTTGACCTTCTTGTACAGGTGCTTGGCCTCGGCGATGGTGCCTTCGGTGTCCCATGCGAGGCGGGGGTCCACCTCGATGGAGACCCGGCCATCGACGCCCTTGCTCGCTGCCGCGACCGGTGCGAAGAGGTCGCACGCGTCGGCAACGTCGCGGGTGGTGATCTCGAAGACAGTTTCTTCGACGGTGGCGCCCTTGGCGGCCTCTTCGGAGATCACGGCGTCGTAGTCGCTGCCGGCGGTGATGGCGGCGTGGAAGATGGACGGGTTGGTGGTGACGCCAACCACGTTCTTCTCGTCGATGAGCTTCTGCAAGGTGCCGCTGGACAGGCGTTCCCGGGAAAGGTCGTCCAGCCAGATGGACACGCCGGCGTCGGAAAGCTGCTGGGTGGGAGTCGTAGTCATTTCTTTAATCTCCTTGGAAATCTGTTCGTTGCTGTCGGATTCGTCTCAAACGCGTTTTCAGCTACTGAGACCCGCGAGGGAGTCCTTCGCGGCGGCGGCGACTGCTTCTGCCGTGATGCCGAACTCCTTGAAGAGGCGCTTGTAGTCCGCCGAGGCGCCGAAGTGCTCGAGGCTGATGGAGCGTCCGGCGTCGCCGACGAATTCCTTCCAGCCCAGTGCCAGACCGGCTTCGACCGAGACGCGGGCCTTGACGGCGGCCGGGAGGACGGACTCGCGGTAGGCGGAGTCCTGCTTGTTGAACCACTCGACGCACGGCATCGAGACGACGCGGGTGGCGATGCCTTCGGCCTGGAGCGCTTCGCGGGCGTTCACGGCCAGCTGGACCTCGGAACCGGTGCCGATCAGGATGACGTCGGCCGGGACCGTGGCGCCGTCCTTCGAAGCCTCTGCCAGGACGTAGCCGCCCTTTGCGACGCCTGCGGTGGAACCGAAGGTGTCACCCTCGGCAACGCCCTCGCCGCGTGCGTAGGTCGGGATGTTCTGGCGGGTCAGCACGATGCCTGCCGGGTTCTCGTGGTTTTCCAGCATGGTCTTCCATGCTGCGGCCACCTCGTTGGCGTCGCCGGGACGGACAACGTCCAGGCCCGGGATGGCGCGCAGGGTGGACAGCTGTTCCACCGGCTGGTGGGTGGGGCCGTCTTCGCCCAGGCCGATGGAGTCGTGGGTCCAGACGTACAGCGACGGAACACCCATGAGGGCGCCAAGGCGGATCGCGGGACGCTGGTAGTCACTGAAGATCAGGAACGTGCCGGAGAACGCCCGGGTCCGGCCGTGCAGGGAGATGCCGTTCACGATCGACGCCGCTGCGTGCTCGCGGATGCCGAAGTGCAGCACCCGGCCGTAGGGGTTGCCCTTCCACGCGCCGGTGGAGCGCGAGGCCGGGATGAACGACGGCGAACCCTCGATGGTTGTGTTGTTGGACTCGGCGAGGTCGGCCGAGCCGCCCCACAGTTCCGGCAGGACCGGGCCGATCGCGTTCAGGACCTTGCCGGACGCGGCGCGGGTGGAAACTTCCTTGCCCGCTTCGAACACCGGCAGCGCGGCGTCGAGCTCGACAGGAAGTTTCTTGGCCTCGATGCGCTCAAGCAGGGCAGCGCCCTCCGGGTTGGCGGTCTGCCAGGCCTCGAAGGATGCCTGCCATTCGCTGCGCTCGGCTGCGCCGCGTTCGACGACGGCGCGGGCGTGTGCCAGGACGTCCTCGTCAACCTGGAAGGAACGCTCGGGGTCGAAGCCCAGTACTTCCTTCAGTGCTGCGACTTCCTCGGCGCCGAGGGCGGAACCGTGGATCTTGCCGGTGTTCTGCTTCTTGGGAGCAGGGTAGCCGATGATGGTGCGCAGCGAGATGATGGACGGCTTGGACGTCTCGGCCTTCGCGGCGAGCAGGGCACCGTAGAGCTCCTGGACATCTTCGACGTATTCGCCGGTCTTGGTCCAGTCCACGCGCTGGGTGTGCCAGCCGTAGGCTTCGTAGCGCTGGAGCACGTCCTCGGTGAACGCGATGTCGGTGTCGTCTTCGATGGAGATGTGGTTCTCGTCGTAGATCACCACGAGGTTGCCCAGTTCCTGGTGCCCGGCCAGTGAAGAAGCTTCCGAGGTGACACCTTCCTGGAGGTCGCCGTCGGAGGCAATGACCCAGATGGTGTGGTCGAACGGGCTCTCGCCGGCGGGAGCATCGGCGTCGAACAGGCCGCGTTGGCGGCGCTGTGAGTAGGCGAAGCCCACCGAGGAGGCCAGGCCCTGGCCCAGCGGGCCGGTGGTGATCTCGACGCCGGCGGTGTGCTTGTATTCCGGGTGGCCCGGGGTGAGCGAACCCCACGTGCGCAGGGCCTCGAGGTCCTTCAGCTCCAGGCCGTAGCCGGAAAGGAACAGCTGGATGTACAGGGTCAGCGACGTGTGTCCGGGGGACAGGATGAACCTGTCGCGGCCGATCCAGTCCGGGTGCTTCGGGTCGTGGCGCATCAGCTTCTGGAACAGCAGGTAGGCGGCCGGTGCAAGGCTCATGGCCGTGCCGGGGTGACCGTTGCCGACCTTCTCGACGGCGTCAGCGGCCAAAACGCGGATGGTGTCCACGGCGCGCTGGTCCAGGCTGGTCCAAGTCAGTTCTTGCTCTTCCAAATGTGGCACGTAAACCGAGCCCCTCTCTGTGCTGACGGCTGGTGACGGCACATGGCAAGCCTCGGGCACAGGATGGCGCCCGCTGCGAAGTTCCTACCAGCCGTTCACCATTGAAACGTTGATCTATCATCCAGACATGCAAATCTGAGAATACGCTTTCTCGGAAACCTGCGTGAGCTGATCTGCAGACAGCTTAGCCCGGTTCGCAGCCTTGAATGGTGGGAATCTCAAAAAATGGACGCATATTCCGTTTTATGAATCACGGCGGCGGCAAAGTGCCGGTGAACTTTCGGAAACAATGGAAAGTCCGCCGGTGCCGTGGCGTGGGACGGGCCACGGTATGATATCTGGAGGCCACCAGCGGCGAGTGCGCCACCGCGGGAAACCCGCCTTGACAACACCAGCAAAGAACAGAGTGACTGCCAACGTGAGCACAACAGATACGCCCCTCAATGCTTCCCCGGCTGTGGGGAAGCGCGGAATGTCCCGTAAGTTCAAGGCGTATCTGGCACTGACCAAACCCCGCGTGATCGAGTTGCTGCTGGTCAGCACCCTGCCCACCATGATCTTCGCGGAACGGGGCTTCCCCTCGATCGGCTTGATACTTGCCACGTTGGTGGGTGGCGCCTTCGCAGCCGGCAGCGCAGGGGTCTTCAACTGTTACATCGACCGCGACATCGACAAGTTGATGCACCGAACCGAAAAGCGTCCCCTCGTGACGGGCGAAGTCACCCCCCGCGAAGCACTCGTCTTCGCGTGGATCCTTGGAACTGCCTCCATCGCCATCCTCTGGTTCGGGGCCAACCCGCTTTCGGCGTGGCTAGGCCTTGGTGCGATTGTTTTCTACGTTGTCATCTACACGATGATCCTCAAGCGCCGCACGGCACAGAACATCGTATGGGGCGGTGCCGCCGGCTGCTTCCCCGTGCTGATCGCCTGGGCGGCGGTGACGAACACTGTTGAGTGGCCCGCCGTCGTGCTCTTCATGGTGATTTTCCTGTGGACTCCTCCGCACTACTGGCCGCTGTCCATGCGGTACGGCGAGGACTACCGCAACGCCAACGTCCCCATGCTCGGTGCCATCGCAGGTGCCAAGGTGGTTTCCGTCCAGGTGGTTCTGTACGCCTGGGCCATGGTGGTGTGCTCGCTGCTTTTGGTGCCGGTTGGCCGCGCGGGCTGGGTGTACACCATCGCCGCCGTCCTTGCCGGCGCCTGGTTCCTGTACGAATCCCATGCCCTCTACAACCGGGCACAGGGCGGGGACGTCTCGAACAAGGGCGCCATGAAGGTCTTCCACGGCTCCATCAGCTACCTGACGCTTCTCTTCATTGCCCTCGCCGTGGACCCGTTCATGGGTTCCCCGATCATCGGCGGCTGACGGCCCCCTCATCGGCAAACGCCCGGTCACTTATAGGGGCATATGGCAAACCCCCGCGTAGCTTTAGCGGGCAAACGAACGACCCTCCTTCACGTCGTGATGATGTGGACGAGGGTCTTTTCAGTTTCCGGTAACCTCTCGACACCTTTGCTAAGGGTGCTTACTATTAAGGCTCGATCAATTTCCCTTTTGCGGGCGGACGGGCCGGGCGGGACTTTCCCGGATGAGCCTGCCTCCCGACCCTGTGGTGGGTTCGGCGACCACAATCCTTGTTTCCCCCCTTACCCGCCAGTTCCACATGCGTGTATCCAGGTGACACCCCGGCCGTTTGGGGCCGCTGCCCTGCATGCCCGTGACTTTGCTGCGCACCCGGAAGCTACGACGCCTTGGGCAACGGCCGGGATGGGATAAAAGAAAGAGCGGAAAAATGAAGGCAGTAGTTTACAAAGGACCGAATGACGTCAGCGTCGAGGACGTACCGGATGCCAAAATCGAACATCCGGCCGACGTGCTGGTCCGGATTACCACGACCAATATCTGCGGCTCGGACCTGCACATGTATGAAGGCCGCACCAGCTTCGAACCCGGACGCGCCTTCGGGCACGAGAACCTGGGCGAAGTGATCGACACGGGCCCGGCGGTCAGCAAAGTAAAGGTGGGCGAACGCGTCGTGCTGCCGTTCAACATTGCCTGCGGATTCTGTAAAAACTGCGAACGGAGTTTCACTAATTACTGCCTGACCATGCAGCCAGAACCCCACCTCGCCGGCGCAGCCTACGGGTTCGCGGACATGGGTCCGTACCAGGGCGGACAGGCCGAGTACCTGCGGGTGCCATACGGGGACTTCAACTGCCTGCGCTTGGGCGAGGACGCCGTGGAGAAAGAGCTCGACTACGTCATGGTCGCCGACATTTTCCCCACCGGCTGGCACGCCACCGAACTGGCGGGGGTGTACCCCGGAGACTCAGTGGTCATTTACGGCGCAGGACCAGTCGGCCTCATGGCCGCCTACTCGGCGATTATCAAAGGCGCCGGCAAAGTCATGGTCGTGGACCGCCAAACTGACCGGCTGAAACTGGCGGAGCAGATCGGCGCCATCCCCGTTAACGATGCGGAGGTGGACCCCGTTGAATTCGTCAAGGACCAGACCATGGGGTTCGGGGCTGACCGGGGCTGCGAATGCGTCGGCTACCAGGCCCACGACCCGGGCGGAACCGAACATCCCAACATGACCCTGAACCGGCTCGTGGACTCGGTCCGGTTCGTCGGCGGTCTGGGCGTCGTAGGCGTGTTCCTGCCACAGGACCCTGGAGCCCCCGACAAACTCGCCCGGCAGGGCCAAGTGGCCTTCGACTACGGAAACTACTGGTTCAAAGGACAGACCATGGGCTCCGGACAGTGTCCCGTCAAGAAATACAACCGGGCCCTGCGCGACCTCATCGCTGGCGGCAAAGCCACCCCCTCATTCATCGTCAGCCACGAGCTGCCGCTGGACCAGGCCCCCGAGGGGTACAGGAACTTCGACAGCCGCGAGGACGGTTGGACCAAGGTAGTCCTCCACCCCGCCGAAGCCTGATGCGCGGTTATTCCCACACCTGCTGAGGTACGACGGCGGCAGTCGCCGAAGGAGAAACGCCTAGAGCTTCGGGCTGAACCGGGCCACGTCCGCCGCGTTCGTGGCGGCACTCATGAGCAGGGCGGCACCCAACATGTGCGCGCCCACCAAGAGGGCGGGGATGCCGTTGTAATACTGGGCAAAGCCAATGACCGCCTGCAGGACCGTTACGGCAAGCAGCAGCAGTGCCGCAGTGCGGAACGGGCCGGTGATTCCCTTGCGCAGGACGAAGTAGACGGCGAAGACGGCTCCAGCCGTGATGAGGTACGCCGGCACCGCGTGGATGTGCGAGACGAGGTCCCAGTCGAGATCATTGCGCGGAGCGCTTGCGTCCCCGGCGTGCGGTCCGGCGCCGGTGACGACGACGCCGAGGCACACGGCGATTGCCGAAAAGAACGCGACGGCGGTCATGACGGGACTCATTGCGCCAGGAATCGCTGCCAACTGCCGTTTCATGAAGCGGCCGGTCCGGCCGTATGCGCGATTAACCAGCAGTGTGGAGAAGACAACCAGGGCCATGGAAACCAGGAAATGCAGTCCGACAACCCAGGGGTTCAGGTTGGACAGCACGGTGATTCCGCCAATGATGGCCTGTGCGGGAATGCTGGCCAGCAGGCCCACAGCCAGGAGGAAGAGGTCGCTGCGTTCCTTGCGGAGGTTCCACAAGTACACCAGCATCAGGACGGCGACGGCCGCCAAGGCGAATGTCAGCATCCGGTTGCCGAACTCGATGAAGCCGTGGATGCCCATCTCCGGGGTATTCACGAGCGAACCGCTGGTACAGCGCGGCCATGTCGGGCAGCCGAGCCCTGAGGATGTCAGCCGGACCGCGCCGCCGGTGACCACCAGGACCACCTGGCCGACCAGGGACAACATCGCCAGCCTGCGGATGGTGCTGTTGACTTCCGTGGGCAGCTTGGCGGTCAACTGCTGGATGGACTTCGGGAGGCGGGAAGCCGTGCTCACAGTGTTCTCAATTCTCGGTACTCAATTCACGCTGACGGTTCGGTTCCACAACGGGACGCTCAGTTCCATTTGAACCAGCGGACGGCGGCCGCGCCAGGGACGATTGTCCACAGCAACAGCACAAGAACGTAGGGCAAGGAGACGCTGCCATGGAGGAAAGCGTCCCTGAGTGACTGTCCCAGGGCTCCTGAGGGCAGGAAGTGCACGATGCTTTGGGCCAAGTCCGGCAAACGCTCGGCAGGAACCACGATTCCACCGAGGGCGCCCAGCAGGATCCAGAGCAGGTTGGTGATGGCGAGGGTTGCTTCCGGCCGCACGGTGCCGGCAACCAGGAGCCCGAGCGCAGTGAACGCAGCGGCGCCGAGAACCAGCAGGCCCAGGCCGGGAAGCCAGCCTTCGGGACGCGGATGCCAGCCCAGCAACGCGGCCACGGCGCCGATCACCAGGACCTGGAGAACCAGGACGGCCAAGACGGCGATGATCTTGCCGGCGATGAGGCCCGTCCGGCCAAGGGGAGTGGTCGAGAGGAAGCGGAGCACGCCGTAGCGGCGGTCGAATCCCGTGGCAATGCCCTGGCCGGTGAATGCCGTGGACATGGCACACAGTGCGAGAACGCCCGGGGTTGCGATGTCCACCCGATTGGCGCCCAGGCCATCGAGCAGCGGTGTGACGGTGAGTCCCACCAAGGCCAGCAAGGGCATGATCACCGCGAGGATCAGCTGCTCGCCGTTCCTGATCATGGTCAAAGTTTCGTAGCGGCCCTGCAGGAGGATCCTGCGCATCAAGGGCGCGGGTCCGGCGTCGGGTATGCCGAGGGCGGGGGCTGCGTTGGTCATCGGATGTCCCTTCCGGAAATGTCCAGGAAAACGTCTTCCAAGCTGCGGGCCTCCAGGCGGAGGGATGCCGGCATGATGCCCTTCTCGGCCCACCAGGCCGTGAGCTTCGCCAGATGCTGCGGCGTCAGTGTGCCGGCGATCGCGTAGCTGCCCGCCCGGCTTTCAGTGATGGTCAGTTCGTCGCCGATGGCTGCCGCAATGTCCAGGCCGGCCGGGGCGTCAAAGAACAGGGTGCGTTCGGTCACCCCGTCCATGGCCTCGTGGCCGTGGCTCAACAAGTCGGCGACGGTGCCCTCAGCGACGTTGCGGCCGGCGTCGATGATGTAGACATAGTCCGCAAGCCTCTGGGCGTCGTCCATGAGGTGCGTGGTGAGGATGATGCCCATGCCGGCGTTCCGCAGTTCGGCGATGAGCTCAAAGACGATTTGGCGCGACTGGGGATCGAGGCCCGCGCTGGGCTCGTCCAGGAACAGGACTTGGGGATTGCCGATGAGGGCAGCCGCAAGCGAGAGCCGTTGCTTTTGGCCGCCGGACAAGCGGCGGACGCCGGTGCGGCTGAAGGAGTCGATGCCCAAGCGCTCCACGAGCCCGTCCAGGGGAAGCGGATTCCGGTACATGCCCGCAATGTGCCGAAGCAAGGGGATGGGACGGGCCGACGGCGGGAGGCCGCCGTCCTGCAGCATCACGCCGACGCGCGAACGAAGGTTCGCCCCGGCCGTGTCAGGGTCTTCGCCGAGGAGTTCGATCCGGCCGCCGGTACGCTTTTGAAGGCCTTGCGCGCATTCGAGCGTTGTTGTCTTGCCTGCACCGTTGGCGCCCAGCAAAGCCGTGACCTGGCCGCGTTCTGCGAACATTGACAGTCCGCTGACCACCCGGAGCATCTTGCCGTCAAGGGAAGCCAGCGGGCCAACGTCCTTGATGAGTCCATCGATGGTGAGGACAGGGGATTCGGGAGATCGCACCAAAGTATTCTACGTGAAGTAGTAGGGGTGCAGGGGAAGGTGCCGCAGGCCAGCCTTGCCTTACTGGATGCACGGACTAAATTACGACATGATTGTGTTGTGTATTCCATGAGGAGTTCTGTTTCCGTGCCCGCAAGGCCGCTCGCAAGGCACAGCGCCGTCGTGCCTGTGCCCGGTGGCGCAGCTGTCGGCGTGGCCGATGCGGAAGACCGCACCCGGGACCGGGTTCTCAACGCGGTGCTGGAGCACGGTCCTGTCAGCGCGGCTGAACTTGGCGACATGCTGGGCTTCACCCCTGCAGCTGTCCGCCGGCACCTGGATCACCTTCAGCGTGCCGGGGTCATCGAGGTAAAGCGCGTCGCGAAGGCGGGTGCCGGCGCAGGGCGGCCGGCCCGTCGCTATGTCCTCAGCTCCCAAGGCCAGTCGAAGCTTGGGGATGACTACCTTAACATTGCAAGTTCCGCGCTGCGGCGGCTGCGGGACCTTGCGGGCGAACAAGCAGTCAGGGACTACGCAGTAGAGCGCTTCGCCGAGATGGAACAGCGCTACGCACCCGAAGTCGACCGGGCCGGTTCCGATATCGCAGCCCGCGCTGTGGCCCTGTCCAAGGCGCTGAGCAGGGACGGATACGTCGCGTCGGCCGCGTCGATTGAGACCAAGTCGCCCTTGCCCGCTTCCCTCTCGAGCGTCCAGTTGTGCCAGGGCCATTGCCCCATCCAGCAGCTCGCCGCGGAATTTCCCGTTTTTTGTGACACTGAGACCGAACTGTTTTCCCGTTTGGTCGGCGTCGATGTCCGCAGGCTCTCCACCCTCGCGCAGGGCGGCCATGTCTGCACCACCCACATTCCCACAGGCAGGCCGGCCGCCAAGGAGGCCCTCGGGTTTCCCAAGCTGCGGGCCACGCCCCATGTCGAATCCAACAATCAGTAAGAAAGGCCGTGATGACGGGTCAATTAGCTGAAGGAACAGCAGAGAAAGCGCTAGCTGACGGTGCTGTGATCTCGGAGATTCTGGAGAAGAATCCCGAGCTGCACGGTATTGGCAACTACGAGTACGGATGGGCCGACAAGAACGACGTCGGCGCCAACGCACGCCGTGGTCTCAACGAAGAGGTAGTCCGCGACATTTCGGCCAAGAAGAACGAGCCGCAATGGATGCTGGACCTCCGCCTGAAGGGCTTGAAGTACTTCGACCGCAAGCCGATGCCCACCTGGGGTGCAGACCTCTCCGGCATCGACTTCGACAACATCAAGTACTTCGTGCGCTCCACCGAGAAGCAGGCTGCCACGTGGGAAGACCTCCCCGAGGACATCCGCAACACCTACGAGAAGCTGGGCATCCCGGAAGCCGAGCGCAGCCGCCTCGTGTCCGGCGTGGCCGCGCAGTACGAGTCCGAGGTTGTGTACCACCAGATCCGCGAGGACCTGGAAAAGCAGGGCGTTATCTTCCTGGACACGGACACCGCGCTCCGTGAGCACCCGGAGATCTTCCAAGAGTACTTCGGCACCATCATTCCGGTGGGCGACAACAAGTTCGCGTCGCTGAACACGGCCGTGTGGTCCGGCGGTTCGTTCGTGTACGTCCCCAAGGGCGTCCATGTGGACATCCCGCTGCAGGCCTACTTCCGCATCAACACCGAGAACATGGGCCAGTTCGAGCGCACCCTGATCATCGCGGACGAGGACTCCTACGTCCACTACATCGAAGGCTGCACCGCTCCGATCTACACCTCGGACTCGTTGCACTCCGCAGTGGTGGAAATCATCGTGAAGAAGGGCGCCCGCGTCCGTTACACGACCATCCAGAACTGGTCCACGAACGTGTACAACCTGGTCACCAAGCGCGCTATCTGCGAAGAAGGCGCCACCATGGAATGGATCGATGGCAACATCGGCTCCAAGGTGACCATGAAGTACCCGGCTGTCTACCTGGTCGGCGAGCACGCCAAGGGTGAGACCCTGTCCATCGCCTTCGCCGGCGAAGGCCAGCACCAGGACACCGGCTCGAAGATGGTCCACATCGCGCCGAATACCAAGAGCTCCATCATTTCCAAGTCCGTGGCCCGCGGCGGCGGTCGTGCAGCCTACCGGGGCCTGGTCCAGGTCCGCGAGGGCGCCAAGCACTCCGCCAACACCGTGCGTTGCGACGCCTTGTTGGTAGATACCATTTCCCGTTCCGATACCTATCCCTACATCGACATCCGCGAGGATGACGTTGTGATGGGTCACGAGGCCACCGTTTCCCGAGTCAGTGAGGAGCAGCTCTTCTATCTGATGTCTCGCGGTATGCCCGAGGACGAGGCCATGGCCATGATCGTGCGCGGCTTCATTGAGCCGATTGCCCGTGAGTTGCCTATGGAATACGCCCTTGAACTCAACCGCCTGATTGAACTGCAGATGGAAGGATCCGTCGGTTAGCAATGACTGAAATCACTACTGAAAAGGCCCGCATCGGCGCGCCATCGGCACACCCCTTTATTGACGGCTTCACCGAAGAGGGTGAGAACCTCTCACCGGTCAACACCGGCACCAACACGTCTTCCACCTCGGAAAAGACGCTGGAACAGGCGCCTTCGGCCGGACCGCTCGCGGGCGCCTCGGCCAAGAGCCACTCCCACGGCGGCGGCGTTGGAATTCCGGACAGTTCGCGCGCAGGTCGGCTGACCTCGTACAAGCTGGCTGACTTCAAGCCCCTCACGGGGCTGGAAGAAGACTGGCGCTTCACCCCGCTCAAGCGGCTTCGCGGCCTTCACAACGAGGTCCTCTCCGGCTCGGCGCCGTCCGTCGCCGTTACCGCCCCGGAGGGCGTCGTCGTCGAGACCGTGGGGCGGGACGACGCCCGCATCGGCTCGGCGGCCATCCCGGAGGACCGCGTGTCCGCCAACGCTTGGGAGAACTTTACCGAGGCCACCGTCATCACGGTGCCCGCCGAGCTCCAGCTCGACGGCGAAGTGTCCGTCCTGCTGACCGGCACCTCCGCTGAAGCTTCCGCCCAGCACATCGTCATCATGGCAGGCCGCTTCTCGAAGTCCCGGATCGTGCTGGACCACCAGGGCAGTGCAATCGTTTCGCAGAACGTCGAAATCCTCGTCGAAGACGGTGCCGACCTGACGGTCATCTCGCTCCAGGAATGGAACGACGACGCCGTTCACGCCTCCTCGCAGCAGGCCAAGCTGGGCCGTGACGCCAAGTTCAAGCACATCGTGGTCAGCCTCGGCGGCGACGTCGTGCGCATGACTCCGTCCACGCGCTTCACGGCTCCCGGCGCGGAAGCCGAGATGTTCGGCCTGTACTTCGCCGACGCCGGCCAGCACCTCGAGCAGCGCCTGTTCGTTGACCACGCAGTGGCCAACTGCAAGTCCCGCGTGCTGTACAAGGGTGCCCTGCAGGGCCGCAACGCACACACCGTGTGGGTGGGCGACGTCCTGATCCGCAAGGAAGCAGAAGGCACCGACTCCTACGAGGCCAACCGCAACCTGGTCCTCACGGACGGCGCACGCGCGGACTCCGTGCCGAACCTGGAAATCGAAACCGGCCTGATCGAGGGCGCCGGCCACGCCAGCGCCACCGGCCGCTTCGATGACGAACACTTGTTCTACCTTATGGCACGCGGCATCCCTGAAGACGTAGCCCGCCGTTTGGTGGTCCGTGGCTTCCTCAACGAGATCATCCAGCAGATCAAGGTACCGGAACTCGAAGAGCGCCTGACCGAAGCTGTTGAGCGCGAGCTCGCCGCGACCGACAACTAATACAAGCCAAGCAGGGAAAACAGACTATGAGCGAACAGCCACAAGGCGAACTGGTATGCAACGCCAACGAGATCCAGGTCAAGCAGGCGCTGCGCATCCTGATCGATGACTACCCCGTAGCCATCGTCAAGGATTCGATGGGCGAGATCCACGCCATCGGCGACACCTGCTCGCATGCGGACATCTCGCTCTCCGAGGGCGAAATCGAAGGCTGCGCGATCGAATGCTGGGGCCACGGCTCCCAGTTCGATCTCCGCACCGGACAACCCTTGCAGCTCCCTGCCTATGACCCCGTCCCCGTCTTCGCCGTCACCCTCGACGGCGACGACGTCTACGTGGACGTGACCAACGTTGTGAACGGCGCCTCAGTACAGAACTACTGAGCGCCAAGTGCCTAAAGACTTACGAAAGAAAGAAGAGCATGTCTACTCTTGAGATCAAGGACCTGCACGTCAGCATCGAGACGGAGCAGGGCACCAAGGAGATCCTGAAGGGCGTCAGCCTGACCATCAAGACCGGCGAGACCCACGCAATCATGGGCCCCAACGGTTCGGGCAAGTCCACCCTGGCGTCCACCATTGCCGGCCACCCGCGCTACAACGTCACGAGGGGCACCATCACGCTCGACGGCGAAGACGTACTGGCCATGAGCGTTGACCAGCGCGCCCGCGCAGGCGTCTTCCTGGCCATGCAGTACCCCGTAGAGGTTCCGGGCGTGACCATGACCAACTTCCTGCGCACCGCCAAGACGGCAATCGATGGCGAAGCTCCTGCCCTCCGCACCTGGACCAAGGACGTCAAGGCGGCCATGCAGCAGTTGCGTATCGACGCCGACTTCGCACAGCGCAACGTCAACGAGGGCTTCTCCGGCGGCGAGAAGAAGCGCGTGGAAATCCTCCAGCTCGAACTCTTCAAGCCGAAGTTCGCCGTGCTTGACGAGACTGACTCCGGCCTGGACGTCGACGCGCTCAAGGTCGTCTCCGAGGGCGTCAACCGCGCCCACGCCACGGGCAACATGGGTACCCTGCTCATCACCCACTACACCCGGATCCTGCGCTACATCAAGCCGGACTTCGTCCACGTGTTTGTTGATGGCCAGGTTGTCGAAGAGGGCGGCCCTGAATTGGCCGACCGCCTCGAAGAAGAAGGCTACGACCGTTACGCCACGGGCGCCGGCGCAGCCACCATCGCTGCTGCGGCAGCACAGGCCTAGTTAGGACTCCCGCCATGACCGAAATCAAAGCGGCTCGCACCAGCCTCGAGGACGTCGAGGAGGCGCTCAAGGATGTCATTGACCCGGAACTCGGTGTCAACGTGGTGGACCTTGGGCTGCTCTACGGTCTGAAGTACTCGGAAGAGGACGGCGCCCTGCTCATCGACATGACGTTGACGACGGCGGCATGCCCGCTGACGGACGTCCTTGAAGAGCAGGTCGGCCAGTCGCTCGACGGCATCGTGGACGACTGGCGCCTCAATTGGGTATGGATGCCGCCGTGGGGTCCCGAGCGGATCACGGACGACGGCAAAGACCAGATGCGGGCCCTCGGCTTCAACATCTAGGTCCCCAGCCCCGGCTTAGGGTACGACGACGGCCGGTCACCTTCCTGCGAAGGTGGCCGGCCGTCGTCGTACCCGCACAGCGTCATAGAACGCCGCTGACCCGCCGCAGAGGCTAAAATTCGATGATGCCTTTCCTGGACAAACTTCAGCTTTGGGCCGATGAACGCCCCGACGACACTGCCGTCGTCGTTGGCGGCAAACGGCTCAACTGGGCTGACCTCAGGGACGCCGCAACCTTGCGCCTCGGGGAGACGCCCGCAACGACGGTACTCGCCGAGGCCAATTCCCTCGGGTTCGTGGTGGCGTACGCGGCCGCTGTGGCCGGCGAGCGGCGCTGCGCCGTGCTCGACCCGTTGTGGCCGCAGGCCATGATCGACGAGGTCACGCAGAGAATCGGACAAGCCGGGCCCGCCGCCGCACAGACTTCCGCCACGGGCCCGAAGACCGCCGGCGACGAGCTGTCCGACGGCCATCCCGACACCACGTTCCTGATCGGCCTGACCTCCGGAACCACCTCCGTCCCCAAGGCCTTCACCCGTACACGGCGTTCGTGGCAGGTCTCATTTGACGCCTCCATCGAATTCTTCGGGCTGACACCGGAGGACAGGACACTCGCGCCCGGACCGCTGGCCGCGAGCCTGAACTTGTACGCACTGTCGGAATGCCTGTATGCCGGAGCGGCCTTCCACACCACGGAGACTTTCGACGTCGGGGATGTCCACGCAGCCATCGCTTACGACGGCATCACCCGCCTGGTCCTGGTGCCCACCACGCTGCGCCTGTTGAGCGAACGCGGACTGGCCGGAGGCGTGGACGCATCCGGCGTGCGAAGCATCATCTGCGCAGGCTCGAAGCTTGACGCCCGCACCCTCGAGGCCGCCAGGCGTTGGGCGCCCAATGCCGCGATTTTCGAGTACTACGGTGCGTCCGAACTCAGTTTCGTTTCCGGAACGCGCCTCGCTGCCGGGGAACCGCTCGACGCCGGCGGCACGGGAATCGGCGGACCGTTTCCCGGCGTCGAACTCAGGATCATGGACGACGACGGCGCGGAGGTCCTCGACGGGACCGACGGAAACATCTGCGTCCGCTCCGGCATGGTCAGCAATGGGTATTTGTGGGGCGACGACGGCCAGGCGCTGCGGTGCTTTGACGGGTGGTACACGGTGGGGGACCAAGGCCATATGGACTCCGGTGTCCTGCATATCCTCGGCCGTCGGTCCGACATGATCATCACCTCCGGCAGGAACGTCTATCCCCATGAGGTGGAGCTCGCCCTGGCATCGGTCCCCGGGGTCTCGGCGGCGGTCGCGGCCGGGATGCCGGACGAAGTCCGCGGCCAGAAAGTTGTCGCAGGAATCGTTCCGGCCTACGGTTCGGTGACGGCAACCCAGGTCAAGACCGGCCTGGACGGTTTGCTCGCCCGGGACAAGCGACCCCAGCGGTATTTCACGCTGTCCGAATTGCCCGTGACGGACCGCGGGAAGGTCAGCCGCCAGCTGTTGCTCGACTGGATTGAGCACAACGATCCGCGGGCGAAACCCCTTGCCTAGCCGCGAGCCGGGCACCGGGCTGGACCCTTCGCGCCAGCCGGTGATCATTGCCGCCCTGCGCACGCCTATTTGCCGCGCCAACGGACAATTGAAGTCGCTCCGCGCCGAGGAGCTCCTCGCCCCGGTCCTGCGTTCACTCCTGGCGGCCACGGGTGTTGCCGGTTCGGACGTCAGCGACGTCGTGATCGGCAATGCGGTGGGCGGAGGCGGAAACCTGGCCCGGTATGCCGCATTGCAGGCGGGACTGCCTGTGGGCATTCCCGGACTGACCGTGGACCGGCAGTGCGGTTCCGGACTCGACGCCATTGCCCTGGCGTCCCGGCTCGTAGCCGCAGGCGGTAACGGCGTCTTCCTGGCCGGGGGAGTGGAGAGCATCAGTACTGCCCCGCTGCGTGCCCGGCGAAACCAAGACCCCGACGGCGAGCCGGACTTCTACACCCGCGCCACCTTCGTGCCGCCTGAGTTCGGGGACCCGGACATGGGGGTGGCCGCTGAAAATGTGGCGCGGGAATTCTTCGTCAGCCGCGAACGACAGGACGATTTCGCCCTCCGGAGTCACCAGCGGGCGGTCGCTACCACTGCTGCCGGGGCGTTCGCCGCGGAAATTGTTCCCTTGGAAGCAGAGGGCGCCGTAGTGCGCGCGGATGACGGACCCCGGGCATCCCTCAGGGCAGGACTCATGGCCCGCTTCCCGCCGGCATTCGTACCCGGCGGCACGGTGACGGCCGGAAACTCGTGCTTCGACGCTGACGCGGCCTCCGCCGTCGTTATCACTTCACTGGAGCGGGCACGGCAACTTGGTGCCGCCGACGGATTGCTCGTCCTGGGTTGCGACACAGCCGGCGTGGACCCGGAACTACTGGGTATCGGAGCTTCAGTGGCGGCCAAGCGGTTGCTGGCGGAGCTGGATCTTGAACCCGGAGAACTGGACCTCGTCGAATTCAACGAGGCATTCGCTTCGCAGACGCTCGCCTGCCTTGACGCGCTGGGAGTGGAACCGGAACGGGCGGACCTCGACGGCGGCGCGCTGGCCTTGGGACACGCCTATGGCGCGTCCGGGGCCGTCCTGGTGACGCGGCTACTGGCCCAGGCCCGCAGGATTGCCGAAGCGCAGCCGGGCCGGGAGAGCCTGGCGCTGGCGATGATCAGCAGCGCGGGCGGAATGGGCACGGCGGCGTTGTTCCGGTATTCGCAGTTGACGGGCGGTTAGTCTTCGGCGTCGCCAAGGCCGCGCGCGGCCAGGGCGTCGCCGGTCTGCCGCGCATAGGCAACCGTGGTGATGAATACCGGCAAGACCAAGGCGCGGGGATTGCGCTCAAGCCCCCGCGCCCGGGCTGAGTCACGGACATCGGAAAATGCGCCGGCAATGAACGGAAGGCTGCGCAGCATGATGGCGATGGTCAGCGCGAAGCGCTCGGGGTCCGCCCCGAAACGCTTGAACGGCTTGGACAGGGCAACAACCCCGTCCAGCAACGCCTGCACCGGAGTGGTGACCGTAAGTACCGATGCCGCGACGACGCAGACAAGCACATTCAGCACAATCCGCGCTGCAACGGGGCCGCCCAGCTGCCACCATTGGACGGCGCCGATCGCCACGAGGATGGGCGTCACGAGCCACACGGAATGCGCGAGCCGTTTGAGTCCCGCGCGGCTCAGCAGAAAGAGTCCGCACATCACGGCGAGGACCACTGCCGAGACAAGCCAGTCGACAATCAGGAACGATGCCAGCCCGCAGCCGGCAACCAACAGGAACTTGAGCCACAGGGGCGTGCGGTGCACGATCGAGTTGCCCCGCACATAGTTGGGGATCAGGACCCCGTGGACCCTCACGTGGCCTGCACCTTGTTGCCGGGCGCCGCGGCCCCTGCGCACAGCGCGCGGTAGTGTTCGACGGCGCCGGCTGCTCCGCCGTCGAACACTATCCGTCCGCAATCCACGACCAACGCGCGGTCCGCTTCGAGGGCAAGGTCCAGATCGTGGGTGGACATGATGATCTGCTGCTCAAGGCCCGCAAGCGTGCGCCTGAGCAGCTCCCGGTTGCGCAGGTCCAGCAGCGTTGAAGGCTCGTCGAGGACCAGTACGGCGGGATTCACGGCGAGGACGGCCGCGAGGGCGAGCAGCTGCCGTTCGCCGCCGGAGAGCTCGTAAATACTCTGGTCGGCGAGGTCCAGGAGGCCGAAGCGTTGCAATACGGCTTCGGCACGGGCTGCGCGCTCTTTGGAGTTCTTGATGGAACGCCGCAGGGAGAGTTCGACGTCTTCCCGCCCGGTCGGCATGACCAGCTGCGACAGGGGATCGGTGAAGACAAATCCCACCTGGCTGCGGACCTGACGAACGTCCCGCACGCTGTCTGCGCCGTTGACGCTGACGGCACCATCGCTTGGAGCCACCAGGCCGTTGAGCAGGCGCAGCAGGGTGGACTTTCCCGAGCCGTTGGCCCCGATGACCGCGATGCGTTGCTCCGTGAGTTCCAAGGAGACGTCCTGCAGCAAAGTCTTGGGCGCCGGGCTGCCGTCGATGGCCACGCGCACTGAGACGTCGCTGAGGGTGATGGTGTTCATGTACTGATTGTTCCTGCTTTATTTGACGCGGGCTTTATTTGACGCGGCGGACCAGGATGTCCGGGAAGGCCTTGTGGAGCGCGACGGCGATGATTGCCGCCAGGACGTTCTTGATGATGTCGCCGGGGTAGTAGGGCAGGTCGGCCAGGAATGCCTTGGCGAAGTCGAACTTGCCATTGACCATGAAGCCAAGCACTCCGAGGCCGTGGATGAGGACGATGGTGCTGATCATGGCGGCGGCAAACAGGAAAACGGCACGGTGCTTGACGGTTTTGCGGATCACGATCGCAGCCAGCCAGCCGGTGGCGGCCGCCGCGAGGGGGAACGCGATGATGTAGCCGGCCGACGGTGTGGCCAGGATACCGAGACCGCTGCGACCTCCGCTGAAGATCGGCAGTCCCGCGAAACCGAGCAGGGTGTAAAGCCCGACGGCGGCAAAGGCCCGCCCGCCGCCGAGCACGAGGCCGGTCAGGATGACAGTGAGGGTCTGCAGGGTGATCGGCACGCCGAGGGCGCCGACCGGAATGCCCGGAACAAGGGTCGAGGCGGCCACGAGGCCCGCGAATACTGCGATGAGGCCGATGTCCGTGGACGTCCAGCGGGTGCGGGGAGGGGTTCGTCGCGTGGAAGCGGTTTCTGTGCTGCTCATGGTGTGTCCTGTCTGTGCCTGGGGCGGAATGGATCCCTCAAACCGACACTACAGAGCGGCCTGGCACGGCATTTTGTAGGGTGTCCACGAGCAGCGCGGCGAGGCCTTGGCGCCAAGGTACAAAGAACGGCGGCCAGCGGCCGGAGTCTTTGGCTAAGCTTCGATCTCCTCGTCCGTCGGGGTGAAACCCGCGCGGTCCACCTTGCGGTGGTAGTGCATGCCGGCCAGTCCTCCCAGTGCCGCGGCGACGAGGGTCACTACTGCCACCACGACGGTGGCGATGATGCCGGTTGTGCTCAGATGTCCCTCATTCACGGGAATCCTCGGGAAGCTGTTCACGTTGGCGAGGATATTGAACCGCGGTCCGGCGACCAATCCCAGCAACGCCACCAGCACGGCGACGATGACTGCCCAAAACCAGACCATGAGCCCCTGCCTGACGCCGTTGAACCGGGCCATGCGTCCGGCGACGTAGCCGCCGCAGTAATAGGAAAGGAACAGGATCACCAGGAGAGCGATGATCCCCGAAATGCCGACGGTCTGCGACGACGCCAGGTTCACTGCGTCGCTGACGTTCGCGTTGTTGGCGAGTCCAACAGCGATCCCCGCCGCCGCCAGGAGCGCGACCAATAGCACGGCCATCCCCGTCGCGGTCAGCCAGCCGAAGAAGGCCGAGCCGATCTTGATTCCGCCGAACTGCTCCCTTTCGCGGGCGATGACCGTCTCACGGGTGGCGGCGTCCGGGTCGGAAGCGGCCGGAATCACGGGATAGCTGCTCGTTGTGTCGACATAGCCGTCCTCAACATAAGCAGGGCCAGCCCCAGGTACATCGGCTACCTGGTCCCGCGGTGGTTCGGCGGTGTACGGGACTTCATCCTGGCTCCGGTCCGCCCTGAGGTGTTTGCCATTGGATCCTGTTGCACTGCTCATCGAGAGCCTCCCTCGCAATCGTCCCATCGGATTCATCCCTGAGCCGCTATGCAGCGTTCCCTTCCGGGCCCTACCTTCACCTAACCACGCGCCGAAAATAGTAGCAAGGGTACTTACTATTTTGGGATCATCCGCGTGCACCCTTGTCGCTGGCGGGCGGGCGGGCTGGTGGGCGGTAGAATCGTAAAGGCCGTTTGTTCGGCCCCTCCACTTCAGCCGCGCCTTGACCTCCGGTGCTGCGGGTGTTCCCCATTGAAAGGCATCCCCCGAATTGATTACCGTCCAGGAACTCGAACTGCGCGCCGGCGCCCGCCTGCTCATGGACCAGGTGAGCTTCCGCGTGGACAAGGGGGACAAAATCGGTCTGGTGGGCCGGAACGGTGCAGGCAAGACGACCCTCACCCGCGTCCTTGCCGGCGAGGGACTGCCGGCGGCCGGCAAGGTCACCCGCAGCGGTGAGATTGGCTACTTGCCCCAGGACCCGCGGACCCCGGACATGGAGCAGCTTGCACGCGACCGCATCCTTTCGGCCCGCGGCCTGGACGTGGTGGTGGGCAAGCTCAAGCAGGCGCAGGCGGACATGTCCAGCGAAGACGTCACGGTCCAGCGCAAAGCCATGAACCGCTATGACCGCTTGGAAGCCGAGTTCCTCGCAGGAGGCGGTTATGCGGCTGAGGCCGAAGCCGCGGCCATTTCCTCCAATCTGGCACTTCCCGAGCGCCTCCTGAACCAGCCGCTCAAGACACTCTCGGGCGGCCAGCGCCGCCGCGTGGAGCTGGCCCGGATCCTTTACTCGGACGCCGAAACGCTCCTCCTGGACGAACCTACCAACCACCTCGATGCGGACTCCATCACCTGGCTCCGCGACTTCCTCAAGAGCCACCAGGGCGGGCTGATCGTGATCAGCCACGACGTGGAGCTCCTCGAAGCCACGGTGAACAAGGTTTACCACCTGGACGCCAACCGGGCGCAGATCGACTTCTACAACATGGGTTGGAAGCGGTACCTGCAACAGCGAGAGACCGACGAGCGCGCCCGCAAGCGCGAACGCGCCAATGCGGAGAAGAAGGCCCAGGTCCTCATGGACCAGGCGAACAAGATGCGTGCCAAGGCCACCAAGGCCGTGGCGGCGCAGAACATGGCGAAGCGTGCCGAACGGCTGCTCGGCGGCCTGGAAGCAGTCCGCGAGAATGACCGCGTGGCAGCCTTGCGTTTCCCGGATCCTGCTCCGTGCGGTAAGACTCCGCTCACGGCAGAGGGTCTGAGCAAGTCCTACGGCTCACTGGAAATCTTCACTGACGTGGACCTGGCAATCGACCGTGGCTCCAAAGTGGTCATCCTGGGCCTCAACGGTGCAGGCAAGACCACGCTCCTGCGGATGCTAGCGGGGGTGGACAAACCGGACACCGGCGACATCGTCCCGGGCCACGGGCTGAAAGTGGGCTACTACGCGCAGGAACACGAAACCCTGGACCACGAGCGCACCGTCCTGGAGAACATGCGGTCATCCGCTCCGGACATGAAAGACGCAGAGGTCCGCGGGATCCTCGGTTCCTTCCTGTTTTCGGGTGACGACGTCGACAAGCCGGCGGGAGTGCTTTCAGGTGGTGAGAAGACCCGACTGGCCCTCGCCACCATCGTGGCCTCGAGCGCCAACGTGCTGCTCCTGGACGAGCCCACCAACAACCTCGACCCTGCCAGCCGCGCTGAGATCCTCGGCGCACTGCGAAACTATTCCGGCGCCGTCGTGCTCGTCAGCCACGATGAAGGCGCAGTGCAGGCGCTGAACCCGGAACGCGTGGTCCTGCTCCCGGACGGCGTCGAGGACCACTGGAACGAAGACTACCTGGACCTCATCACCCTCGCGTAGGGTGCGGGTCGGGGCGTTTCCCCGTCAGGGCATTTCCCACGGCGTCAGGGCATTTCCCACGGCACGGAGGCTAGCGGGCGGCCGAGTTCAATGTAGCTTTTCAGGTTGGACAGGACCGCCGACCAGCCGCGGCCCGCAATCGCCAACTGCTCGTCGTCGGCGATGTTCCTGTGGTGGACGGTAAGCCGGGCGATACCGTCATGGGACTCGATGGTGAAGGTGACCACGTCGGGCTTTACCACCGCTGGAACCGCGGGATCCTCCCATGTGTTCACCAGGCGCGCCGGCGGTGTTGCTTCCAGGATTGTTCCCACGACGTCGGCCGTTCCGGAACCGTCCGTGCGCCGGTGTTCCCAGCGCGAACCTGCCTTCCAGTCCGAGACATTGGAGTGGCCCCAGTACTCGGCGCTTTGGTCTGAGTCCGTCAGTGCCGTCCAAATCTGGTCCGGGGTTCCTTCGATGTACGTGACGTAGGTGTATTCAGCCATGCTCACAGCCTAGCCCCAGGCCGGAGCGGATCAATGGGCCGGATCAATGTGCCCGCGGACTGCCGGCTCAGCGGACCTTGAGGGGCTGGGCTGCCGTAATCCGCTGGAGTTCGCCGTAACTGATGGAGAACATCGAGTTATGGTCGCCTGCGCCGGCCCAGAGCAGTGGATGCTCCTGGAGCGAAATGTCGAGGATGGTACGGATAGGCCGCGGATGTCCAAGGGGAGCCACGCCGCCCACGGCCTGGCCGGTGTGCTCCAGGACGAAGTCCGGGCTGGCCCGGCGGATCCTGGCTGTTCCCAAGGAGGCGGCGACCAAGGCAGTGTCCACCTTCGCGGCCCCGCTCGCGAGAATCAGCAGGGGGGTGCCGTCCAGTTCGAAGACCAGGCTGTTTGCGATGGCCGCGATATCGCAACCCAGCAAGGAGGCTGCCGCGGCGGCGGTGGGGACATCGTCGTCGAAGGTGCGAACCGTGTCTTGGGCGCCGGCCGCGGTCAGGGCGGACTTCACATTCAGCACGGGAGCCGGGACCATATCAGTAGCCTTGTGCATCCAGGATTGCGTCTTCCTCTTCTTCGGCCGTTGGCCGCTTTGATTTCCGTGGCGTGGGTGCCTTGCGACCAGGCACGGCGCTGATTTCTTCTTCCTCGTCCTCGGCATCAATCCGGGCATTGCGGGCCTGTTGCCTGGCCGCGTAACCGAAACCGACGAACATCAGCACACCGAAAGCGAACCACTGCAAGGAGTAGGAGAGGTGGGTGCCCTCATCCGTGGCCGGCTTAGCGAACGGCGCGGGCATCACCTGGACGGCGGGCGACTCTGTGGCGAGCTGCCCGTAGGCGCCGGTCATGATGGGATAGCCAAGCTCCTTGGCGTAGGAAGGAAGATCGATCGATGCCAGTTGGCCGTCCACGGCGCCGCGGCCCAGATCCGGTTCCGAGGCCTTCAAGCGGGCGACGACGGTGACCTCGCTGGCCGGAGGCGCCGGGATGCTGTCGGGGTGGCCGGGCGTCTTGTTGCCGATGGGCAGCCACCCGCGATCAATCACCACGGCTTCCCCGCTCGACAAACGGAGGGGGACCACTACTTCGTACCCGGGCTGGCCGTTGAGGGGACGGTTACGGACGACGCGTTGGCCGGAAACGTCATACCTTCCGTGCAGTTCCACTTGCGCCCATTCCTTTTCGGGGTCCAAGGACTGGAACTGCGCCTTGGCGGCGGAGAAGGGAACCGGAGTGGCCGAGTAGTTGGTGACCACGCGGTTGATCTCGGCCAACGTCTCTGCCCTGCGGTCCATTTGCCAGCGGCCCAGCAACACGCAGCCGGTGGCGAAGATCACCGCCAGGACGAAATAGCCCAGCCACTTGCTGGAAAAAAGAAAGCGATACATTCAGGAGGCCTCGCCTGGATCGGTTGTCTTCGCAAACGGTACGGTTTCTTTCCACAGGCCGCGGGTCTGCAGGTAGTCCTCCAACCATTTCCGGTGCTCCCCGCAGGACAGCCACACCTTGCGGCGCTCGGGGGTGTGGATGCGGGGATTGTTCCACAGGAGCTGCCACGTAGCCTCGGCGCGGCACGCCTTTCGTGAACAGACAGCCGCAGGCGTCGCGCCCCGGCCTGCCTGCTCCTCATTCTCCAGGCCAGGGCCGCCCATAGTGAAGATATTCATGAAGCCGCCTGTTCTTCCCCGCCGAGCGGGTATCGTTGCCTGCCGGCGCCGGGGTTGTCAACCGGTGCAGGGCCGGAAGGGTCCCGGGAGGCGGCGTCGTCCTCGATGAGTTCGCCCTCTAAAACGGTGACCGGAGCGGCCGGTTCCCCTTCTTCGGGTGACGCTTCCAGCTCCGCGGCCGGGACGTAGTCCAGCAAGGCATCACTGTGGACTTCGGCTTTGTCGCTGCCGTTGGCGATCACTACGGCAATCCAAGGCAGGAACACGGCCCCCGCGACGGCGATGATCTTGAACCAGCCATCAACTACGAATATGAGCAACAGGCACACCAGGCGGATACCCATCGCCAAGGCGTACTTGATCATTCGTTCGCGCATGTCGTCCGAGTGGGCGGCGGCGGCGTCGGTAATGCTGTGCACCACGGGGTCACCTGAAACGGCGTCCGGGTCCCCGGGCGCCCGCAGGGGACTGCTATCTCTTGTCACGGCTGATTCATCACGCTCCAACGGCTTCCCTCAATTCTCTCACCCCGGGACGGGCCTCCCAAACCGCGCCGGGCGCAGCTACCCGCGGCCGGGGGCACCCGGCGGCTAAGATCGATGCAGGAAATCACCCACTTTCAAGCGGCACAGTCCTGTCGCGGAACTCTGGAGAGCAGCATGTCTGAAGCAGTATCAACCGCCCGCAGTGTCCTCATCACGGGCGGAAACCGCGGCATCGGCCTGGCGATCGCAGAGTCATTCCTCGCCAACGGCGACAAGGTCGCCGTGACGTACCGCAGCGAAACACCCCTCCCTGAGGGCATTCTTGGCGTCAAGGCCGATGTGACCGACGAGGCCTCGCTTGACGCCGCGTTCAAGGAAGTCGAGGCCGCCCACGGGCCGGTGGAGGTGTTGGTAGCCAACGCCGGCATCACCAAGGACACGCTCCTTTTGCGCATGAGCGAGGACGACTTCACGTCTGTCATCGACACCAACCTCACAGGTGCCTTCCGGGTCATCAAGCGGGCCTCGAAGGGCATGATCCGCATGCGCAAGGGGCGGGTTGTGCTGATCTCTTCCGTGTCGGGCCTCTACGGGGCCCCCGGACAGATCAACTACTCGGCCTCGAAGGCCGGCATGGTGGGGATCGCCCGTTCCCTCACCCGGGAACTTGGCAGCAGGGGCATCACGGCGAACGTTGTGGCACCGGGTTTCATCAACACGGACATGACCGCCGAGCTTCCCGAAGACACCCAGAAAGCCTACTTGGCGAGTGTTCCGGCCGGCCGCTTTGCCGAAGCTTCCGAGGTCGCCAACGTGGTCCGCTGGATCGCCAGTGACGAAGCCGCATACATTTCCGGTGCCGTCATCCCCGTGGATGGCGGCCTGGGCATGGGCCACTAGGGCAGGGTTCCCGCTGGCATGATTGACCCGGGACTAAAAGAACTTGGATGGTTTGAACAAGTTGAACGATTTGAATAAAGGAGTACGAATGGGACTGCTGGACAACAAGACGGCAATCGTCACCGGTTCTTCACGCGGCATCGGCGCTGAAGTAGCCAAGATCCTGGCAGGCGAGGGGGCCGCCGTCGTCGTCAACTACCGCCAGAAGGCCCCGCGGGCCAACAAGGTAGTGGGCGAGATCCAGGCCGCCGGCGGTCGCGCTGTAGCCGTCGGCGCGGACCTGACCACCCAGGAGGGCGTCCAGGCACTGGCCAGCGCGGCCATGGAGGAATTCGGTTCGCTGAACGTCCTCGTGCTCAACGCTTCCGGCGGCATGGAGTCCGGCATGGAGGAGGACTACGCCCTGAAACTGAACCGTGATGCGCAGATCAACATGCTCAACGCCGCTGTCCCGCTGATGCCGGAAGGGTCCCGTGTGGTCTTCGTCACGAGCCACCAGGCGCACTTCGTCGAGACTGTTCCCACGATGCCCGAGTACGAGCCCGTTGCCCGCAGCAAGCGCGCCGGCGAGGATGCCCTGCGGGCCCTGCTGCCGAGCCTGGAGGAAAAGGGCATCTCGCTCGTGGTGGTTTCCGGCGACATGATCGAGGGCACCGTGACGGCGACACTGCTGGACCGCTCCAACCCGGGTGCTATTGAGGCCCGCCGGGCCGAGGCCGGCAAGCTGTACTCGGTGGAGGAGTTCGCCGCCGAGGTGGCAAAGATGGTCACGGCCGACGTCGAGAGCGGCCACACCGAGTACGTCGGCGGGGCCGACTACTTCGGCAAGAGCGCCTGATAGCTATTCAGCGCATAGAGGATCGGCCCGGGACTGGATTACCCAGTCCCGGGCCGCTTTTTCATGGCGCATGACGTCGGGCTAAACGCCGGCGATATGCCGGACCGCATCCAGGTACGGCATGTTGATGGCTGCGTCAGCTACCGCCCGGACGGCAGGCTTGGCGTTGAACGCGATACCGATGCCGGCGGCGCCCAGCATGTCGAGGTCATTTGCGCCGTCGCCCACGGCGATGGTGTGCTCCAGGTCGATTCCCTCGGCGGCTGCCCACTCGCGAAGGTACTTCTCCTTGGCGGCGCGGTCGATCACGTCGCCAAGGACCTTGCCCGTGAGGAAGCCGTCGACGATTTCAAGTTCGTTTGCGATCCAGTAGTCCAGCCCGAGTTCCTCAGCGATGGGCCGCAGGATCTGGTTGAAGCCGCCGGACACCACCGCCACCGCATGGCCGGCGGCTTTGAACGCAGCCACGAGTTCCGCGGCGCCCTCGCTCAGGCGCACCTCGGCACGGACGTCGTCGACGACGGCGGCCGGCAGGCCTGCGAGGACCGCCACCCGGGCGTGAAGGCTTTGCGCGAAGTCCAGTTCACCGCGCATCGCGGCCTCCGTGACGGCTGCTACTTCCTCGCGTTTGCCGGCGTGCGCGGCAAGCAGTTCGATCACTTCCTGCTGGATCAGAGTGGAGTCCACATCCATGATCAGCAGCTTTCGCGAGGCGTCACGCAGCGTGTCGGCGACGATCGCGGTGTCCATGCCCGGTGCTGCGGAGTCCGCGACCCTGCGCCGAAGGCCCGATAAGTCGGCGACGGTAGCCCCGTCAACGGCCAGGCTGATGGTGTAGACCCCGAAACGCTCGTCCCCCGAGCGCGACTCCGACGTGAGGGAAGCGCCCGAGCCGGACAGTACCTTTCGCAGGTGTTCAAGCTCCGAAGGGGACAAATTCACGCCATAGCTGACCGCGGTCAAGTTCGAACTCATGGCTGCAATCTTAGCGAGCGCCGAACCGCCGCCCGAACTTGTGTTTCGTTCAAGGCATCGCGCAATCTGTGTGACCGGGTTCCGGTTATCTATCGCCCCTGTTTTTGTCCTAGTGTCTACTCCTATGAGTGATGTTCTTGAATTGGCTTCCGTCAGCGTTGTCCGAGGTACCAAGACCCTGCTGGACAAGGTTGACTGGCAGGTCAATGAAGGCGAACGCTGGGTAATCCTCGGTCCCAACGGTGCCGGCAAGACCACTCTGCTCCAGATTGCCGCCGCCCGGATGCATCCCACGAGCGGGAAAGCCGGGATCCTTGACGAGACGCTGGGCCGGGTGGACGTCTTTGAGCTCCGTCCGCGCATCGGCCTTTCCTCCGCGGCCCTGGCCACCCAGATCCCGGAGCAGGAGAACGTTCTGAACGTTGTGGTCACCGCTGCTTACGGTGTGACCGGCCGCTGGCGGGAAGGATACGAGCGCGACGACGAACGCCGCGCGTTCGGCCTTCTCAACGAATGGGGGATGGGCCCGCTGTTGAACCGCTCCTTTTCCTCGCTTTCCGAAGGCGAGCGCAAGCGCGTGCAGATCGCCCGGGCCCTCATGACCGATCCCGAGCTGCTCCTGCTCGACGAGCCGGCCGCCGGCCTGGACCTGGGCGGACGGGAAGAGCTCGTCCATAAGCTCGGTGAGCTCGCCCGCGACGAGGACGCTCCCGCCATGGTCCTCGTGACGCACCACCTCGAAGAAGTTCCTCCGGGATTCACCCATGCCATGCTGCTTCGCGACGGCGGGGTCGTTGCGGCGGGACCCATAGGGGAAGTCCTGACCGCAGAACACCTGAGCAATACCTTCGGCCTGCCCCTGGACGTGACCGAAAACTCCGGCCGCTACACGGCCACCGCCCGCCACTAGGCCGGGGCGGCGAGAAACTGTGGAGATCCTTAGCGGCATCCTGATCTTTTTCGCGGGCTTGTGGGCCGGAACCATCAACACCGTGGTCGGCTCGGGCACGCTGGTGACGTTCCCGGTCCTCATTGCCGTGGGCTACGCACCTGTCACGGCGACCATCAGCAACGCCATGGGGCTCGTGGCAGGCAACGTGACAGGGGCCTGGGGCTACCGCCACGAGCTCAGGGGCCGGGGCCGGCAGTTGCTCAGGCTCTTGCCGGCGTCGTTGCTTGGCGGCATCACGGGCGCCTGGCTGTTGCTGCACCTCCCGGAGAAGGTCTTCTACTACGCCGCCCCGATCCTGATCGTGGTCGCGCTGATCATGGTGCTCTTCCAGCCCAAACTCCAACGGTGGGTCCAGGACAGGGCCGGCAACCCGGAGCACGCCATCCACGACAAGAGGCACAGCGTGGTCCTTGTGGTGCTGGTGTACCTCGCCGGGGTCTATGGCGGCTATTTCGTCGCTGCCCAGGGCATCCTGCTTGTCGGCATTCTGGGTATCTTCATGACCGGTACCATCCAGAACGCCAACGCCATGAAGAACATCCTGGTGTTGGCCGTCAACGTCGTGGCCGCGTGCTCCTATCTCCTGTTTGCCTTTGGCCGGATCGAGTGGCCGGTCGTTGCAGTCATCGCGGTAAGTTCATTGATCGGCGGACTGGTGGGCTCCAAAGTGGGACGGCGCCTGAAGCCCCTCGCGCTGCGCATCGTGATCTTCGCTCTCGGCATCGTGGCACTCGGCTTCATGATCGCCAACTTGCTGAAATAGGAACCCGTGACTTTCCACTACCTCGACTCTGCCGACGACCCGCGTGTTGCCGACTACACACAACTGACGGATGTCCACCTCCGCAAGCTCCGCGAGCCCCTCGAGGGCATGTACATTGCCGAGTCGTCCCGGGTCCTGCGACGCGCCCTCGCGGCCGGCCACCAGCCCCGGTCCTTCTTCCTGGCGGAGAAATGGCTGGAAGACCTCGACGACGTTTTCCAACAGTTCCCGGAGGTGCCGGTCTACATCGGCAAGGCTTCGCTGCTTGAGGAAATCACCGGATTCCATTTGCACCGCGGTGCCATGGCGGCCATGCATCGGCCGGCGCCGGTGCCGCTCGAGGAACTTCTCGCCGGTGCGCACCGGGTGGCGGGGTTGGAGGACGTCGTCGACCACACGAATGTCGGTGGTTCCAAAGTACAAGGGCCGGATCGGGCTCAGATGCAAGGACGATCACGGATCGCGGTCCTTGAGAACCTTACCGACCATACAAACGTAGGTGCGATTTTCCGGAGCGCCGCAGCCATCGGCGTCGACGCTGTATTGGTCTCACCCCAGTGCGCCGACCCGCTCTACCGACGTTCCATCCGGGTGTCGATGGGGACCGTGTTCCAGGTGCCGTGGACGCGGATCGAATCGTGGCCTGGGGACCTTGAGCTACTCAAGGAAGCGGGCTACTTTGTGGCCGGCATGTCGCTCGGCGAAGGGGCCATCACGCTCGACGAGCTGGTCGCCCAGGACCATCCGCATCTGGCGCTGGTCTTCGGCACCGAGGGGGAGGGGCTGAGACCTGAGACCGATCGGGTGCTCGACGCGCGCGTGACGATTCCGATGATGAACGGCGTCGACTCCCTCAACGTGGCTGCCTCGTCGGCGGTCGCCTTCTACGCGACCAGGTAGTGGCTGAGCGTGACGCACCCGCCCGCCCGCGGTGTCAGGAGCAATTGAAGAGCTGGAGATGCCCTGGTTTCTGAGGCGAAACCGCAGGTCAGCAATGCGGCGCCTGGACACATGTCGGGGAAGCTGTGATCGATTCCTGGATCGTCCGCGCTCCGTGGTGCGGTATAGCCGGTGGGATGTACCGCATCAATGCCAGCGGCGACTCCCCAGGACCGTCACAGCGGCAGTGATGGCGATGCCGAGGCCGATCGGGACGCTGAAATGGATCTGGAGCAGGAGTACTCCGCTGGCGGCCCCGGCGAACATAGCGAGGACAGCGCCCAGCCGTCGGTTGAGTAACCGGGGCCGTTGCTTGCCCACAAGTGATTCTCCGGCGAGGGAAGTCATGGTGGAAGTAATGACCACTGTGGTCATGTCTCGTACGCCCAAATGCCGCGCAATCAGGGCCTGGGAGCCCATGTGCATGGCGATAACGGCGGCAACAATGACACCAAGGGACTGCCGGCCGACGTCTTCCACGATGAGAGAGATGGCGGCGGTTCCCGTCAACAAGATACAACCCGCTGTGAGAAGGAGTGTGACCCTGCGGTTCCAGCCTTTCGGGCTTGACTGGAGCGTAAATCCGGCGACCGCCGCGCCGAGGAGGAAGGCGCCGAGTGCTACCAGTGGGCCCAAAGTTGGCAGGTTCGCCGCCCCGGCCAACGACATCGCAAGAATCACCACGTTGCCGGTCATGTTTCCGGTGAAGACGTGATCAAGTCCAAGGTAGCCGACCGCGTCAACCACACCTGTAACGAGCGTGAGGGCCATCATGAGCATCAGTCGGAACTTTTCCGGAGACGCATTTTCTTGCGGGGCAGAGGCGGTTTTGGTACCTGAGCTGGCTACGGCTGATGTCATGGTTTAAGGGATCCTTCATCGTGAGGGGTGGTTTCTATGACCACCCCTCGGACATGCTTGTGGGTGGTTTTAGATGGACTGGCTGGCAACTACGGCGATGCCGTCGCTCCGGGGATCTGCGCCGGCGGCTAGGGCGCCATCGTAGCGTCGACGTGCAATCTGTGCGTCCATGCCGCCAACCACGAAGTGCGGACGGCGGGAGTTATGCTTCCGCCGTCGTGAGCCGCCCGGCTTCCTGTTTCGCATTGTTGGCGCGGCGCTCAGCCTTCGAGCTTGGAATGCTCGCCCAGACGGTGCCATGAACGGTTGTGGTAGACCAGAGCGTCGCCGGGTTCGCCCGCTTGGACGTCACGCATCACGCGGGACTCCAGGGCGTGAACGGCGATGATTGTGGAGGTCCCCACCTCCATGCGATTGATGACGGCGCAGCGCACCCAGGCGCGGACATCCTCGTACACTGCTTCGCCGGTTGCAAGGGCCGACCAGCGGTGCGTCTGGTCAAAGCGGTCGGCGCCGGGGGTCGCTCCAAACTTCGCCAAGTCGACGTCGTGCGCGTCCAGCAGGTGCACGACGACGGTTTCGGCGCGCGAAAGCACCGCGGACGCAGAGGACAGTGCCGAGACCGAGAAAATCAGCAACGGAGGTTCCGCACTCACTGACACCACCGACGATACCGTCAGTGCCACCGGTCCTTCGCCTGCATCGGCCGTGATGACGGCGACACCTCCCGGGTGGCCACGGAACAGCGCCTTGAACTCCTCGGCCGAGAGGGAGGACGGAAAGCTTTGCTTCGGAGCCTCGAGCCAGGTGTCTGCGGGGTAGGCGTGAAACATCGCTATGACACCTTGGGGGCGGAGCGGGCGAGTTCCTCGCGAATGATGTTCGTCCCTGCGCTGAGAGCACTCAGCTTGGCCAGTGCGACATCCCGGGGGAACGGTGCCATGCCGCAGTTGGAGCTGGCGATAAGCTTGTCCGCATCCACGAACTGCAGGGCCTTGCGGAGGGTGTTGGCGACCTCCTCCGGGGTCTCGATGGTCTCGCTTGCGACGTCGATTGCCCCGAGCATGACTTTCTTTCCCCGGAGGAGCCCGATGAGGTCCATGGGCACGTGGGAGTTCTGGGATTCCAGCGAGATGATGTCGATGCTGGAGCTCTGAAGCAGCGGGAACGTTTCCTCGTACTGCCGCCATTGTGAGCCGAGCGTCGCCTTCCAGTCATTGTTCGCCTTGATCCCGTAGCCATAGCAGATATGCACGGCGGTCTCCGCACGAAGCCCTTCCGCCGCTCGCTCAAGGGCAGCCACGCCCCACTCCTTGACCTCATCGAGGAAGACATTGAACGCGGGCTCGTCGAACTGGATGATGTCCACGCCGGCCGCCTCCAGTTCTTTCGCCTCCTGGTTCAGGATCGTGGCGAACTCCCAAGCGAGCTTCTCGCGGCTCTTGTAGTGGTCATCGTAGAGCGTGTCCACCATCGTCATTGGACCGGGAAGAGTCCATTTGATCGGCCGGTCGGTGGCTGCGCGGAGGAACTTTGCGTCTTCGACGAATACCGGCCGCTCGCGGCGCACCGCTCCGACGACGGTCGGCACGCTGGCGTCGTAGCGATCGCGGATGCGCACGGTCTTGCGTTGTTCAAAGTCGACCCCGCTGAGATGCTCGATGAAGGTCGTGACGAAGTGCTGGCGGGTTTGCTCGCCGTCGCTGACGATGTCGATGCCGCGTCGGCTCTGCTCGTGGAGCGCGATCCGCAGCGCATCCTCCTTGCCCTCAACCAGCGCATCTCCCTCCAGCTTCCACGGTGACCAAAGAGTCTCCGGCTGTGCGAGCCACGAGGGTTTCGGCAGGCTTCCGACAACGGTGGTGGGCAAAAGTGTGTTCATGATTGTCATTCTCCGTGGGTCAGTTGACGAGAGCGGGGTGTTTGGCGGTCCACTGGTCCAACAGGTCCTTGTGGGGCGTGATGAAGTGTTCCTCCGTGTACTTCGCCTGCGTGATCGCGAGCTGACTGCGCTCGATGCGGTCGTAAGCGATCTGGGTGCGCGAGTAGTCCTGCTCTCCCAGGCTCGGTTGGTAGACGACGGCGGCGGCGGAGTTCGCGTTGTAGATCTCTGGGCGGTAGATCTTCTGGAACGTCTCCATGGTGCTGATCGTGCCGATGAGCTGCAGGTTGGAGTAGTCGTTGAGCAGGTCGCCGCGGAAATAGAAGGCGAGCGGCGCAACGCTGCCGCGTGGCATGAAGTAGCGAACCTGCAGCCCCATCTTTGCGAAGTACGCGTCCGTCAGCGAGAACTCGTCCTGCTGGTACTCGACGCCCAGGACCGGGTGATGGTTCTCGGTTCGTCGGTAAGTCTTGCTCGTGGAGACGCTGATGCACACCACTGGCGGCTGCGGGAAGCGTTCCTGGCATGCCGGGGAATCGAGGAATTGCTGGAACAGTTTGCCGTGAAGATCGCCGAAGTCCTCGGGAATGGTGGGCTTGCCAGAGGCCTCTGCTGCGGCTGGCAGTACTACGCTAAAGTCGAAGTCACGGACGTAGGAGGAGAAGTTGTTCCCCACGATCCCTTGGTGGCGGACCCCGTTCAACTGGTCGACGATCTGGATGTCGAGAACCTCGAACAGAGGGAACTGCCGGTCCGTACCTTCCGCAGTGAACTCTATCTGCACGGAGACGATTTCAAGCTCAAGCGTGTAACGGTCCCGGTCCGGGTTGTCCCAGCTTGCGAGATCGTTGAATCGGCGCCGAATCATGGTCAAAGCGTTGCGGAGGTTCTCCTGCCGGTGCTCGCCCCGTGCCAGGTTGGCGAAATTCGTCGTGATCCGCGAGCCTTCCGACGGGGAGTAGTCCTCGTCGAAGCGGGTCGTGGTGATGCTGAAGGTAAAGTCGTCTGCCATGAGCTGCCAATCCGTTGATGATGGGCCGGAGACGGCCTTTCAGAAGGGGACGTATCCATGGTGCAACCTTCCCGGGGGTATCGGGTAACTAGGCGTTACTATGCATTCATATAGACTTTTCCTATGGCACAGCTTTCGAGCGGACTGACCCTGCAGCAGCTCCGGTACTTCATAGAAGTTGCAGCCGAGGGGTCGATCTCCGCGGCTGCCGATCTTCTCTACGTAGCGCAGCCGACAATGTCCGCAGCGATGAAGGACCTTGAGGCCCGGGTGGGACGTGCGCTCCTGGTTCGCTCCGCCCGTGGGGTCACCCTGACCGCCGACGGGGCAGAGTTCCTCGGCTACGCGAGGCAGGTCGTCGAGCAGTTCGCTCTCCTCGAGCAACGCTACCTTGGCAGGCCACCGACACGACGTCTGCTCGGGGTATCAACGCAGCACTACTCGTTCGCGGTGGACGCCTTCGTCCGGATGGTCAAGGCCACTGAGGTGGCCGAATACGAGTTCTCGCTGCGTGAGTCCCGCACCTGGGACATCATCGAGGATGTCCGGACGCTCCGCAGCGAGATAGGCATCCTCTACCGGAACGATTTCAACCGGAAGGTCATCGATAAGCTGCTTCGGGAATCCGGACTCGCGTTCACTCCGCTTTTCCTCGCCGATCCGCACATTTTCGTTGCACGGAACAACCCGCTCGCCTTGAAAGTGCGTGCGAATCTCGATGATCTCGCCGGCTTGCCGCGGCTAACCTTCGATCAAGGTGCGAACAACTCCTTTTACTTCGCGGAGGAGATTCTCTCCACCTTGTCCAGCAAGCAGGAGATCCGGGTCTCTGACCGTGCGACGATCTTCAACCTCATGATCGGGCTCCACGGCTACACGATCTCGACAGGCATCATCAGCGGGGAGCTCGACCCGGAGATCGTCGCCATCCCGCTCGACGTTGACGAACGCATCGAGATCGGCTGGATCGGCCACGCCGCGATTCCGCTCACCGACCAAGCGCAGCGCTACCTCAGGGAATTGCGGGCCGTCGTCGCTGAGTTCGGCCTGGCGTTGCTCGACTGACTGCAGTTGGGTGGGCGGGTCTTTACCCTTTCGGTGATTGGACGTGTTTGTTGCAGCCGAGCGGGTTGCTGGTGCCGTATATCGCGGATGAGCCCGGAGACGCTCGCCGCCGTCGACGTCGCGGTAAAGATTCCCATGCGCGCGGGTGTCGACTCGCTCAACGTCGCTGCCGCTTCTGCCGTGGCTTTTTTGGGGTTGCGCCCGCGCGACTGACGCGGCTGGTTCAAGCAAGGTGCGGTTTCCGCTATGATTGATTGTTGGCCCGGCACCCGGAACCTGTTTTCAGTGCGCGGACCGAATCCATTCATACCTGGCAGCTGGCAAAATCCAGCTGCGTGAACAAAAGGTCCCATTATGAAGTCTGATATCCACCCGAAGTACGAAGCTGTTGTATTCAACGACCTGGCTTCCGGCGTCAAGTTCCTGACCAAGTCCACCGTGTCTTCTTCCAAGACCATCGAGTGGGAAGACGGCAACACCTACCCGGTCATCGACGTCGAAATCTCCTCGGAGTCCCACCCGTTCTACACGGGCAAGCAGCGCATCATGGACTCTGCAGGCCGCGTCGAGCGCTTCAACGCTCGCTTCAAGGGCTTCGGCGGCAAGAAGTAATCAACTTCACCTCCAAGCTTCTGTGAAAGCCCGCACCCGCCGGATCTTCGGCGGCTGCGGGCTTTTGCGTTTTCCGGCAGGATGGAAACCATGACTTCCAGCATGGCATTCCAACATGGCGACTCCCGGCTCCATGGCGAATACAAGGTACCCGGCGGAAAACTCGTCGTAATTGACCTGGACGTCGTGGACGGTCGGTTCGCGAACGTCTCACTCAGTGGCGACTTCTTCCTGGAACCGGACGAGGCGCTGATGGACATCAACCGGGCGCTCACGGGCCTTCCGGAAGGTTCGACGCCGGCAGAGATTTCCGCTGCCGTCTCCGCCGCGCTGCCTGCCGGCTCTGTCCTGTTCGGCTTTTCCGCCGACGCCGTCGCTGTTGCTGTCCGAAGGGCGCTGTCCAAGGCCAGCGGGTGGGCGGACCACCAGTGGGAGGTCATCCCTCCGTCGGTCCTTCCCACGCACCTCAACGTAGCGCTGGACGAGGTCCTCACGGAGCAGGTCGGCGCGGGACTTCGCAACCCCACCCTGCGTTTCTGGGACTGGGAAGAGCCGTCGGTAGTGATCGGCAGCTTCCAGTCTTTCCGCAACGAGGTGGATCCCGACGGCGTCGCGCGCCACGGCATCACGGTGGTCCGCCGCATCAGCGGCGGGGGAGCCATGTTCATGGAGGCCGGAAACTGCATCACCTATTCGCTCTATGTGCCGCAGAGCCTGGTGGATGGCATCAGCTTTGCCGACTCCTACGCGTTCCTGGACGCGTGGGTCATGGCTGCCCTGGAAAAACTGGGCATTACGGCGTTCTACGTCCCGCTCAATGACATCGCCACCGAGCAAGGCAAGATCGGCGGCGCCGCGCAAAAGCGCCTCGCCAACGGCGGCATGCTGCACCACGTCACCATGAGCTACGACATCGACGCCGACAAGATGGTCGAGGTCCTGCGCATCGGAAAGGAAAAGCTTTCCGACAAAGGCACCCGCAGCGCAAAGAAACGCGTGGATCCACTCCGCCGGCAAACCGGCTTGGCGCGGACCGAAATCATCAAAGCCATGCAGGAGGTTTTCACCGAGCGCTACGGCGCCACGGAGTCCCGCATCACCGACGCCGAATTGGCAATGGCCCGGGAGCGGGTGCAATCAAAGTTCGGCACCGAAGAATGGCTGCACCGTGTTCCGTGAGGGCTGCGGGGGCTATCCTGCGCGGTACGCATTCACCGCCTGCTCCAGGACCGGACTGTAGAGCGGCCATGAATCGGCGGGAGCCGCGACGATAAGGACGCTGCTGCCCTTGCTCCCCGCCACGATGCAAGCTATCTCACGGTAGCGGTTGTTGGCGACGCGGGTCATATAGCTGTCCTCCACGCAGGAACCCGTGCCTCCGCGGAAAGCCATTCCGCTTCGCCCGGCGATTTTGGTGGGTGGCGAGGAGTTCTCGTCGGCCAGGTGATCGAGCCTGAAGGCGTTCCAATTGTCCAGCGACTCGCTGCCCTGCCGGGGTGTGGCGTTGAGGTATATCCGCAGTTCGCCCGTTGGCGACGAGACAGTCGCGGATACGCTGCCGGGGTCGCTTTCCGCAGGAGCGGCATCGGGCGGGACGGAAAGGACCCCGGTGCCATCTGGAAGTTCCATGGTTCTCCACCCTGCCGGGGCCGCTGCTGCGTTGAACCACGCGAAGGGTGCTTCCGCGGACTGAACTGTGCGGGAATCCGGGCCTTGAACGGCGGAACTGCAAGCGGCGACGGCCATCATCGCCATAGCCGTACCCAGGGAGAGCCCGGCGAGCAGCGTTGTCCTATGGCGAGGCGGCACGCTACCGGTTTCCATCGCCGTCGTCCGGTCCGCCGTTGTCGTCGCCGTCGCGGTCGCCGCCATTGGGGTGCCGCGGGGGCGGCGGAACCATGTGGGGCGCCGCCGGTACCGGAGGCGGAACGACGGCGGGTGGCGCTGGGTGTGGCGGCACAGGGGCTGGCGGGGCCGGGGACGAAACCGCCGGCGGCGCGGTTGGTGTCTCCGTCGGGCTCGTCGACGGCGTTGTGGGAGTCGGGCTGTTCAGTGAAGGTGACGGCGCGCTTGGGGCGGGCGTTGTGCTCGCCGTTGGGGATGGAGGCGTTGCAGGCGCCGGAGCGGCCGGCTGTCCGCCGAAGCAGGCTCCGAGCAAAAGGGTGGTGCCCAGCGCTGCGGCGGCAAGCACGGGCCGAGGGAACTTCATGGTGACCGTCCTCAAGAAGGGCCCATGCGGAGCGCCGGGCTTGCATCTAAAGACGATGCCGGCGAGCTCCAGGTTCACCCCAGCCCGTCAACCCCGTATCGCCGGCTCCCGCGTCAGCCCCGCTGCGGCCCTGCGGCATCTTGTTGCGACGCACCGGCGGCTTGGGCCGTCAGCGCGCGGAACAGATGGCTGCGCTGCTCGATGACGATGCGCCGGAGCGCGCGCGGAGCTGCGGTGTGGGCGCTGAGCCAATCGTCCGTGCGTCGAAGCACCGGATGATCTTCCGGCGCCATTCCGGCCTGCAGATCCTGGGCTGAGGGGAACAGGCCCCGCACAATCCGGCCGGCTATCTCGATGCTCCGGGACTGCCAGACGTCCTCCAGGCAGTCGAAGTACGGTTCCGTGAAGCCGTCCAGGAGCCCTGAGGGGGCAAGGGAGAAACCTGCGATAGTCGCGCTCAGAATCTCGTTGGAGAGCCCGGTGTCGTTGACTGCGGCATTCCATGCGGCCGTTTTGACGGCGGCATCGGGACGGGCAGCTGCGGCCAGTGCATGGCCTTCGCGTCCGGCCGCGGTGTGGTCGAGGGCGAGTTCGGCATCCAATTCCGACAGCCCGGCCGCGCCGTTGGCTGCCAATGCTTGCCACAGGCTCCACCGGAGATCCGCATCCACCGTCAGGCCGTCCACTATGACGCTTCCGGAGAGAATGCCGCGGAAGAACTCGACGTAGGCGCTGTCATGCCGCGACAACTCTGCCAGGGTCCTTGCCCACGCGAGTTGCTGGTCTGAACCCGGTTCGGAGGTCCTCAGCTGCATCGCGCTGCTCGCCATCAGGCTCTCCCGCACCGCATCGCGTTGCGGAGCCGGAACGTAGCGCTCGACGGCGGTTACCGCGTTGCCCAGAACGTTGAGGAGGACACCGATTCCTGACTCGCCAGGGGCGAAGCGTTCGACGGCGGCGACGTACAGCGCCGCCGGGGTAACGGCGTCGCGCGCTGAATCCCACAGGGCTGTCCAGCACAACGCCCGGGCCATGGGATCGCTGAGCCGGTCCAAGGAGGAACGTACCGTTTCCTCGGACGCTGCGTCCAGGCGGACCTTGGCATAGCTGAGGTCGTCGTCGTTGACGAGGAGGAGGGCCGGGCGTGGCTTTCCCTCGACAGCCCCTACTTTCGTGCCGGCGCCTTCGAGGTCCAGCTCGACGCCCTCTGTGCGGAGCAACCGGCCGCCGTCGTCAAAGTTGTAGAGACCGATCCTGAGCCTGTGCGGGCGGTGTTCCTGCTTGCCCGTGATGGGGTCCACGGAGTCCTGGCGCAGGGTGACCGCCGCCATGGAATCGCCGCTCGCGGAGATGTCGGCTGCAATGGTGGAGATCCCCGAGGTCTGCAGCCACTGCCGGGCCCACGTTCCAAGGTCCCGGCCCGATGCCGTGCCCAGGGCTTCGAGGAGGTCGGCCAGTGAAGTGTTGCCGTACTCGTGATCTTTGAAGTACCGCCGCGAGCCGGCGATGAACGCTTCGAATCCGACGTAGGCCACCAATTGCTTGAGGACGGATGCGCCCTTGGCATAGGTAATGCCGTCGAAATTCTGTTTGGCGGCTTCCAGGTCCGGAATGTCGGCCACGATCGGGTGGGTCGTCGGCAACTGGTCCTGCACGTAGGCCCAGGACTTGCGTTTGTTCGCGAAATTCACCCAGGCGCTGTCCCAGTCCGTGGCCTTGTCCACGCCGAGGGTGCCCATGTAGTCGGCGAAGGATTCCTTGAGCCAGAGATCATCCCACCAGGTCATGGTCACGAGGTCTCCGAACCACATGTGGGCCATCTCGTGCATGAGGGTGTTGGCGCGGGCCTGGTATTGGGCATCGGTGGCCCGGGAGGTGAAGACGTATTTCTCCGTGAAGGTGACCAGTCCGGGATTTTCCATGGCGCCAAGGTTGTATTCGGGCACGAACGCCTGATCGTACTTCCCCCACGGGTACGGATAGTCGAAGAGATCGTTGAAGAAGTCCAGGCCGTTCTTCGTCAGCCGGAAAAGCTCCGCGGCGTCGAAGGACTCCTGCATGGATGCGCGGCAATAGAGAGCCAGCGGAACCTCAAGGCTCCTCCCGTCGTCGAACGCCTTGCTCCAGTGGTCCGTGGCGCGGAAATAGGGACCGGCGAGGACGGTGGTGATGTAGGTGGACATCCGCTTGGTGGTGGCGAAATCCCAGCGGCTCGTGGCCGGATCGCTCGTCAGTTGCGTCCGGGCGACCTCGGCGCCGTTGGAAGCCACGTGCCAGCCGGAAGGCGCCATGACGTGGAAGGTGAATTCAGCCTTCAGGTCCGGCTGTTCAAAATCCGCGAAGACGCGGCGGGCGTCCGCCGGTTCGTATTGCGTGTAGAGGTAGCACTGTCCGTCGGCAGGATCGACGAAGCGGTGCATGCCCTCTCCGGATCGGCTGTAAAGGGCGGTTCCGGTGACCGTGACCTGATTTTCGGCCTGGAGGTTGCGGAGGTGGATCCTGTCGCCGTCCACAACCTCGGCGACGTCGAGCCCTTTTCCATTGAGGAAGACGCTGTGTACGCCGCCGTGGATGAAATCCAGGAACGTGGAGGAACCAGGCTCGGCCGAAAAGTTGATGACGCTGCGGCTGGTGTACCCCGGCACGCCCGCATCGGCGGCTTCGCGGACGTCAAGGGAGACATCGTAGCTGTGGGTGCTGATCAGGGCTGAACGGGTGGCGGCCTCAGCGCGCGCCAAGTTGTGATTCGACACCCAGCTATCTAATCATGAGGAAGACCGCGCCCAAGCCGAGCAGGGCGATGCCCGCACGCATGTGGTGCTTGCCGGCGAAGTCCAGGCCCGGACGGGCGCGTCCGGCAGCCCATGCCGCCGTGCCCGGTATATTTGCAGCTAACTAACCGAGCGCTACAGCGGCAAGCGCCGAACTGCGGACCGGTGAACACTTGGTGTCGCAACATGCAGAACGCGAAATGCGTTCGTAATCGAAAAGGTGATTGTCTGAGTCCCATGTCAGAGCTATTCCGGGATTACTCCGAGGCGGCCGCCCGTTCAGGCGCCTACGACGAAATGTTCGCCCCAGGCACCGTTGCCCGAAAATCCTACGGCCAAGTGGACGGCGCACTCCGCGAGCTTTCGCTTGCCGATGTGAGTGCGCGTGCCGAGTCGATGGCGCGGACGTTCCTGGACCGGGGCGTGACCTTCGATTATGCGGGGGAGGAGAGACCCTTCCCGCTGGATATCGTTCCGAGGGTGATTCCGGCCGACGAGTGGGATGTGCTGGAGCGCGGGGTGGCGCAGCGCGTGCGCGCGTTGGAGGCTTTCCTGGATGATGTCTACGGGAAGATGGCGGTGGTTGCCGACGGTGTGGTGCCGCGGGCATTGGTAACCACGAGTGCTCACTTCCACCGTGCGGTGCATGGTTTCGAGCCGGCAGGCGGGGTGCGCGTGCACGTGTCCGGCATCGACGTGGTCCGCGATGCCGCGGGCACGTTCCGGGTGCTGGAGGACAACGTCCGCGTGCCGTCCGGGGTGTCGTACGTGTTGGAGAACCGGCGGGCGATGGCGAAGGGTTTGCCGGAGGCGTTCGGGCAGCAGCACATCCGGCCGGTCGAGGAATATCCGCGCCGCCTGCTGTCGGCATTGCGGAAGACGGCGCCGTCGGGGGTGGATGACCCCACGGTGGTGGTGTTGACGCCCGGGGTGTTCAACAGCGCCTACTTCGAACACACCTTGTTGGCCGGGTTGATGGGCGTTGAACTGGTGGAGGGCAGGGACCTGATCTGCCGCGGAAACCGGGTCTACATGCGCACCACGGCCGGTGAGCAGCGGGTGGATGTGATTTACAAGCGGATCGATGATGAGTTCCTGGATCCGTTGCAGTTCCGTTCCGATTCGATGCTCGGGTGCCCGGGACTGGTGAACGCGGCCCGGGCGGGCGGTGTGACGATCGCCAACGCGGTGGGCAACGGGGTGGCGGACGACAAGCTGGTCTATTCCTACGTGCCGGACCTGATTCGTTATTACTTGCACGAAGAGCCGGTGATCGCGAATGTGGAGACCTTCCGCCTGGAAGAGAAGGAAGCCCGCGAGCAGGTCCTGGACCGGCTCGAGGAACTCGTGGTCAAGCCGGTGGACGGGTCCGGAGGCAAGGGCCTGGTGATCGGCCCGGATGCGTCACGGGAGGAGCTGGATGCTTTGCGTCAGCGGGTGCTGGCGGACCCGCGCGGCTGGATCGCCCAGCCCGTCCTCCAGCTTTCCACCGTGCCCACGCTCTCGGGAGACCGCTTCGGGCCCCGGCACGTGGACTTGCGTCCGTTCGCAGTCAACGACGGCGACGACGTCTGGGTGTTGCCCGGCGGGTTGACCCGGGTGGCGTTGAAGGAAGGCTCGCTGATCGTGAACTCGTCCCAGGGCGGCGGGTCCAAGGACACCTGGGTTCTCTCGGACTCCCCGCAACTGCCCGCCGTCGAGCTGCCCCGTTCCTCCATCACGGTCCGCGAACAGGTCTCGGTCTGGCCCGTGGAAAGCAATTGGCGGGACCGCCAATCGGACCAGCAGCAGTGATCCGGCAGGCCGTGCTGCCGGAGCAGGATACATTCATCGTCACAACGCAGGACCCGAAGGAGGCACAGCCCCATGCTGAGCCGTATTGCTGAATCCCTTTTCTGGATCGGCCGTTACGTGGAGCGGGCCGATGGCACGGCCAGGATCCTGGACGTCCATCTCGAGCGCCTGAACCACTTGCCGCTCGAGGAGCAGCGCAGCGTGGCAAGGGAACTCCTGGCTGTCATGGGAGCCAGGCCGCAGAGTGATGAATTCGGCCTGCCGGAGCTTCTTCATGCCCTCGCCTACGACAAGACCAGCGCCACGTCCATTGCCGGCTCCTTGGGGGCTGCGCGCGAGAATGCGCGGCGGGCGCGCGAGACTGTGTCCTCGTCATTGTGGGAGAGCCTCAATACGACGTACTACGGGCTGAACCAGCACCGAAAAGACGTTGTGGGTACGTACCGTTTCTGCAACTGGGTGCTTGAACGCACCGCCATGGTCCGCGGCCTGGCGGACACCACGGTGAGCCACGACGAAAGCTGGCTTTTCCTGGTCCTCGGCCGCTCGCTTGAACGCGCCGACATGACCGCGCGGATGCTGTCCACGAGGGATGTCCTCTCCGCGGGAATGTCCTGGGTCAACATGTTGCGGTGCGCCGGCGCCTACGAGTCGTTCCTTCGGACCCGCCGTGCGGCCTTCGGAGACCAACACGCTGCCGAGTTCCTGCTGCTGGACCGATTGTTCCCGCGCTCCATTGTCTTCGCCCTGCGCGACGCTGACGAGTGCCTGGCAAAGTTGGATCCGTCCGCGCAGCGGGTGGGCTTCATCAATGACGCCCGCCGCATCGTCGGCCAGGCCCGTACCTTCCTTGAGTTCCATCGCACGGACGATCTCATGTCCGAGCTGCCCGAGCATATGGACCGGGTACAGAAGGCTGTCACGCAGGCCTCCGACGCGATTTCCCGTAAGTACTTCAATCAGGCGGATGAACTGGCCTGGGTGGGAGAAGTTTCATGACCCGGCTGAGCATCGTCCACAAGACGGCCTACAAATACAACCGCAGAGTGACCCTCTCGTACAACGAGGCACGCATGACGCCGTTGACCGACCCGCAACAGGTGGTCCTTGAATCCTCGCTGAAGATCACGCCGTCGCAAGCTGCCGTGAGCACCTACCGCGACTATTGGGGCACCCGCGTGACCGCTTTCGATATGCAGATGCCGCACGAACGACTCGAAGTGGTGGCCACCACCACCGTTGAGGTACACCGCGTGGAACGGGTGGCCCGTGACGAAGAGATTGTCGGCTGGGGGGTGATGGCTTCCGACGAGATCAGGGACCAGTTCAGCGACTGGTTGCCGCAGTCCCGGCTCAGCGGTCCTGGGGAGGAAGTCCTCGGCATCATCCCCGCCGTCGTCGCCGGAAAGAACCCGCACGAGACTGCCATGGCCATTTTCGAATGGATGCGCGGCGAAATGAGCTATGTGAAAGGCACTACGGGCGTCACCACCAACGCCGAGGAAGCCTGGAACCAGCGCCAGGGAGTCTGCCAGGATCTGGCCCACTTGGCCATCGGTTCGCTACGCAGCTGCGGCATTCCGGCCCGGTACGTCTCCGGTTACATCCATCCGCGGCCCACGGCCGACATCGGTGAAACGGTCGCAGGCCAATCCCACGCGTGGCTGGAATGGTGGGACGGCGAATGGCGCAGCTGGGATCCCACCAACCACAAGCCTGCGGGAGATCTCCACGTCACCGTGGCGCGGGGCCGGGACTACCGGGATGTTCCTCCCCTGAAAGGCATCCTGTCGGGCGGCGGCGGCTCAGGCCTCACCGTGACCGTCGAGATTACCCGACTCACTTAGCGGTCCCGCGGCCCTCCGCCTGGATTTACCAGGGGGAGGGCTTGTAGTCCTTCAGGAAGACGCCGTACTGGTCTTCGCCCTTTTCGCCCATGACGATGGGATCGTAGACACGCGCCGCCCCATCCACGAGGTCGAGCGGTGCGTGGAAGCCTTCCTCCATGAGCCTGACCTTGGTGTAATGCGGGCGTTCGTCAGTGATCCATCCGGTGTCGACGGCGGTCATCAGGATCCCGTCGCTGTCCAGCATCTCTTGTGCGCTGGTCCGGGTCATCATGTTCAACGCCGCTTTTGCCATGTTGGTATGCGGGTGCCCGGGGCCTTTGTAGGCGCGGGAGAACTGCCCCTCCATGGCCGAGACGTTCACGATGTACTTCCTGTGGGCGGTGGACCGCTTCATCGCCCCGCGAAGCCTGCTGACCAGAAGGAACGGCGCCGTGACGTTGCAGAGTTGAACTTCGAGCATCTCCAGCGGATCAACTTCGTCCACGACTTGGGTCCAGCTGTTGATGGCCGCGAGGTCGGGAACCAGGCCGCCGGCGTCGATGGCGGTGCCCGTGGCAATCCGCTCCAAGGACGCGGAGCCGGTGGACAAAGCGAGCGAGGTGATCGCATCGCCCGCCAGGACAGGATGATCGGTGACGCTTTGGGTGATGGCCAGGGGGTGCTTGTCGTGGGCATGCCCGAACGTGACGAGCTCCGGGCCGCCGTTGGCTGCCTGCAGGGCCTCAGGGAGAGGTTCGTCCTCGGCATCCACCAACGGTTTATACGCATTCCCCGAACGCCGGACTGTTTGGGCGGCGTTGTTGATGATGATGTCGAGGGGGCCGGCTTCGTTGAGGGAGTCGGTGAGGGCCATGACCTGCGAGGGGTCGCGGAGGTCGATGCCCACAATCCTGAGCCGGTGCAACCAGTCCGCACTGTCCTCCATGGCGGCAAAGCGGCGTGCCGCGTCCTTGGGGAAGCGAGTGGTGATGGTGGTGTGTGCTCCGTCGCGGAGCAAGCGGAGGGCGATGTACATGCCGATCTTGGCTCGTCCACCCGTGAGGAGGGCCCGGCGTCCGCTGAGGTCAGTGCGGGCATCGCGCTTACTGTGGCTGAAGGCAGCACATTCCGGGCACAACTGGTGGTAGAACGCGTCTACTTGCGTGTAGTGCTGCTTGCAGATGTAGCAGGGGCGGGACCGGATGAGGTGGCCGGCGATTTCGCCCGTGGCCGAGGTGGCCAGCTTGTTGCCGCGGGTCTCGTCGTCGATCCTGTCCGGGGCTGCGGTGGCGGTCAGTGCGATGACAGCGCGGTCGGCTTCCGCGATCTCGTCCCGTTTGGTGACCCGGCGATGGCGCTTGACGGCCTTGAACATCTTTCCCGTGGCGCGACGGATGGCGACGTAGTCCGGGTGCTCCTCGTCATAGGCGTGGATGGTGTTCAAGACCTTGAGGCAGGCCTGGATCTCTTCAGGCGTCAAATCGGCGGGGCTCATTGGGTCAATTTTACAGGGTCGGACACAGCAAAGCCTCCCGGGCGGCAGAGGCGGGAGGCCTGCTGTCGCCCGGGAGGCCGGGGGCTGCGCTGGTTCAGGGTTTCAGTCAGACCTCTACCGAGGAAGCCTGGATTTTCGTGACCTGCTCCGCGGAGTCCCTGATGTCGGGGAACTTCTCCGTCGCCGCCTTGATCGCCTCCGGCACTGAACGCCGGTATTCGGCCGCGAGGGCGAGCTCGGAAGCCTCCGGTTCCGGCACCATCTGGCCCTTGGCGAGTACGGTGATTCCGGATTCGGTGACCTTGAAGCCGCGGGCCCGGTCCAGGTCGGGATCCAAGCCGATGGCAGCCCCGGCAGGGACGTTCACGTTTTTGTCGATGATGGCTCGTTTGATCACGGCGCCTGCACCGACACGCACCTTGTCCATCAGCACCGAGTCCTGGACCCTGGTGGCCGTTCCCACGTAGACATCGTTGGAGAGCACGGACCCTTCCACGATTCCGCCGGAGATCACGGAGCCACTGGCAACGATTGAATCCAAAGCGGTCCCGACCGTGTTGTTGTCGCCCCGGACAAACTTGGCCGGCGGTGAAATACTTTGCCGGGTGTAGATGGGCCATTCCGAGTTGTACAGGTTGAACACGGGGACCGGCGAAATCAAGTCCATGTGGGCGTCATAGAACGAATCGATCGTGCCAACGTCGCGCCAATAGGTGCGGTCGCGGTCGGTGGAACCGGGAATGTCGTTGAGCGTGAAGTCGTAGACGCCGGCCTCACCCTGGGAGACGAAATAAGGGATGATGTCGCCGCCCATGTCGTGCTTGGTGTCCAGGCGCTCCGCATCGATGCGAAGGGCTTCCACCAGGGCGTCGGCGTCAAAGACGTAGTTGCCCATGGAGGCGAGGAACTGCGTGGGATCGGCGGCGAGGCCTTGCGTTTCAGCGGGCTTCTCCACGAACGCCGAAATCTTCTGGGGATCGTTTTGGTCGACCTCGATCACGCCGAATTGGTTGGCCATGTTCAGCGGCTGGCGGACGGCGGCAACCGTGGCCTTGGCTCCGCTGGCCACGTGCTGTTGGACCATCTGCTGGAAGTCCATGCGGTAGACGTGGTCCGCTCCGACAACGACAACAATGTCGGGGTTGGCGTCGTGGATCAGGTTCAGGGACTGGTAGATGGCATTCGCGCTGCCGAGGAACCAGCTCTTGCCCACGCGCTGCTGGGCGGGAACCGAGGCCACGTATCTGCCCAGTTGGGTGGACATCCGCCAGGTCTCGGAAATGTGGCGGTCAAGACTGTGCGACTTGTACTGGGTCAACACCACAATCTGGAGGTACCCGGAATTGACCAGATTCGAGAGAGCGAAATCGATCAATCGATACCCCCCCGCAAACGGCACCGCAGGTTTTGCCCTGTCTGCCGTCAATGGCATAAGGCGGTTTCCTTCTCCGCCTGCCAACACAATTGACAATACTTTCTTCAACGCCATGGTGTTTGCTCTCCCTGTACGTCTTTGTAGCCCCCGAAAAAAGCCCGGGTTGCCGGACCCTTTCACACTAGAACACATACTCCGGAAGGACTACGTTAGGTAGCGTGCGCGTAGACATTGTGACTAAAGAGTTTCCACCCGAAATCTATGGCGGGGCCGGTGTGCATGTTGCCGAGCTCAGCCGCGTCTTGGCGAAGCACGTGGATCTGCAGGTGCGGGCCTTTGGCGCGCCCCGTGATGCGGACTTCCACGGGGCAACCGTGACGTCGTATTCCACACCGGATGATCTGGGGGCCGCCAATGCCGCCGTCCAGACCCTCGGGGTGGATTTGCGCATCGTGCCGGACATCGCCGGAGCGGACCTGGTCCATTCCCATACCTGGTACGCCAACATGGCAGGCCACCTGGCGTCGCTGTTGCATGGGATACCCCATGTGCTCAGCGCCCATAGCCTGGAACCGTTGCGGCCTTGGAAAGCGGAGCAGCTGGGCGGTGGCTATGCGTTGTCCTCATGGGTCGAAAAGACCGCCTATGAGGCCGCAGCGGCTATCATCGCCGTCTCGGACGGCATGCGGAAGGACATCCTGCGCAGCTATCCGAACGTGGATCCGGCCAAGGTCCGGGTGGTCCACAACGGCATCGACGTCGACATGTGGCAGCCGGACGAAGGCGAAGACGCAATTCGCGCCCTCGGCATCGACCCTGCCAAGCCCAGTGTGGTCTTCGTCGGGCGGAACACCCGCCAGAAGGGTGTCCCGTACCTCCTGAAGGCTGCGGGCAGCCTGCCGGAAGATGTGCAGCTCGTGCTGTGCCTGGGGGCGGCTGACACCCCGGAACTGGCAGCGGAAACGGCCCGGCTCATCGAGGACCTGCAGAGCAAACGCGAAGGTGTCCTGGTCATCGAACGCATGCTTCCGAGGCATGAGCTCATCCAGGTCCTCAGCCATGCCACGGCCTTCGCCTGCCCGTCGATCTACGAGCCCCTCGGCATCGTCAACCTTGAGGCCATGGCATGTGGCGCAGCCGTGGTGGCAAGCGCCACCGGCGGCATCCCGGAAGTGGTTCAGCACGGTGAAACAGGACTGCTGGTGGAGCTGGAGCAGGTCACGGACGGTACCGGCACCCCGCTGGATCCAGAAAAGTTCGTCGCGGATTTCGCCGCCGCCCTCAACGAGGTTGTGTCCGATCCTGCGCGGGCCAAGGCCATGGGTGCCGCGGGGCGCGCCCGGGCGGAGGAGCACTTTTCCTGGGAGTCGATCACCGAAACAACCCTTGAGGTCTATCGCTCGGTCCTCGCCCCCTGACCCACCAACCACCGAGCCCAACTGACTCGCAGTAAGTGTCGTTTTGAGGGCTCATAACGACAACAACTGCGAGTGAGTTGGGAAAGAACGACGACGGCGCCGCACCCCTCAGGAGGAGTGCGGCGCCGTCGTCGTTAAAAGGATTCGGCAACTGTTCACCGGGCTGTCACGGCAGGATGCTAGCTGGATTTCCTCCCCTTCAAGGCGAGGAGGCTCTTCTCCTCCGCGGGGGCCGCGCCGCTTTCCCGTTGCGCCCGGAAGTGGGCGCGGGCTTCGTCCTGGCGTTCCCTTTCGGCGCCCGAGGCGATGGACGCCCGCAAGTGCTCCGGACCGTAGCCGAAGGAATCGACCAGGTCCAGGGCATAGGGACGGATCTTGACGAGCAGCCTGTTGATGTAGGCCCCCACGGCGCGTCCGCGCTGCATGGAGAGGCGGCCGTTCATGAGGTACCAGGACAAGTGCTTCTCGATGAGCGAAAGGCCGAACAGGTCGCGAAGCCATGTCAAGACGCGCAGGGTGCCCGGATCGCCGACCTTGCCGAGGGCTTCGGTGAACGCTTCCCATTGCAGGAGTTCGGCGTGCGCCTGGGCGGCTTCAATCAAATCGTCCTGATGCTGGTTGAACAATGCCGCCGCTTGGTGCTGTGGAAGCTTGTTTGCACCCTTGAGCGCAGAGCCCACCTCAGCCACCATGGACTGCACGCGGTCCGTCAGGAGCGTGCGTTGGCCCGCTTCGTCCCGCAGGGCCAAGGCAGCTTTCTGTACTGATCCCGTGTCTGCCACGAACTGCGCCACTTGCCGCAGGCCTGTGCGGTTGATGGCGACGTCCGCAGCCTGGGCCGCAACGAAGCGGGCCAGGACGCCAAAGTCGACGTTCCGGAACTCCTTGGCGTAGTCGGCGAGGAGGCGTTTGGCGACGAGCTGGAGCAGCACGGTGTTGTCACCCTCGAAGGTGGCATAGACGTCCAGGTCCGCGCGGAGCGAGGCGAATCGGTTTTCGATGAGGAATCCAGCGCCGCCGCAGGCTTCGCGGCACTCTTGCAGCGTGTCGAGGGCGTGCCAGGTGCTCATGGGCTTGAGGGCCGCGGCGAGGGTCTCGAGGTCCTGGCGGTCGGCGTCGGTGTCGTGACGGCCGGAGAAGACGTCGTCGAATTTTTCGAGCAGCTGCTCGTGCGCGAAGCTTGCCGCAAAGGTGGTGGCAAGCCGGGTGAACAAGCGGCGCTGGTGCCGTTGGTAGTCCAGCAGGACTTCCTCGTCCGTGGGGGAAGAGGCGTTGAACTGGCGCCGTTCTGCGGCGTAGCGGATGGCGGCTGTCAAGGCCACCTTGCTTGCGGCAACAGCGGCGCCGTCGAGGGAGACGCGGCCCTGCACCAAAGTGCCGAGCATCGTGAAGAAGCGCCGTCCCGGGCTGGCGATCGGCGAGGTGTACTCGCCTTCGGGGGAGACGTTGCCGTAGCGGTTGAGCAGGTTGGTGCGCGGGACACGGACATTGGTGAAGTGCAGGCGGCCGTTGTCGATGCCGTTGAGGCCGCCCTTGATGCCGTCGTCTTCGCCGCCGATTCCAGGCAGGAATTCTTTGGTGTCCGGGTCCCTCAGCTCGACATAGAAGGCGTGGACGCCATGGTTCACGTTGCGGGTCACCAGTTGGGCGAACACGACGGCGGCCAGGCCGTCCTCGGCTGCGTTGCCGATGTAGTCCTTCCACGCGGCACGGAACGGAGTGTTGATGACGAACTCCTGGGCGGCCTCGTCGTACGTGGCCGTGGTGGCGATGCTCGCAACATCGGAGCCGTGTCCGGTTTCGGTCATGGCGAAGCAGCCGGGGATTTCCAGGCTCATGATTCCGGGCAGCCATTTGTTCCGGTGCTCCTCTGTACCCAGGTGCATCACCGCTGAACCGAAGAGACCCCACTGGACGCCGGCCTTGATCTGCAGTGATGGATCGGCAGTGACGAGTTCCTCGAAGCCGGCGATGTTGCCGCCATGGTCGTCCGAGCCGCCCAAGCCGGCGGGGAAAGCCCGGTGCACGGCGTTGTTGTCCACGAGGTACTTCAGCTGCCCGAAAACACGCTTGCGGTGCTCGGCATGCGTCAAGCCTTCGATCTTGTGTACCTCGGGGCGGCCGGCGAGGTCGCGCGCCGTGTGCCGGACGTGGGCCCACTTGCCGAGCAGCAGTTCGCCAAGAGCCGCTACATCCACAGTAGGGGCGGGTGCGGCAGGCTGTGTGGTTGCAGCCGTTCCCGCGGCTGCCCGGTTGCTGGAGGACGTGCGGTCCACTACTTCAGTCATGGTGATTCCTTCTTTGGTTCCGAACAACGTGGAGTCATTGCTGATATTCAGGGGAGTTGATCTTGAGTTCCGGGGCGATACCCACGCACAGCCAATCGGTGATTTGGGCCGCCATGGTTTCCTGGTCGGGCTTGGCGGGGGAGGCGGGACTGCCGAGCCACCTCTCGCCGGCGTTGCGGACCAGCCCGATGGCCGCGGTGGGCCAGTAGTCGATCAGTGCTTCCTTTTCCGCACCCAGGTGTTCCCGCATGGGCCGGGCGATCATGGCACTGATCGACTCGAAGAAATGGCCAAGGGCTCCCGAGGCGGCGATGGCGTCTTGCGCCGAGGGTTCCCCTTGCGAGAGCCGCGTGATGAACGCGTAGACGGCGGGGCTGGACTCCGCCATCTGAAGGTACGCGGAGACCATTGCGAACAAGCCTTCGCGGGGGGTCTGCGCACTTTCTGCCGCTTCCTTCATCCGCCGTTGCATCTGGCCCAGCACGACTTCGCCCATTGCCTGCTGCAAGCCGGCTTTGTCCCCGAAATAGCGGTAGTACACCGACTTGGAAGTACTGGCCGCGGTGGCGATGTCCTCCATGGAGGCTTCGCTGCCCAGCGCATGGACTGCCTTGCGGGCGGCCTTGATGAGATCGCGCCGGCGTTCTTCGCGGTGGACCTGCCAGCGGGCGGCACGGCCGTCGACGGCGGGAGCCTCACCGTCCGCAGGCGGCGTGGTCCCGGCGTCGTGTTCGGCAGGAAGTCCTGGGCTGGGGATGTTCACGATACTCAGCGTATCAGGTACGCTGGGTATCAGTAACCCGATGTGATCATAAGGAGAAACGCATGCCTGCAGCAGCACATTCCGCGAGCGCACCAAACGAATCCCCCGCAACCCAGGGCACGCTCCGCAGGGCCGTGGTGGTTGGCGGGAACAGGATCCCCTTCGCCAGGACCGGCGGCGCCTACGCCAAATCGTCGAACCAGGACATGCTGACGGCGGCACTGGACGGGCTGATCGCGCGCTTCGGCCTTCAAGAGGAACGGATCGGCGAGGTCGCCGCAGGAGCTGTCCTGAAGCACTCCCGCGACTTCAACCTGACACGCGAAGCGGTGCTTGGCTCGGCCCTTTCCGCCGAGACGCCTGCCTACGATCTCCAGCAGGCGTGCGCCACCGGCCTTGAGACCGTCCTGGGCCTCGCCAACAAGATCAAGCTGGGCCAAATCGACTCGGCCATTGCCGGCGGTGTCGACTCGGCGTCGGATGCCCCTATTGCCGTGAGCGAGGGCCTGCGCGAAATCCTTCTTGATCTCAATCGGGCCAAGTCCCTGCCCGAGCGGCTCAAGGTCCTCTCCCGGCTGCGTCCCAAGGACCTCGTCCCGGATGCTCCGAACACCGGGGAACCGCGCACCGGACTTTCGATGGGAGAGCACCAGGCGCTCACCACGGCCCAGTGGAAGATCAGCCGCGAGGCGCAGGACGAGATAGCATTCAATAGCCACCAGAACCTCGCCGCGGCGTACGAACGTGGCTTCTTCGATGACCTCGTGACTCCGTATCGTGGGCTGAGCCGTGATTCGAACCTCCGGCCCGATACGTCCATGGAGAAGCTGGCCACCCTCAAGCCCGTCTTCGGAAAGGGCCTTGGAGCTGAGGCCACCATGACGGCCGGCAACTCCACCCCGCTCACGGACGGTGCTTCCACGGTTCTCCTCGGTACTGAGGAATGGGCGGACGTCCGGGGCCTGCCCAAGCTGGCCGTCGTCGTCGACGGCGAGGCGGCCGCCGTCGATTTCGTCCACGGGAAAGACGGGCTCCTCATGGCGCCGGCCTTTGCGGTACCGCGGCTCCTCGCGCGCAACGGCCTGTCCTTCGAAGATATCGACTTCTTCGAAATCCACGAAGCGTTTGCGGGCACCGTCCTGAGTACGCTCGCCGCGTGGGAAGACGAGGAGTTCGGCCTTACCCGGCTGGGACTCGATGGTGCCTACGGCAAGCTGGACCGCGCCAAGCTCAACGTCAACGGCTCGTCCCTCGCCGCCGGACATCCGTTTGCCGCCACTGGCGGACGGATCGTCGCCTCGCTGGCGAAGATGCTCCACGACAACGGCCCGGTGGACGGCCGTCCCGCGCGCGGGCTCATCTCCGTCTGCGCAGCCGGAGGGCAGGGCGTCGTCGCGATCCTTGAGGCCTACTCCGCCCCGGAAGGGCGGTAGCCGGCATGACGGACAAATACACACAGTTTGTCAGCCACGGGATCGGCAAGGACCTGGCCAAAAAGCTCGGCCTGCCCCAACCTGCCGTGCTTCGGAGGTACAAAGCGGGAGAACCGCTGGTTCCGGGTCCGGTACTTGTGCTCGGGAGCGGCAACGGCCGAACCGCCGGCTCCGACGAGCTGGCTGCCGCCCTCGCGGGGTGGGGCCTCGACGTCCGGCGTTCCGCCTTGCCCAAGGAAAAGCTGGGGGCGATCATCCTGGTGCTTGACGCCGTCGAACACCCGGAAGACCTTGCCGGCCCCGTACTCACTGCGGCCCCGTCGCTCCGCGATCTGGCCCCCGGCGCACGGGTCGTCACGATCTCCCGCACTTCCGCCTCTGCAGCCAACCCGGCTGTTGCCGCCGCTCGTCAAGGCATCGACGGCCTGCTGCGTTCGCTGGCCAAGGAACTCCGGGCAGGTGCCACGGCCAACGGCGTTCTCCTCGGGGACGGTGCCGGCACCACGAGCCCCGGCACACTTGGTGCGCTGCGCTTTTTCCTGTCCGGCCGTTCCGCGTTCGTGGACGGTCAGTTCCTGACAGTCACCTCGGGCGCCGGCCAGCTCCCCGCCGACGCCGACAAGCCCTTGGCCGGGAAAGTCGCGGTCGTCACGGGAGCAGCCCGTGGAATCGGCGCGGCGATCGCGCGGACCCTGCACCGGGACGGCGCCCGGCTGGTGGTGGTGGATATTCCCGCTGCGGGGGACCACCTAGCCGCCGTCGCCAACGAGGTGCATGGCACTGCCCTCCAATTGGACATCACGGCCGAAGACGCGGGGAAGCGGATCATCGATCACGCCGTGGAACGCCATGGCGGCCTCGACATCGTCATCCACAATGCCGGCATCACCCGGGACAAGCTGTTGGCCAACATGGATGAGGGCCGCTGGAATTCCGTCATCGGCGTGAACATCGCCTCGCAGTTGAGAATCAACGAGGCACTCCTTGGCTCGGACCACCTCCGCAGGACCCCACGGATCGTGTCGGTGGCCTCCACGAGCGGTATCGCCGGCAACCGCGGACAGACCAACTACGCTGCTTCGAAAGGGGGAGTGATCGGCATGGTCAGGGCCACGGCGCCCTTGCTGGCAGAACGCGGCGGCTCCATCAACGCAGTCGCGCCCGGCTTCATCGAGACCGACATGACCGCACGGATCCCCTTCGCCACCCGCGAAGTGGCCCGCAGGCTGAATTCCCTGCAGCAGGGCGGCCTGCCCGGCGACGTGGCGGAGGCAATTGCGTTCCTGGCCTCCGATGCGGCCGCTGGAATCACGGGAGAAGTGCTCAGGGTCTGCGGACAGAATCTGGTGGGTGCATGACCACCGAACAACCGCTGATCCTAGGGGAGCTGCCGTCCCTCTCGAAGCTGTACGTGAATGCGGCGGCGACGGCGGCACGGCGGAGGCTACTCGGGTTCCAGGCTGCCTCTGCGCTGCCCCGCGGGAGCCATGAGGTCCGGGGAGTGCGGGCCGACGTCGCGAACCTCACGGCGTACCAGCACCTGATCGGCGAGACTGCGAGTGACGCACTGCCGGCCGGCTTCATCCATGCCCTCGCGTTCCCGGTTGCCATGAGCGTGCTGAACCGGGATGACTTCCCGCTTCCGCTGCTGGGAATGATCCATTTGAAGAACGATGTGGAGCAATTTCGGGCAGTTCAGTTCAGTGAGCCGCTCGACGTCAGGTCCTGGGCCGAAGAGATGCGCGGCCACAGGGCGGGAACCCAGCTGGACGTCGTCGCCGAAGTCCGGTCGAGCGAGGACGGGTCCCTGCTCTGGCGGGGCGTGTCGACGTATTTGGCCAAGGGGGTCTTCCTCCCGGGAGTCGATAAGGCCGCCGCAGCCGCGGCTCCGGCTGACTTCACGGCGCCCGCACCAACGGCCGTGTGGCAGCTCGGCGTGGATACCGGCCGCCAGTACGCGGCCGTTTCCGGCGACTTCAATCCGATCCACTTGAGCCTCCTCTCGGCCAAGGCGCTCGGCCTGCCGCGGTCAATCGCGCACGGCATGTACCTTGCATCCCGGGCCTTGGCCGACGTGGGCTCCGTGAAGTCGGAAGCGTTCCGATGGGACGTGATTTTCGAGGCACCGGTGTTCCTCCCGGCGCGGGTGGCCCTGGAGATCGGCACCGTCCACTCCGCGTCGGGGTCGTGGGAGCGATCGGACTATGTGGCCTGGAACCCACGGAGCGGCAGGAAGCACTTCAGCGGATCGGTGACGGCGCTGTAGGGCGCCGTGGGTGAATTGCGGGTAATGCAATTTAATAAATGTGATGAACGCCGCAAATTGCCCGCAAAGGCAAATTCAGCTTAAACAAACAAGGCCTGGAATTATTATAATTCCAGGCCTTGCAATTGTGCGCGGAGGGGGACTTGAACCCCCACCCCCTTTCGAGGACTAGCACCTCAAGCTAGCGCGTCTGCCATTCCGCCACCCGCGCAGGTGGTGTTCGGAGCCTTCGTTCTGCGCCTCCCGGCGCTTCTCTTTCCTCCGAAGCAGCGAGAAAAACTCTAACACGGATTCGGGGAAATAAAAAAACCGGAGCCGGAGAGGGGCCCGCCAACCGCAATTGGACCCTGCCATTCCGCGCCAAAACGTGGGAAAGCACGCGGCTAAACGAGCCTGCGGTGGGTAGGCTGAGGGAAGCGCGCGGGAGCGTCCGCCCACCCGCGGAGACCATGTGCCCACCCGCGGAGTACGTCCATCCAAGCCAGCAAGGAGAGTTCCATGACTGATATCCGACCCGAGGACGAAGTAGTCCGGATCTGCCAGGAACTCATCCGCATAGACACTTCGAACTTCGGTGACGATTCCGGTCCCGGGGAACGCGCCGCGGCGGAATACACCGCGACCCTTATCAATGAAGTCGGACTGGACGCTGAAATCTTTGAGTCGGCTCCGGGGCGGGCCAATGTCGTCACCCGCATGGCAGGGGAGGACCCCTCGGCCGGGGCTCTCGTGGTGCACGGCCACCTCGACGTCGTTCCGGCGCTCAAGGACCAGTGGTCCGTGGATCCCTTCAGCGGCGAACTCAAGGATGGACTTATCTGGGGACGCGGCGCCGTGGACATGAAGGACATGGACGCCATGATTCTCTCGGTCATGCGTGACTTCGCCCGCACGGGACGAAAGCCCAAGCGGGACATCATCTTCGCGTTCTTCGCTGACGAGGAAGCCGGAGGCAACCAGGGCGCGCGCTACGCCGTCGAGCACCGCAGGGAACTCTTCGACGGAGCTACGGAAGCGATCTCCGAAGTAGGTGGCTTCTCGGCCACGATCGGAGGCCAGCGCACCTACTTGCTCCAGACCGCGGAGAAGGGCCTTTCCTGGCTGCGCCTCGTGGCCCACGGCCGTGCCGGGCACGGTTCGCAAATCAACACGGACAATGCGATCACCCGCCTGGCCGGGGCGGTCACCAGGATCGGCGAGTACCGATGGCCGATCGAACTGACCCCCACCACCCGGCAGTTCCTCGACGGTGTCACGGAACTGACCGGCGTCGAGTTCGATCCGGACAACCCCGAGACCCTCCTGAAGGAACTCGGCACCGTAGCGCGCTTCGTGGGGGCCACCCTCCAGAACACTTCGAATCCCACGCTGCTGAGCTCCGGATACAAGCACAACGTCATCCCGGAATCGGCGGAAGCACTCGTGGACTGCCGCACCCTGCCGGGCCAGCAGGAGTTGGTCTTCGAAACCGTCAAAAAACTTGCCGGAGACGGCGTGGACGTCAGCTACGTCAACAAGGACGTGTCCTTGGAAGTGCCGTTTGCCGGCAACCTGGTAGACGCCATGATCGACGCCCTGCACACGGAAGACCCCGGCGCCAAAGTGCTGCCGTACACCTTGTCCGGCGGCACCGACAACAAGTCGCTCAGCAAGATCGGCATCACAGGCTACGGGTTCGCCCCGCTGATGCTCCCCGAGGAACTCGACTTCACCGGGATGTTCCACGGGGTTGACGAACGCGTTCCGGCCGATTCGCTCAAGTTCGGATCCCGGGTGCTCAACACCCTGCTCAGCAACTACTAGGGAGAACGCCGTGATCCCTGAGGAGATCCTGCCGGACGAGTTGCTCGAGCGCATGCGGGGCCGCGCCGCGGGCTACGACCAGGACAACTCGTTCTTCCACGAGGACCTTGAGGAGCTCGCCGCGGCGGGTTACCTGAAGATCTTTGTCCCCGGGTCCGACGGCGGACTGGGGCTCGGTCTCGAAGCCGCGGCGGCGCTTCAGCGCCGGCTTGCCACGGCTGCCCCGGCCACCGCGCTGGCCGTCAACATGCACCTTGTCTGGACCGGCGTCGCGCACGTCCTGGCGGCCCGCGGCGACGATTCCCTTGACTTCGTCCTCAAGGAGTCCGGACAGGGCGAGATCTTTGCCTTCGGGATTTCCGAGCCCGGCAATGACTCCATGCTCTTTGATTCAGGGACCACGGCGGAACCGCAGGAGGACGGCGGGTACACCTTCACCGGGCGGAAGATCTTCACGAGCCTGTCGCCGGCATGGACCCGACTGGGCATCTTCGGCAAGGACAGCGGCGCACGGGAGGGGAGTGGAGAGCTGGTTTTCGGATTCATCCAGCGCGACGCGCCAGGCCACGAGACACTGGGTGACTGGGACACCCTGGGCATGCGGGCCAGCCAATCGAACACCACGCTTTTGCAGGGCGCCGCAGTGCCGCCGGAACGGATCTTCCGGAAACTGCCCGTAGGGCCCAACCAGGATCCGTTGATCTTCGCGATCTTCGCGTGCTTCGAAACGCTGCTTGCCGCCGTCTACACGGGCATCGGGGAGCGGGCATTCGCCCTGGCCGTCGAGGCGGCCAAACGCCGTACCTCGGCCAAATACGGCGGCCGGAGCTTTGCGCAAGACCCGGACATCCGCTGGAAGATCGCCGACGCCGCCATGGCAATGGATTCCATCCAGCCCCAGTTGGCGTCAGTTGCCCGTGACGTGGATGGCCTGGTTGATCACGGGGCCCAGTGGTTCCCTAAGTTCGTGGGGCTCAAGGTGCGGGCAACGGAGAACGCCCGGACCATGGTGGATGTGGCAATCCGGGTTTCCGGAGGCTCAAGCTACTTCCGGGGCTCCGAACTCGAACGGCTGTATCGCGACGTGCTGGCCGGGATCTTCCATCCCTCCAATGACGAATCAGCGCACAACACGGTAGCCAACGCGTGGCTTGGCCCGCTCGAAAGCTGACACGCTCGAAAGCCGGAGGGGGAACCGGGAAGCGCCGCCGCTGCTATACGGTGCGCTGTACGTTGAGTACCCTGCGGCGCAGCCAGAACCGGCGACCGCCGCCGATATAGAGGATGCTCCGCTCCAGTTCCCACTTGCCATATTCGGAGTGTTCCACGAGCCGGCGTCGCGCCTCGGGCAAGGAATCGTCAGGGCTGACGGTCAGCACGAGATACTCGTACTGCCTCGCGTAGTCCCGCTGACGTTCCACTGAACTGCTCAGAAATTGTTCTCTCATCCCTCTCCATTTTCGTCTTTTTCGGGCTAACGTGAAGTCATGAGCATCGATCCGCGTGTCGCGCTTCAGTCATTGACAGCCGCCTTGGAAGAGCACCTGATTGCCGCTTCCGCCCGCAGGGGTGAAGGAGATCCCGCTGTGGAGGCAGCGTTTTTCGCCGTAGCAGATGCCTTCGAGGTATATGAGGACTCACTATACGAGGCCTACTCGGAAGTCACACCACTTCAGGTGTTCGACGACGATGAAGAAGATGAGGACGAGGACAATAGTGAACTCCTCGACGAAGACGAGCTGGAGATCCTCGACCAGTAGTGCGCGATCAGTAATCCCGCGGCCACTCATGCCGCAGTAACAGCTGAGTCAGATCGTTGAAACGTCTTCCAGCGCCCGCGAAATCTCAGCAGGAAGAGGGGACAGCTGCGCGTCCAGCAACTCCTTGAGCTGGACCGCATTGCGTGGGCCCACCACGGCCGTGGATACGCCTGGGCGGGAGAGCACCCAGCTAAGTGAAATGTCGACGGCGGAACGTCCCAATCCGCGCGCGGCCATTGCCGCTGCTTCGACGATCCGCGCCCCGCGCGCGTCGAGGTACTTTTCGACGTAGCCGCTGAGGCGGCCCTCCGCCGCACGGGAATCAGAGGGGATCTGTCCACGGTATTTGCCGCTGAGCACCCCGCGGCCGAGGGGCGCCCACGCCATGAGGCCGAGGCCGGCATCCTCGATCGCGGGCACCAGTTCGTCTTCGGGCTTCCTGTGCAGGAGCGAGTATTCGGATTGGTTTGCCACCACGGTGAATCCCGCGATGGCCGCAGCCTTGGCCGTCTGCCAGCCGTTGTAGTTGGAGATGCCCACGTACCGTGCGCGTCCCGAGCGCAACGCAAGGTCAAGTGCGGAAAGCGTTTCGTCCAGCGGAACGTTGCCGTCCCAGGCATGGGCGAACCAAATGTCCACGTAGTCGGTTCCCAAGCGGGCAAGGCTGGCGTCGAGTGCGGACAGCATGGAACCGCGGGAGGCATCGACAATGCGCCGGCCGTCCGACGTCGAGACCCCCGCTTTCGTGGAGAGGACAACCTCCGAACGCGCCACGACGTCTCCCAGCATGGAGCCCAGGAGAGCCTCGGCTCGTCCGCCTGCGTAGGAGGCAGCGGTATCGATCATGGTGCCGCCCGCTGCGATGAACGTATGGAGCAGCTCCCGAGCATCCTGTTCGTCTGTTTCTTCCGCCCAGGACATGGTGCCCAGGGAAAGGGTGGACACCCGAAACCCACTGTTGCCGACGTAACGCTGCTGCATAGCTGATAGCTTACGGGGAGATCGGGTAGATCATGACGTAGGGTCTATTCACGTGAACTGGATAGAAGCAGCCTTCCTTGGCCTCGTGCAGGGCCTGACAGAATTCCTTCCGATTTCTTCAAGCGCACACCTGCGAATTGTCGGCTCGTTCCTGCCCAATGCGGCGGATCCCGGAGCTGCTTTCACGGCCATTACCCAGCTGGGCACCGAGACGGCCGTGATCGTCTTCTTTTGGCGCGACATCGTCAGGATTGTCCGCGCCTGGTTCGGATCGCTGCGCGGCAAGGTCGCCCGGGACGATCCTGACGCGCGCATGGGTTGGTTGGTCATCCTCGGCAGCCTGCCCATCATCGTCCTCGGCTTGCTCTTTCAAAACCAGATCGAATCCGTCCTGCGCAGCCTGTGGATCGTCGCCACCATGCTCATCGTCTTCGGCATGATCCTCGCGGTGGCCGACGCCGTTGGAAAGCAGAAACGCGAGCTGAGCCAATTGACCTTCAAGCACGGCATCCTTTACGGGCTGGCCCAGGCCATGGCGCTCATCCCGGGCGTCTCGCGCTCCGGCGGAACCATCACCGCCGGCCTCTTGATGGGGTACACGCGCGAAGCTGCCGCACGGTATTCGTTCCTGCTCGCCATACCCGCTGTCTTCGGCAGCGGCCTGTACCAGCTGTACAAGGTGGTGTCGAAGGAAGGAATCACCGGACCCTTCGGCCTGCCGGAAACAGCCCTGGCCACGATTATCGCCTTCGTTGTCGGCTTCATCATCATTGGCTGGTTCCTCAAATTCATTTCCACCCACAGCTACCGTGTCTTCGTGTGGTACCGCATTCTCCTTGGACTGGCCCTCTATGTGTTGCTCGGTTTCAATGTCATCAGCGCCTAGCACTATGGTTGAGGCTGTGAAATCGTGGATCTCCCGCCCTGTGCCTGAACTACCCGGCAGCATGCCCCCGTTGAGGCTGTTCGATACCGCCCTGAGGGCATTCGTGGAGGTCGAGCCGCGCGCGGAGCAATCCATGTACGTCTGCGGCATCACGCCCTACGACGCCACCCACATGGGCCATGCGGCCAGCTACGTCGCCTTCGACCTGCTCAACCGGGCATGGCGGGACAGCGGCCAGCGGGTTGCGTACGTCCAGAACGTTACCGACGTCGACGACCCCCTCCTGGAACGGGCGACCGCCACCGGCGTGGATTGGCGGGAACTGGCGGCGAGCCAGATTGAGCTTTTCCACACCGACATGGACGCCCTCAACGTGCTGGCTCCGAGTCACTACATCGGAGCCGTCGAGGCGATCCCGATGATTGTCCCGGCTATCGAGAAATTGATCGCGGACAAGCTCGCCTACCGCGTGCACGGCACCGGCGGCGAACCCGACGGAGACGTCTATTACGACGTCGAGGCGGCCGGCAAGGCTTCGGATAGCCCGGACGCGTGGACACTCGGTGACATCTCGGGGCTCGGCGAAGTGGAAATGTTGGAGCTTTTCGCCGAACGCGGCGGCGATCCCGGCCGGTCCGGCAAACGGAATCCCCTTGATCCCCTGCTATGGAGAGTAGCCCGCGACGGCGAGCCGAGCTGGCCCGGCGCAAGCCTCGGTGACGGACGTCCCGGCTGGCACATTGAATGTACCGTCATCGCCCAGAAATACCTGCCCGCCCCGTTCACTGTGCAGGGCGGCGGATCGGACCTCGTCTTCCCGCACCACGAAATGGGCGCCGGACACGCCTATTCGCTCAGCGGCATTCCCTTGGCACGCCACTACGCCCACGCCGGAATGGTGGGCCTGGACGGCGAAAAGATGAGCAAGTCCAAAGGAAACCTCGTGCTTGTGTCGAAGCTGCGTGCCGCGGGCGAAGAGCCTGCCGCAATCCGCCTGGCGATCCTGGCCAACCACTACCGTGCGGACTGGTCCTGGACCGATGAAGGCTTCGCCCAGGCCAAGGAACGCCTCAACACGTGGCGCGCCGCGCGGGACATTGCTCCCGAGGGAACCGCGGCGGAACTGCTGACGCGGATGCGTGCCGAGCTGGCCAACGACCTCAACGCTCCCGGCGCGGTCGCCGCCGTCGATGCCTGGGCTGCAGCGGCCCTCAGCAACGCGTCCGACGCCGATCCCAGCGCGCGGGACTCCGCACTGGTGAGCGACGCGATCAACGGATTGCTCGGCGTCGAACTCTAATATTTAAACAACGCGGGGTCACTTACGGCCCATAATGTCCCTTTGGATGGGCCGTAAGTGACCCCGCGTTGGCTTAGATGCGCATCGCACCCCCGGAGACAGCCGGTCAGGGCTTGTCTTTGCCCCTGCGCTTGAGGTAGCGCTCGAATTCGCGCGCGATGGATTCGCCACTGGCCTCCGGCAGGTCGGCCGTGTCCTTGGCCTCCTCGAGCTGCCGCACGTAAGCGGCGATTTCGGGATCTTCGGTGGCCAGTTCGTCCACGCCGCGCTCCCAAGCCTCCGATTCCTCGTTGAGGGCGTGGGTGTCCAGCGGCACTTGGAGGAGGTCCTCGATCCTGTTCAAGATGGCCAGTTGCGCCTTGGGGGAGGGGGGCTGCGCGACATAGTGCGGTACGGCCGCCCACAGCGACACCGTGGGCAAGCCCGCGAGCAGCGCGAATTCCGCCAGTACCCCCACAATGCCTACCGGGCCCTCGTACTGCGAAGCCTCCAAGTTCAAGCGCTGCCGCAATCCGCTGTCGTCCGAGGTGGTGCTGACGGGGATCGGACGGCTGTGCGGGACATCGGCCAGAAGGGCTCCGATCAGGACCACGTAGTCGACCTTGAGCGCTTCGGCGTGGACCAGGAGCTCGGCCGTGTAGGCACGCCAGCGGTAGGAAGGCTCGGTGCCGAGCACGAACACCACATCGACGTTGCTGTCAGGGACGCTGGCCTTGTACAGGCGCGTGGAAGGCCATTTCACCTTGCGCGTTCCGGCTGCCGTCCGTCGTACAGTCGGCCTGGTGAACTGGAAGTCGTAATAGTCGTCGGCATCAACGGATGCCACTTTCTTTCCTTGCCACAACTTGTTCAAGTAGTGAAGGGAATCGCTGGCCGCCTCGCCGGCGTCGTTCCAACCCTCGAAAGCCGCCAGCATCACGGTGATGCGCTGGCCTTCGGCTACAGGCTGGAGAAGGCGCTCAGGCTCGGGTGTTGCGGCCTGTCCGTCAGGGGCTCCGTCCAAACTGTTCATTCACTCACCCTACGTCCAACACCGCCACCGATGCATGGCGTAACCGGACCGGCGTGGCCAGACTTCGCCCCGGGCGTAGAGCGGCAATTGCCCTGCCTCCTTCCACGTAGACTTTAGGCATGCTTGCTTCAGCCACCCAGCCCTTTGTAAAAGCCGAGCTCAAAGCCGCGCTATGGGACATGGATGGCACCCTGGTGGACACCGAGCCGTACTGGATTGCAGCAGAGCGCACCCTCGTTGAGTCCCACGGCGGCGCCTGGAGCCATGAACAAGCCATGCAGCTCGTCGGGCAGTCGCTGATGCACTCGGCCGGCATACTCCAAAGGGCTGGAGTGAACCTGGAAAAGCGCGAGATCGTTGACTCCTTGAGCGCCCAGGTCATCGACCGTCTCCGCGTCCAAGTGCCGTGGCGGCCCGGCGCCAGGGAATTGCTTGACGAGCTGTACGAAGCGGGCGTCCGTTGTGCCCTCGTGACGATGTCCGAAGGCCCGATGGCGCGCGAAGTCGTGGCCAACCTCCCCAAGCCCTACTTCGAGTTCCTCATCACGGGGGACACCGTCAGCCAAGGAAAGCCCCACCCGGAGGCTTACCTCGCCGCCGTCGAGCGGCTCCGGGACAGCGACCCCGGGCTGACCGCTGATCATTGCGTCGCACTCGAGGATTCCGTCCCGGGGGTTGCGTCCGCGATCGCCTCCGGCGTGGTCACGGTCGGAATTCCGCACCAGATGCCACTGCCCCGGGACCCACGCCGGGCAACTTGGGACACCCTCGAGGGCCGGAAGGTCGCCGACCTTGAAGCGCTTGTTGCGGAGCGGGCATCCGCAAATGTGCCGGCCGGGACTTTCCTTGGACAGGCAAACTAAGTGAGCACTCCCGGAAACCGTGGCCATAGCACGCGTAGCGCTAAAAAGGACGGGATTCCACTCGGCCGCATCGCGGGGATCCCCGTGTACCTTGCCTACTCCTGGTTCATCATCGCGGCGTTCACCGTCATCGCGTTTGGCCCGCCCCTACTGGTGCGGTACCACTTCCTGGGGATCGGCGCCTACTTCGTTGCCTTTGCCTACGCGGTGCTCCTCGCGCTGTCCGTACTCGTCCACGAACTCGCCCATGCCTTGAGCGCCAAGGCTTTCAAGTGGCCCACGCAGAAGATCGTTTTGAATCTCTGGGGCGGCCACACCCAGTTCGAGAGCTTCGTAGCTTCCCCGGGCCGCTCGGTGGTTGTTGCCTTGGCGGGTCCGGCCGCGAACTTTGCACTCGCGGGGGCCACCTGGCTGCTGAGAGCGGCCGATGACTTCACCGGGGTAGCAGACACGCTGACGAACATTCTCATGGTCGCCAATTTGCTGATCGGCATTTTCAATGTGCTCCCGGGACTGCCCCTTGACGGTGGTCGCTTGGTGGAGTCCGCGGTATGGAAGGCGACGGGCAGCCAGGAGAAAGGCACGGTGGCCGCCGGTTGGGCGGGACGGGTCATCGCAATCGTCCTGGCTGTGAGCTTCATCGTCCCGCAATTGTTGGGCGGAAACAGCCCCGATCTCCCTCAGACACTCATCGCCGTCCTGGTTTGTAGTTTCCTGTGGATGGGTGCCTCAGGGGCTATTCAGCAGGCGACGCTCCGCGGCCGGCTCCACTTGGTGAGCGCCTCCGCCCTGGCGGAACCCGCCGTCGGCATTCCGAACTCGGCCACTGTCGCGGATGTCCTGCGCGTGGCACCCTACGGCGCTCCCGCCGTCGTGATTTGCGGACCGGATGGCCGGCCGCAGGGCCTCGTCGATCCGGCTGCCGCCGCAGCCGTGCCGGCCTCGGAGGTATTCACAACCGTCGTGACGGCGGTTTCGACCCCTCTCGCCGACGGCGCCTACGTGCCCTGGACTTCCAGCGGCCAGGAACTGATCCAGTACTTGGCGCAGCTCAGCGGCGGGGAATACGCCGTAGTGGATGAGGCAGGCACAGTCATGGGCTTGCTGCGGCAGCAGGCCGTAGTGACAGCCATTACAGGTAAAGTAGCCCGACGGAGCGGACGCCCGTAGGACCTTCCCGGTAGAGTTACCTGCCGGCCGAAAAATAACCCGGCTGGCAGAGCGCAGCACTAAGCAGTAACTGCGGCAACGAATGACGGCCCAGCCGTACAGGAGCGAGGAAACACCGATGAGCAGCGAAACCGCCGCCAACTACACGGCCACCGGCGCCAACAGCGCGATTCAGCCGACTGGTGCGGCACGGCGCCGAGGGCCGTTCCGTGTGGGCGAACGGGTTCAACTCACGGACGAACGCGGCCGGATGAACACCATCACCCTGGAGGAAGGCGGCGCCTTCCACACGCACCGCGGCTTCCTGAACCACGACGAAATCATCGGCCAGGTTGACGGCTCGGTGGTGGCCAACAACATCGGCCAGCAGTACCAGACGCTCCGTCCGCTGCTCTCGGACTTCGTGTTGTCCATGCCCCGCGGCGCCGCGGTGGTGTACCCCAAGGATGCCGGCCAGATCGTCACCATGGCCGACATCTTCCCGGGTGCGCGGGTTGTGGAAGCGGGCGTTGGTTCCGGCGCCCTTTCGATTTCCCTCCTTCGTGCCGTGGGAGACAACGGATACCTGCACTCTTTCGAGCGTCGCGAAGAATTCGCCGACATCGCCCGCGGCAACGTGGAAACCATTTTCGGCGGTCCGCACCCGGCCTGGAAGATCTCGCTGGGCGACTTCCAGGAGGAAGTTGTCCGCAGCGAGGAGCCCGGCTCCGTGGACCGCGTGGTGCTGGACATGCTCGCTCCTTGGGAATGCCTCGACGCCGTAGCGACGGTCCTGGCCCCCGGCGGCGTGTGGATCAACTATGTGGCCACCGTGACCCAGCTCTCCCGTACCGCAGAGGCCATCCGCGCCGACGGCCGTTTCACGGAACCGGACGCGTGGGAGTCCTTGGTCCGCGGCTGGCACCTTGAAGGCCTCGCTGTCCGTCCCGACCACCGCATGGTGGCCCACACCGGCTTCCTTTTGGTGACCCGCCGCCTCGCCGCCGGCGTGACCGGGATCTCCGTCAAACGGCGTCCTTCCAAGACCGAGTTCAGCGAGGAAGACCTGAATGCCTGGACACCGGGAGCCGTAGGAGAGCGTGCGGTTTCGGACAAGAAACTGCGGCGGGCGGCACGGGATGCGATTGCCGGCACCAACGTCAAGGACGACCCCTCACCGGTTCCCTAAGGAAAGATCACAAACTGGTCCGCATTCCGGATGTCACAGGTTTCCCGACGCTTTTGAGGGCTAAGGTCTATTTATAGAAAGCGGGAAGGAGCTGATGCTTCGTGGATACGTCGAACAATGACTTCGGGCGAACAACGCCGGAGGAGCCATCGAACAAGGCTGTGACTGGGGGGAAAGCGGGACACGGGGGTGGGGCAATCCAACCGGTGGACGAGTCGGGGGAACTCACTGTCGCGGAACGCCAGATAAACATCCTTCGAGACAAGCTGCGCCACATCGACCGTCAGCTTGCCGCAGCCACCCAGAACAACACCAAACTCGTGACCATGCTGGAGACGGCGAAGGCCGAAATCCTGCGGCTCAAGGGCGCCCTCGAGCAGGACGGCCAACCGCCGTACAGCTTCGGGACCATCTTGCAGATCAACCCAAGGCGCCAGCCAACGGCAGGCAGCACGGGCCAGGCGGCCACCGAGGAGTCGGTCGACATTTTCAATGCCGGCCGCAAGATGCGCGTGGGCGTGAGCCCCCTCGTGAACATCAACCAGCTGGCCGTCGGGCAGGAAGTCCTCCTCAACGAGGCCCTGCTCGTGGTCACCGGCCTGGGCTACGAACGGGCGGGAGAACTCGTCACCCTCAAGGAAATGCTCGGCACCGACCGCGCCCTGGTCGTGGGCAGGGCCGATGAAGAGCGGGTCGTCAGGCTTTCAGGTGCCTTGCAGAAGGTGCACTTGCGCGTCGGGGATGCTTTGTCGTTGGATTCCCGCACGGGCTACGCCCTGGAGAAGGTGCCCCGGGCAGAGGTCGAAAACCTTGTCCTCGAGGAAGTCCCCGATATTACCTACGAGGACATCGGCGGCCTGGGCCCGCAAATCGAACAGATCCGCGACGCCGTGGAACTACCGTTCCTGCACCCGGACCTGTACCGCGAACACGGGCTCAAAGCACCCAAGGGCATCTTGCTTTACGGCCCCCCGGGTTGCGGCAAGACGCTGATCGCGAAGGCCGTTGCCAACTCCCTTGCCGCACGAGCCTCCGAACGGGCCGGCAACGTGGACCTGAAGAGCTACTTCCTGAACATCAAGGGACCCGAACTCCTTGACAAGTACGTCGGCGAAACAGAGCGGCACATCCGCCTGATTTTTGCCCGTGCCCGGGAGAAAGCATCAGATGGCAGCCCCGTGGTTGTGTTCTTCGACGAAATGGACTCATTGTTCCGCACCCGCGGCACCGGGGTGTCCTCCGACGTCGAAACAACCATCGTCCCGCAGCTCCTGAGCGAGATCGACGGTGTCGAACGGCTGGACAACGTCATCGTGATCGGCGCCTCCAACCGCGAGGACATGATCGATCCGGCTATTCTCCGTCCCGGCCGGCTTGACGTGAAGGTCAAGATCCAGCGGCCCGACGCCGAAGCGGCCGCCGACATTTTCGCCAAGTACATCACCACCGACCTACCTTTCCACGCAACGGATCTGGCGGAGCACGGCGGCGACGTCCAGGCCACAGTCGACGCCATCATCCAGCGCACTGTTGAAGCCATGTACTCGACGGAGAAATCCAACGAGTACCTCGAAGTGACCTACGCCAACGGCGATACCGAGATGCTCTACTTCAAGGACTTCAATTCCGGCGCGGTTGTCCAGAACGTCGTGGACCGGGCGAAGAAGTACGCCATCAAGGACCTCCTGCTGACCCAGCAGAAAGGCCTGCGGATCGACCACTTCCTGCGCGCCGTCGTCGACGAATTCCGCGAACACGAGGACATGCCCAACACCACCAACCCGGATGACTGGGCACGTATCTCAGGCAAGAAGGGCGAACGAATCACCTACATCCGCACAATCGTCCAGGGCAAGGCCGGCCAGGAGCCCGGGAAGTCGATCGAAACGACTCCAAACACCGGCCAGTACCTGTGACGGCCCGGCCGGAAGGCCTGCCCTCGGACAAGCTTCCCGTGGGCGGGGCCATGCGGGTCATGGGTTCGGAAACTGAATACGGTATCCACGCGCCTTCTGCGCCAGGGGCGAACGCCACGATGATGTCCGCGCGGATCATCCAGGCCTACGCCACCCTGACGCGACAGCGGGCGGCGGGGGGCGCTGAAACCCGCTGGGACTACACGGACGAAGAACCCCTGCATGACGCACGCGGTTGGACGGTTGAGCGTAGCGCAGCCGATCCCAGCCAGCTGACCGACAGGCCTCCGGTGCTCGACGCCGAGGCCGTCGCGTTGGCGTACGGCCGGCAGGAGTTGGAAGCCGACGGCGGCGACGAGTCAGGATCGTTGCTGATGAACATGGTCCTCGGCAACGGGGCCCGTCTGTACGTGGACCATGCCCATCCGGAATATTCCAGTCCTGAGGTCACGAATCCCCGTGACATTGTGGCGTGGGACGCGGCCGGCGACCTGGTCGCCCTGGCCACGGTTCGGAAGGTGGCCGCCGATCCTGATCTGCCGGCGATCAATCTGTACAAGAACAACACGGACAACAAGTCTGTTTCCTACGGCTCCCACGAGAACTACCTCATGCCGCGCTCGGTGCCTTTCGGAGACATCGTCCGCGGCCTGACCCCGTTTTTTGTCACACGCCAGGTGATCTGCGGTGCGGGACGCCTCGGCAAGGGCCAGGACGGTTCAACCCCCGGATTCCAGATCAGCCAGCGTGCGGATTTCTTCGAGGCCGAGGTCGGGCTGGAAACCACTATCCGGCGTCCGATCATCAATACCCGGGATGAACCGCATGCCACAGCGGACAAGTACCGGCGCCTGCATGTGATCATCGGGGACGCCAACCTGAGCCAGGTGTCGAACTACTTGAAGTTCGGCACCACGGCATTGGTCTTGAGCCTTATCGAGGCCGGCCAGGCTCCGAAGATCGAAGTGCATGAGCCTGTGGCGGGCCTGCAGGCCATCAGCCACGACACCTCCCTGACTGCAACCGTCAGGCTTCTCGACGGACGGCGCGTAACAGCGCTTGATATCCAGTGGATGTACTACGAGGCAGCGGCCAAACTTGCCCAGGAAACCGGGGTTTCCGATGCCTTCAGCGGAGACGGGCACACCCGCGATGTCCTCGAACGGTGGGAGTCGACGTTGGGGCTCCTTGGCAGCAACCCCGCGGGTGCCGCGTCTTCCGTCGAATGGCTGGCCAAAATGTCCCTGCTGGATGGCTACCGGAACCGTGACGGCCTCGAATGGAACGACGCCCGGCTCGGCCTCGTCGATTTGCAATGGTCCGACGTGAGGCCGGAAAAGGGCCTGTACTACCGCATGCTTTCCCGGGACCGCATGCAGAGGATCGTCGACGACGCCACGATCAACCGTGCTGTCGTCGAACCGCCGTCGGACACCCGCGCATATTTCCGGGGGAAGTGTGTTTCCACCTTCGGCAAGGACGTGGTGGGCGCCAGCTGGGATTCGGTTATCTTCGATGTTCCCGGCATCGGGAAACTGCAGCGTGTGCCCACCCGGGAACCGCTCCGCGGCACCGAAGCACTCACCGGACCGCTGTTTCGGAAACACGCCACAGCGGGCGCATTCCTCCGGGAATTGCTCGGCCTGGACCCGGCCCCGCCCGCCTGAACAGGCAGTCGGCCAAAGGCTCCCAAACGGGCCCTTAAAACCCCAGCGTCACGGCCCGCCCCGTGGCAGTATGGCATTACAGGAAGTCCCCGTTACCGGGGATGGACAGAATGGAGAAAGAAATGGCAGCGCAGGAGCAGCAGCAACCGCAGTCGCGGGACGTCGAGGCAGAGGCCGACGCCCCCGAGGCGCCGCCCGCAGCGCCGGAGGCACAGGCCTCGGTCGCCACGCAGGGCGTAGACGATCTCCTCGACGAAATCGACGGTGTTCTTGAATCGAACGCCGAAGAGTTCGTCAGGGCATTTGTGCAAAAGGGCGGCCAGTAGCCAGCCGCCAGCCAAGCCAAGGGCCCGGTCGGCGCGAGGCCGCCGGGCATCGGATGTCAGAGTCGAAGGAGCGCAGCAATGCAGGATCCATCAGCCGGCCACCTGGCCACCCAAGCAACGTCTTCGTTCATAGAGCATCTGCAACGCTCCAGGCCTGAACTCCTTCCCTATAATCAAGCTTTGCCCGCGGGACAGATTCCGCCGGTGCCCCATGCCACGACAATCGTCGCCCTGAGTTACCCCGGCGGCGTCCTGATGGCGGGGGACCGGCGTGCCACCATGGGCAACGTGATCGCCAGCAGGCACATCGAGAAGGTCTTCCCGGCCGACGAATACTCCGTCCTGGGAATTGCCGGGACGGCCGGCCTGGCCATCGACATCATCCGGTTGTTCCAGGTGGAACTGGAACACTACGAAAAGATCGAAGGCACGCTGCTGAGCCTGGACGGCAAAGCCAACAGGCTTGGAGCCATGATCCGGGGAAACCTGCCGATGGCCATGCAGGGTCTCGCGGTGGTCCCGCTCTTCGCGGGCTTCGACCAGGCAGGCGGAGTTGGACGGCTTTTCTCCTACGATGTCACCGGGGGCCGGTACGAGGAGTTGGAGCATCATTCGGTCGGCTCGGGTTCCGTCTTCGCACGTGGCGCCTTGAAGAAGCTGTGGCGGCCGAACCTCACCGAGGACGAGGCTGTCGCCGTCGCGGTTGAAGCCCTCTATGATGCCGCCGACGACGACTCCGCCACGGGCGGTCCGGACCCGGTCCGGCAACTCTGGCCGGTGATTTATACCGTCAACCGCGCCGGTGCCCGCCGGGTGCCGGAACGGGAGTTGGCGGCAATCGCCGGATCCATTGTCGAATCACGAACAGTTGCCGGACGGGAGGCCTGAGGTGACCCAGCAGTTTTATGTTTCGCCCGAGCAGCTGATGAAGGACCGCGCGGATTTCGCGCGGAAGGGGATCGCCCGCGGCCGTTCCGTCGTCGTGATCAGTTGCGCTGACGGGATCGCGCTCGTGGCGGAAAACCCGTCGCCGTCGCTCCACAAGATCGGTGAGATCTACGACAAGATCGCGTTCGCCGCCGTGGGCAAATACAACGAGTTTGAGAGTCTTCGGCAAGCGGGTGTGCGCTACGCCGACGTCCGCGGCTATTCATACGATCGCGAAGACGTCACAGCCCGCGGGCTGGCGAGCGTCTACGCACAGAGCCTTGGCGCAGTCTTCACCGCGGAACAAAAGCCGTTCGAAGTCGAGCTTGCCGTGGCTGAGGTCGGTCACACCCAGGCCGAGGACCATCTATACCGCCTGACTTTCGACGGGTCGATTGCCGACGAGAACGGTTTCGTAGTGATGGGCGGCTTGGCCGAGCAAGTAGCCGAGACCGTGGCCCGCGGATGGAAGAACGACCTCAACCTGGCCGGCGCGCTGCGACTGGCCGTCAAGGCGCTGGCCACGGACAAGGAAATGGACGCCCTGCCCGGCACCGCAGTCGAGGCCGCCGTGTTGGACCGAAGCCCGGAAAGCGGGCGCGGATCCCGGCGGGCCTTCCGGCGGCTCAGGGCAGAAGAAATCACGCAGCTGCTGGCAGGGGAGGCCTGAGATGGACAAAAGGATATTCGGGATCGAAACGGAGTTCGGTATTTCGTACTCGAGCCCCGACTCGCGGCCATTGGCTCCCGAGGAAGTCGCCAGGTACCTCTTCCGCAAAGTGGTGAGCTGGGGACGTTCCTCCAACGTCTTCCTCACGAATGGCTCCCGCCTGTACCTGGATGTCGGCTCGCACCCGGAGTACGCCACGGCGGAATGCGACGACCTCGCGCAGCTGATCGCCCACGACCGGGCCGGGGAGCTGATTCTCGATGACCTCGTTGACGAAGCGCAGGCGCGGCTCGCGGCGGAGGGATTCAACGGAACGGTCTACCTGTTCAAGAACAACACCGATTCCGCGGGCAATTCCTACGGCAGCCACGAAAACTACCTGATTCCCCGGCGGGGTGAGTTCTCGCGGCTCGCCGAAATCCTCATCCCCTTCCTCGTCACACGGCAACTGATCGCCGGTGCGGGCAAGGTCCTGAAGACACCCCATGGGGCCACGTTCGCATTCTCCCAACGTGCCGACCACATTTGGGAAGGCGTCTCCTCTGCGACCACGAGATCCCGTCCCATCATCAATACCCGTGATGAACCGCACGCCGATGCCGAGTTCTTCCGACGTCTGCACGTGATCGTCGGCGATTCCAACATGTCCGAGACCACCGCCCTGTTGAAGGTGGGAACGGTGGATCTGCTCCTGCGCATGATTGAGGCCGGAGTGATCATGCGGGACATGCGCATGGAGAACCCCATCCGGAGCATCCGTGAAATCTCCCACGATCTCAGCGGCAAGGCCTTGGTACGCCTGGCCAACGGCAGGCAATTGACGGCCCTGGACATCCAGCGCGAGTACCTTGCGAAGGTCAGTGCCTTTGTGGCATCGAACGGAGCCCACAATCCGCACGTACCGCTCATCCTGGATCTTTGGGAACGGACGCTGGACGCGATCGATAGCGGCGATACCAGCGGAATCGACACGGAAGTGGACTGGGCCATCAAGAAGAAGCTGATGGATGGGTACATGCGTCGCCATGGACTCGGCCTCGACTCCCCGCGGATCGCGCAATTGGACCTGACCTATCACGACATCTCGCGCAAGCGCGGCCTGTTCTTCCTGATCCAGTCCCGCGGCGCGGCGCGCCGCCTGGTTGCCGACACGGACATCAAGGATGCCGTGGATGCGCCGCCGCAGACCACCCGGGCAAAACTCCGCGGCGACTTCGTCCGGCGCGCGCAGGAACTCGGCCGTGACTACACCGTGGACTGGGTCCACCTGAAGCTGAACGACCGCGCTCACCAGACGATTTTGTGCAAGGATCCCTTCCGCAGCGTCGACGAAAGAGTAGATGCCCTCCTGGACTCGATGAGCTGACTCCCAGCTTCACCAGCTACTCTGGAGGTTGGCCTTCTAGCAGGCCGCTACGCGCGTGGCCCGGCCATGCCCTCCTTTTGCCCCGACGAAAGTTCAATTTGTGCGACGTCTACTAGCAATTCTCATCCCCGGCCTCTTGCTGGTCACCGCCTGCGGCGGAAGCCCGGCACCAACAGCGACCCCGGAGCCCACCAGTCAGTCCGCCGGCGAAGTCGCCAAGCTGGATTCCCTCAAGGTCTCCGACAATGGAGACAAGAAGGCACCCGGCCTGGAATTCAACAAGCCGCTGGACGTAACGCAGCCGACCATCAAAATGGTCAGCGACGGCACCGGCGACAAGGTGAAGGCCGGACAGGTGGCGCAGATCACCTACATCGCCGTCGACGGCAAGGACGGCAAGACCCTCGAAGACACCTTCCCGACAGGGTCCCAGCCCGTCGAACTGAGCGACCAGCTCAAGACCGGCAGCGCTGTGCTCTACAACGCGCTCGTCGGTGCGAAGGTGGGCGCTGACATCGCTTTCGCCGTCCCCGGAACTGCGGCGTCGGCTGAAGCAGCGGCAACGTCATCCCAGCTGGTGGTCTTCAAGATCACCGGCGTCAAGGACGCAGTCAAACCCCTGGCCAAGCCCGAGGGCGACACCGTCACTCCGCCCGCCGGCCTCCCCACGGTCAAGGTCGATGACAAGGGAATTCCGCAGATCTCCGTTGACGGCGCGAAGGCCCCGCAGGCCCTCGTCTCCCAGGACCTCATCAAGGGCAAGGGCGCAGTCGTCAAGGAAACGGACACCCTGACGGTCAACTATGTCGGCGTCACCTTGGCTGATGGCAAGAAGTTCGACTCCAGTTACGACAAGGGCCAGACCGCCAGCTTCGCGCTCAACGGCGTGATCAAGGGCTGGACGCAAGGCCTCACCGGCAAAACGGTCGGTTCGCGTGTCCTCCTGGTTATCCCCAAGAGCCTCGCATATGGCGACGCCGCCGCAGCCCAGGGCCAGCCGGCAGGCGACCTCGTCTTCGTCGTGGACATCCTGGGCGCCCAGTAGCATTCCGTAAACTTCCATAACACCGTCCCTATCAAATTGAGGAGTACCCATGTCATTTGGTCAGCGTGATTACGACCGCACTAAGCCGGAGATCGATTTCCCCGAGGGCGACGTCCCGACGGAACTCGTTATCAAGGACATCATCGTTGGTGACGGCGCCGAGGCCCAGGCCGGCGACACCGTCTCCACCCACTACGTCGGCGTTGCTTGGTCCACCGGCGAGGAATTCGACGCATCGTGGGGCCGCGGCGCACCGCTGGACTTCCGCGTGGGCGTCGGCCAGGTCATCCAGGGCTGGGACCAGGGACTGCTTGGCATGAAGGTCGGCGGCCGCCGTCGCCTTGAAATCCCCTCCGAGCTTGCCTACGGCTCCCGTGGCGCGGGCGGGGCCATCAAGCCCAACGAAGCCCTCATCTTCGTGGTGGACCTCGTGGCAGTCCGCTAGGTTTCACAGCATGGGAAGGCGCGCCTGCAGCAGGAGAAATCCGGCCGCAGACGCGCCTTCCGCCTTTGCCGGAGGAATTTAGTAACGTAGCCATCGTGTCCGCATCACGTACCGAACGACTCCTGAACCTGCTGATCGCCCTTCTGAACACGAAATACGGGCTGTCCCGGGCCGTTCTCAGGCAGAAGGTCTATCACGACGCCGGCGACAGCGACGTCGCGTTCGGACGCATGTTTGAACGGGACAAGTCAGAGCTGAAGCGGTTTGGCTTCGAGATCGAAACACTCCTTGACCACGGGTTCGGCTCGGACGATCCCGCTTCGACCCGCTACCGCATCGGCAAGGAATCCAATCGCCTGCCGTATGTGCACCTGACGCCTGCCGAGGGCACAGTCTTGCTCCTGGCCGCGCAGCTGTGGGAACGTGCAGCGCTCGGCTCGGCCGCCGCAAGCGCGCTACGGAAGCTGCAGGCTTCCGGCGACCTCGCCGACGTCGAACTCCCCGCCGGCGTCCAGCCGCGCATCAAGCCCGCCGGCCAGGCATTTGACGACATCATCGTGGCCATGAACGGCCAGCACCCCGTAAGTTTCGGCTACCGTGCCGCGAGCACAGGCAAAGACGAACGCCGCATGGTAGAGCCGTGGGGCCTCGGGAGCCGGTTCGGCCAGTGGTACCTGGTGGGCTTCGACCGCGACCGGAACGCGAAACGCTTCTTCCGGCTGTCCCGGATGACAAGCGATGTCCAAATTGAGACCGGATTTCACTTCGAGACACCTCCAGGGTTTGATACCCGCGCCGAACTGGACAGCCTCAATGAACTTCCCCTGCAGGAGGCCCACCTCGACGTGGTCGAAGGGCGTTTGCTGGGTCTTCGCAAGCGCGCGGTGAGTGTCAACCTAGCCGGCGGCGCCGGCGGCCCCCAAGCGGGCAGGGACCGCCTCTCTGTGCCCTTCCGGGATAGTGAGCTGCTCGCCGAAGAACTTGCCTCCTATGGTCCCCACGTGCTCGTGGCCGGACCTCCCGAGCTGCGCGACGCCGTGATCCGCCGCCTTGAAGCTGCCGCCGCGTTCGCGTCGGGCCCCGCCGTCGAGGTCCGCTTCTCCGGCACGGGCCCAGCGCCGCGGACGCGCAAGCGGACTTCGGAAGACCAACTCAACCGCATGCTCCAACTGGTTCCCTTCCTTGTCCACAACCAAGGCCTGCCTATCCAGGAGGTGGCGGACCGTTTCGGGGTCACGCGCGAGGAACTCGTCGAGGACCTGAAGATCCTGATTTGCTCCGGTCGCCCCGAAGGCTATCCGGATGACTTGTTCGATATCGATTGGGAGAACGAGCACGTCTACATCCGCGAGCACCTCGACCTCAACCGGCCCATCGGCTTCAGCGTTGATGAGGCTTGCGCCCTGCTGACGGGCCTGGCGACCCTCGGCGGACTTCCCGCCCAGGCCGGAATGTCGGAAGACGAGCAAAGCGGAGCCCTGGAGTCCGTGACCCTGAAGCTCACCGGCGCGGCGGGGGAGGCCGGCCGTTTGGCGGCGGCCGTCGCCGGGCCGCCAGTGGCCCCGGCCGACGCCGCGGCGTTCGACACCATCACACGGGCGATCCAGTCGAGTCATCAACTGCGGCTTCGCTACCTCTCACAGCAACGCGATTCGGTTTCCGAACGCGACGTCGATCCTTTCCGGCTCTATTCCTTGGACAACACCTGGTACTTCGAGGCGTACTGCCACAGCAAAGCCGGACTGCGGAACTTCCGCCTCGACCGCATCGAGGAGATCGCGCCCAACGGGCGTCCGGTTTCCGAGACCGCCGGCGCCGGGGAAAGCGTCCCGGTGAAGCTGTACACGCCCAACGACGACGACGTCGTGGTCGTCCTCCAATTGACCCGGCAGGGCGTCGGGCTGGCGGACGACTATTATGCGGAGCGCACGGCTGTGCTCCCTGACGGCGGCTTGCTCGCCGAGGTCAGGTTCGGAAATGCCGACTGGTTGCCGATGTTCGTGGCGCAGCACGGCGGTGCGGCACGCATACTTCAGCCCGCAGAGCTAGCCGACGCCTCGAAAGCCTGGGTGGCTGCCGCACTTGCGCAGTACAAGAAATGAAGGCTGGTTAGACTACTCAAATGCCTTGGTGGTCCTGGATCCTTTTGTGGCTCGCGCTGATTGCGGTGTCGCTGCTCTGCTATGTCCTGCTGGGCATCCGGCTTTTCCGGAAGTTCATGGCCACGGTCCATGAACTGAGCGCAGCGGGGGAGCGGCTCGGTCATCACCCGCACCTTCGCGAACATGCCGACGACGACGGCGATGCGTCGCCGAAAGTGTTTGGCGCGGCCGTTTTTGCCTCACCGGAACAGATGCGTCATGATTACGTGACGGCCAAGGCCTCCCGCCGGGAAGTGCGTCGCCAAAAGCGCGTTAAGCGCAAAGCAGAACGGGGTCAACCCCAGTCTCTGCACGACATCGAATTCAGTTAGACGTAGGATGTATTCCAACGAAAGGACTTCCCGTGGGACGACTATTTGATGGCCCTTGGCCAATTGTCATTATCATCATCGTGGCCCTGCTGCTGTTCGCGGCACCCAAGCTCCCCGCTATGGCCCGCAGCCTCGGCCAGTCGATGCGCATCATCAGATCCGAAGTCAAGGAAATGAAGAACGACGGAAAGCCGGCGGCCAAGGACGACTCGGACCCCGTTGAAGGCAAAGTGATCAATTACCCCGAAGCCAACAAGAGCGGCAACGACACTGACGTTCCGCCTGCAGCCCGTAGCTAAGCAGTAGTGGCAACGAAGACGGGCCGCAAAGCCAACCCCGAAGGGCGGATGGCGCTCCTAGACCACCTGAAGGAGCTCAAGAATCGGCTGATCAAGTCTGCCATCGGCGTTCTCGTAGGCGCCGTGGCAGGGTGGTTCCTCTATGAGCCCGTGGTCAACAGCCTGTCGGATCCGTTGATCAAGATCGCTCAGGAGACCAAACGGACCGCGGTCCTGAACTTCGCGAGCGTGGGGGATCCGTTCGACTTCAAGCTCCGGATTGCCATCCAGATCGGCTTGGTGCTCTCGAGCCCCATCTGGATCTATCAGGTCTGGGCATTCATCACTCCGGGCCTGACCAAGAAGGAGCGCCGCTACACGCTCGGGTACATGGCCGCGGCGGTGCCGTTGTTCCTGGTTGGCGTGTATGTTGCATGGACGGTCATCCCGAATGTCGTGCGTGCGCTCCTGCAGTTCACGCCGCAAAACGGTGCCAACAACATCGACGCATCCCAGTACTTGACGTTTGCCACGCACATGCTTCTTTTCCTCGGCATCGCCTTCCTGGTGCCGGTGGTGTTGGTGGGCATCAACATGGCAGGCGTCTTGAGCGGCAGGACCATCCTCAAGGCCTGGCGCATCACGGTCTTCCTCGTGTTTGTCCTTGCGGCGGTGGCCGCGCCCGGTGCGGACGCGCTGTCGATGTTCATGCTCGCCGGTCCCCTCCTGGTGCTGTTCTTCGCCGCGATCGGACTCTGCATCTTGAACGACAAACGGCGCGAGCGCCGGCAGTCGAAGATTACCGCCGAGACGGAAGCCACGGCCGACGTCGCCACTCCTGCTTCCGATCTGGAGAATCTGTAGTCTCACGGCCACTAGGCTTGAAGCATGTCCTCCAATTCAGGGGCCCTTTCGCCCTCAGAAGCCTTTCAAGCCGCAGCGCAGCGGAGTGCTGAGTCGAAAACCTATCTTGGTACCTTCGCCCGGACACTGGAGTTCGAGCTGGACGATTTCCAGCGGGACGCGTGCCGTTCGCTCCAGGAAGGCAAGGGAGTGCTCGTGGCGGCGCCCACGGGCGCCGGGAAGACAATCGTCGGCGAGTTCGCCATCTATCTGGCGCTCGAACGCGGGCTCAAGGCGTTTTATACGACGCCCATCAAAGCACTAAGCAACCAGAAGTTCTCCGAACTCTCGGCGAAGTACGGTGCCTCAAGCGTGGGACTGCTGACCGGTGACACCACCATCAACGGCGAGGCTCCGATTGTGGTGATGACCACTGAGGTCCTGAGGAACATGCTGTACGCGGACTCGGACACCCTGGGGGACCTTGGCTACGTGGTGATGGACGAGGTGCACTACCTGGCAGACCGCTTCCGCGGCGCCGTCTGGGAAGAGGTGATCATCCACCTGCCCAGCGAGGTGCAAGTGGTTTCCCTCAGCGCCACCGTGTCCAATGCGGAGGAGTTTGGCGCGTGGCTGGACACTGTGCGCGGACACACTGACGTGATTGTCTCCGAACACCGTCCCGTCCCCTTGTGGCAGCACGTCATGGTGGGGCGTGAGATCGTCGATCTCTTCGCGGGTGATACGAGCTTTGACGAGATCGCTCCAGGGGCACCAGACGGCGAAAGGCCCGCGCTGGAGGCAATACGGGAGCCGGAGCGCAATCCCCTGCGGAGGGAATTCGAGGTCAACCCGGAGCTGCTGTCGATGGCCCGGGCGGAAAGCCAGATGAACTTCCGTGGCCGCTTTGGCCATGGCGGACGCAGCCGCCGCCGGCAGGACCGTCAGCGTGACAACACTGCCGGCGAGCAGCGCAGCCCGGTGCGCAAGGCCAGCCGGCCCCAGATCATTGCGAGCCTGGACCGCCAAGGGCTACTACCGGCCATTACATTCATCTTTTCCCGTGCCGGCTGCGACGGGGCCGTCGCGCAGTGTGCCGCCGCCGGGCTGTGGCTCACGACGGAGCGCGAACAACAGATCATCGCGTCCCGGGTGGATGAGGCGAGCCGCGAGATTCCAGCCGACGACCTCGATGTCCTGGGCTTTTGGAGTTGGCGTGACGGCCTGCTCCGGGGGCTCGCGGCGCACCACGCCGGTTTGCTGCCGACCTTCAAGGAAGTCGTGGAGACCCTCTTCGCCGATGGCCTGGTGAAAGCTGTTTTCGCCACGGAGACCCTCGCCTTGGGCGTCAACATGCCCGCCCGCTGCGTCGTCCTGGAGAAGCTCGACAAGTTCAATGGTGAAGCCCACGTCAACATCACCGCGGGGGAGTACACGCAATTGACCGGCCGAGCGGGAAGGCGGGGAATCGACGTCGAAGGCCACGCCGTGGTCCTTTGGCAACCGGGTACCGACCCTGCCGCCGTCGCCGGCCTCGCTTCGCGGCGCACCTACCCGCTCAACTCGAGCTTCCGCCCTACCTACAACATGAGCATCAACCTGATTGCTCAGTTCGGGCGGCCCAGGGCACGGCAAATCCTCGAATCCTCATTCGCCCAGTTCCAGGCGGACCGTTCCGTAGTGGGGCTGGCCCGGCAGGTTCGAAGCCGCGAAGAGTCGCTGGCCGGCTATGCGGAATCCATGAAGTGCCACCTGGGCGACTTCACCGAGTACGCAAAACTCCGGCGGGACCTCAGCGAGGCCGAGCAATTTGCCTCGAGGAGCACTTCGCGGGCCCGCAAATCATTGACCGTGGACTCGCTGGCCAGGCTCATGCCCGGCGACATCGTCAAGGTTCCGGGCGGACGCACGCCGGGTTACGCCGTCGTGCTCAATGCCGATCCCAACTCGCGGGAACCGCGCCCCGCGGTCCTCACGGAAGACAACCAGCTGCACAGGATCGGTGCCCACGAAGTCGAAGGTCCGGTCGCTCCCGTGTCCTGGATCCGGATTCCGAAATCGTTCAACGCGAAGCTGCCCAAATCCCGTCGTGACCTGGCCTCCGCCATGCGGAACGCTGTGCGCGAGGGACGTCCGCCGGCCCGCGGCACGAACCGAAGCGAGGACTTTGGCCGTGCCCGCTACCTGCCGGACCAGGAAAAGAAGATCGCAGACCTTCGCCGCGCATTGCGCGCCCATCCCTGCCACGGCTGCAGCGAACGCGAGGACCACGCCCGCTGGGCCGAGCGCTGGTGGAAATTGCGCCATGAGACTGACGGGCTCGTCCGGCAGATCCAGGGCCGTACTAATACCATCGCGAAGACATTCGACCGCGTGTGCGATGTCCTCGCTGCCTACGGTTACCTCCAGACGTCCGACGCCGGCCATGTCACCATCAGCGCGGACGGGCAGCGCCTGCGCCGTATCTACGGCGAAAAAGACCTGTTGATCTCCCAATCCATCCGCCAGGGGGCCATCAAGGACCTCGATGCCGCGGAGCTGGCCGCGCTGGCCAGCACGATGGTCTACCAAGCCAAGCGGGACGATCGCGGCCTGCGACCCAAAATGCCGTCCGTATCGCTTGAAACGTCCGTGGACATCGTGGTGCGTGAGTGGTCTGCGCTGGAGGACATCGAGGACAAGAACAGGCTCCCGTTGACTGCCGAGCCGGAGCTGGGACTCGTCTGGCCCATCTTCAAATGGGCGAAGGGCCGCCATTTGCAAGAGGTCCTCAGCGGCACCGACCTCGCTGCAGGCGACTTTGTGCGTTGGGCGAAGCAGGTCATCGACTTGCTGGACCAGATGGCAAAGATTCCAGGGCTTGATCGGCGCCAAACCAAGACGTGCCGCGATGCGATCGATCTGGTCCGCCGCGGCGTCGTCGCGTACTCCAACGTCTCCTGACACACCACAGATTCCCAGCAAGGAGCATATCCATGACTCATCCAGGCGTGCCCGCCGATACCCGGCCCCGCAAGGTCACAATGTACCGGAACGGCTCCGTCTACACAGCCGCTGATCCCTTCGCGACGGCAATGCTGGTTGACGGAGACACGGTTGCGTGGGTTGGTTCGGAGCAGGCAGCCACGTCGATTGCCGATTCTTCGATGGAAATCATCGATCTCCGGGGAGCCTTGCTGGCGCCCGGTTTCGTGGACTCCCACATGCACGTCACGGAGACCGGAATTGCTTCCGATTCCCTCCAGCTCGCCGGGGTCCGTACGGCACGGGAACTGCTCGACGCCGTCGCGCAGGCCGCCGGGACTCTTGGCACCACCGGCGCCGTGCTTGGCCACGGTTGGGATGACTCGCTTTGGCAGGACAAGACGCTCCCCACGCCGGAGGAGCTCGACCGGGCCGCGGGCGGGCGCAAGGTGTACCTGGCGCGGGTCGACGCGCACTCTGGCCTCGCCTCATCCTGCTTGGCATCCGACGCGGGCCTGGACGGCCTTGATGGGTACGACGGTTCCGCCCACGTCCTGCGGGCTGCCCACACCGCGGCCCGGCTGGTCGCCCGGCAGTTCCCCGACACCGAACGCCGCCGCTACCAGGAACTCGCCCTTCGAGAGGCCGCGGCCAACGGCTACGTCGCATTGGCCGAAATGGCGGCCCCGCACATTTGCAGTGTCGAGGACCTTCGGATGTCTTCGTCGTGGAACTCCGCATCGTGGAAAGAGGGCAGCGCGGGCGTCCCCCGGATCCTTCCCTATTGGGGCGAACTCGCCACATCGGCCGAGCATGCCGCTGCCATCCTGGAAGGCTTGGGCGTACCCGTTCTTGGCTTGGCCGGTGATTTGAACATCGACGGTTCCATCGGTTCGCGAACGGCTGCGCTCAGCGAAGACTACGCAGACGCGCCGGGCCACCACGGAAGCCTCTATGTCTCCGTGGACGAAGCCGCCGGCCACATTGCGGCCTGTTCAGCGCTTGGTATCCAGGCAGGTTTCCACGTCATCGGCGACGCCGGACTGAAGACGGTGCTGGATGCCTTGGACCTTGCCGCGTCGGAAGTAGGGGAGCAGCGCGTCCGTGCCGCTGCGCACCGCCTGGAGCATGTGGAAATGGCGGATGCCGGCGATCTCGCCCGGCTTGCGAAGTATTCGATTACAGTGAGCGCACAGCCCGCCTTCGATGCCAGGTGGGGCGGGGCGGGAAAACTGTACGAGCAGCGCCTGGGGGCGCGAAGCCTGGCCATGAACCCAATCGCTTCCTACTACTCCACCGGCGTGCCTGTCTGCTTTGGAAGCGATAGCCCGGTCACCCCGTTGCGCCCCTGGTCCAGTGTCAGGGCATGTTTGGAGCACAGCAATCCGGATCAACGCATCTCGGCGCGGGCAGCCTTCCTCGGACACACCCGGGCCGGCTGGCGGGCCGGCAAAGAGCGGAATCCGCTCATGGGGCAATTGGTCCCCGGGGCCCCTGCGAGTTTCGCAGTGTGGGAAGTCGAAGAGCTGATGGTGCAGGTGGCCGATGACCGCGTCCAGTCGTGGTCCACCGATCCGCGTGCACGAACGCCGCTCCTCCCCGCGCTGGACAGCGGTAGCGATCCCGCTTGCCTGCAGACCGTGCGCGAAGGCCAGGAGATCTTCGCGAGTGAAACTTTGCGGTCATAGTTGCAGGCAGCGTGGCGGTCCGGCGGGCCCCTGACCTGCGTGTATAGATAAAGCCCCAGCTCAGACGGTGCTTGACAGGATTTGTGAACTCCGTAGCATTTAGGGTCAACAGGCTTCCACAGGGAACACCTGGTTGTCTGGCCGCGGTGGGGTCTGCTGCCAAAAACCGTCAACGGACCCGTTTTCCAAAACCGTGGCACTCGTAGTGGGCAGGTCCACTGTGCCGCAGAAAACGGTTCGGCCGCGAGTTCAACACACGGGCCGGCACTGGACCTGGGCTAGTGGACCTGCCCGCGGCCAAGCACGACCCGTGTGGCGGACGCCACAGGTGGCCGCAGGTACGTCAAGTTGTCGTCCTATAATGGAGAGTTGCGCCTGAATGCCAGCCACGCTGCTGCTCCGGCCCACTGACCGCTCCATCAAGGAAAGGCCTCTTCTTGCGTGTCCTGACGATCATCCCCACGTACAACGAGCTGGAATCGCTACCCAAGACCCTCGGACGGCTGCGTGCGGCTGTGCCCGCATCAGACGTCCTGGTTGTCGACGACAACAGCCCTGACGGCACGGGACAGCTGGCCGACAGCATCGCCGCCGAGGACAGCCAGGTCCATGTCCTGCACCGCAAGGGCAAGGAAGGACTCGGAGCCGCATACATTGCCGGATTCAAATGGGGCATGGCGGCCGGCTACGACGTCCTCGTTGAGATGGATGCCGATGGTTCGCACCAGCCCGAGCAGCTCCCGCTCCTGTTGGAGGCCATCAACGACGGCGCCGACCTCGCCATGGGCTCGCGCTGGGTCCCGGGCGGCGGCACTGTGAACTGGCCGCTCTACCGTCAGGCGATTTCACGCACGGGCAGCACTTATGCCCGGCTCATGCTTGGCTTGAAGATCAAGGACATCACGGGAGGCTTTCGTGCCTTCCGCCGCAGCACCCTTGAAGCACTCAAGCTCGACGACGTCGATTCGGTCGGCTACGGCTTCCAGGTTGACCTTGCCTGGCGGGTCGCCAAGCTTGGCCTGAAGATCGTCGAACGCCCCATCACGTTCGTTGAGCGCGAGCTCGGGGCGTCCAAGATGAGCGGCAACATTGTTGTTGAGGCCATGATCAACGTCACCAAGTGGGGCCTGGCGGCCCGTTGGGCCACGTTGACCGGGAAGAAGACTCCGGTTTCGAAGTAGGCCGAACAGACAAAGGCCGGGTCCGCGGTCCTCTGCGAAGAGGAGCCAGGACCCGGCCTTTGCCGTCAACTCTGCCGTTATGCCGAGCGGCGTTCTCCGCGACGCTCGCGCAGGATGTTCAGGCGGTCTTCGAGGATCTGCTCGAGCTCGGGAAGGCTGCGGCGTTCCAGCAGCATATCCCAGTGCGTGCGGACGGCCTTCTCGTTGGTGTCAACGGGGCGTTCGCCATCAACCAGGAGCGCTTCCTTGCCGGTCTTGGAAACCCAGACAGGAGGGATCTCGGCTTCGGAGGAGAAGGTAACGAAGACCTGCTCTCCGTCCGCGCAGCGGTATTCAACCCTCTGACGCGGCGCCGGCTCCACACCGGATTCGGTTTCCATGCTCTGGGCGCCAAGACGCATGCCCCGCAGGCTGCGATCGCTCATGATTACTCCCTCTGTCTGTTCGCGGAACCAAGCTCCGCGCTAGCCGGACGCCACAAATGCGTCGCCCGGACTACTGTCTGCACACGTTGCATCACTAGATGAAACGCCTGACCAAGCGTTAATGTTCCGTTCGGATTGAACCGCCCGGACAAATACACCATTATACGCGCATCGAAGCGGACAGGACAAAGCGAAGGGGACCGGCCAGAGTCTCTGGCCGGTCCCCCGTGCAAACTGTCCGCAGTTACGCCGACGGTTCTTGCGGCTCTGCGGAATCGCTGAACAAGTCTGCGACGCCGGATCCACCGTTGGCACCACCCAGTGCGCCGCCGATGCCCTTGAGGGCCTCACCGACCTCGCTGGGGATGATCCACAGTTTGTTCGATGATCCCTCCGCAATCTTCGGCAGGGTCTGAAGGTACTGGTAGGCCAGCAGCTTTTGGTCCGGGTTGCCTTTGTGGATGGCGTCGAAGACCTTCTGAATGGCCTGGGCTTCGCCATCGGCGCGGAGGATGGCTGCCTTGGCGTCACCCTCTGCGGCCAGGATTGCTGCCTGTCGCTGGCCTTCGGCTGTGAGGATTTGCGATTGCTTGGTGCCTTCGGCGGTCAGAATCGCAGCACGCCGGTCACGCTCGGCCCGCATCTGCTTCTCCATTGAGTCCTGGATGGAGTGCGGAGGGTCGATTGCCTTGAGTTCGACCCGCGAAACTCGGATTCCCCAGCGTCCGGTGGCTTCGTCCAGGACCCCTCGGAGCTGGCCGTTGATCTGGTCGCGCGAGGTGAGCGCTTCTTCAAGGTTCAAGCCGCCGACGACGTTGCGGAGCGTCGTGGTGGTCAGCTGTTCAACAGCCTGGATGTAGTTTGCGATCTCGTAGGTCGCGGCCCGGGGATCGGTGACCTGGAAGTAGACCACGGTGTCAATCGAGACAACCAGGTTGTCCTCGGTGATCACCGGCTGCGGCGGGAAGGAAACCACTTGTTCGCGGAGATCCAACAGCGGCAGCAGGCGGTCGACGAAGGGGATCAGGATGGTGAGCCCGGGGTTGAGCGTGCGCTGGTACTTACCGAGGCGTTCTACGACGCCGGCGCGCGCTTGCGGGATGATCCTGATCGAGCGGACCAAAACGATAATCACGAATATGACGAGAACTAGCAGCACGATCGCGGCTGCAGTTCCTCCCAAGCTGTCCATACATCTCCTTCATTCCCCAGTTAAGTATTTGATGCGGTTGTGTGCGGCAACGTGCCGATCGCCGGCGTCGAAGGCCCGTCGTCGAACCCGGCGGCTTGCGCCGTGGCGGCACGCCGCTCAGCGCGGGCTGTTCTCAGCTGTCGAGGCGACTACCGCCGTCGCGCCGTCAATCCTGGTGACCTGCACGGTCTGGCCTGCGTCGATGATTCCAGCCGTGCTTCGGGCGCTCCACACATCGCCACCGATCTTGACCAGTCCCGCCGTCGCAGTGACGGGCTCCATGACGAGCGCTGATTGGCCGATCAGGCGGTCCACGTTGGTACGTTGCTCGGCAGGCCCCTTGTGCAGGTGCTTGAGTGCGATAGGACGGACGAAAGCGATCATCAGCAGGGACACGATGCAAAAGACGACGATCTGCAACCAGAGATCGGCTCCGGCGAAGTCAGCAGCGAGGGCAGCCAGCGCACCGGCCCCGAGCATGATGAAGAAGAAGCTGAGCGTGAGCATCTCCACCACGGCAAACGCGAGAAACACGGTGAGCCAAAGGGCCCACCAGTTGCTGCCAAGCCATTCAAACATCGTTCCCCCTGTTTCCGGACCCGCGACGGCAGCCGGGCTGATCCGGACTGCAGCGTCGGCAAGATCACAGTCGCTGTTTTTCCATCCTAGCCCGGCGCGAAGGTTCCCGTTAGGAGCCTTGCTCCGCCGCCGTGAAAACGCTGAGGGTGAACTTCGCGGTGGCATGGACGGACGTTTCCGCCGCCGTCGAGGCCAGGAGAGCGGAGCGCTCAAGGTGGTGCCCTGCCGGTCCCATGAAGGCGACATCGGCGATGTCGCGCCCGTCGAGCTTGAGATCCACGTCGAGGTGAATACTGTCCGCAAGACTGAAGAACTCCTGCATGGACTCGGCGAGACGGACGTCTTTGCCCGGTTCAATGCCCAACATTCCAGCCCGTTCCGCAATCTCTCCAAGGTGTCCGTTGCGCGGAGTCACTACGATCACCCGTCCGCCCGCACGCAGCACGCGGGCAAATTCCGGGGGATTCCGCGGCGCAAAGACCACGATGATGGCATCCACGGCATGGTCGGCGAGCGGCAGGGGACGCCAGATATCCCACACGAGATTGATGGCGCCGGGATTCAAGCGAGCTGCCCGGCGGAGGGCGAACTTCGAGATGTCGATGCCGATGGCTGCTGCGGGAGTGCGGTCCAGCACCGTGCGGAGGTAGTGGCCGGTGCCGGTCCCCGAATCCAGGACAAGGGATCCCGGCGCCGGCAGGATCGGTGCCGCCAGTTCCGCGATGGCCTCAGCGAGGGGACCGTAATGGCCCGCGCCCAGGAAATCGTTGCGGGCTGCGACCATCTCTGCCGTGTCGGCCTCGAAGACCGTGCCCTTGCCGGTGAGCAGGTTGAAGTAGCCCTGTTTGGCGGCGTCGAAACTGTGGCCGGCGACGCAACTCAACGAAAACGGCGCTGACCCGCTCAGCCCGAAAGGACCCTGGCAGACCGGGCAGCGCAAGGCGGAGACGGCGTCGGAAAGCATATGGACAATCCTACGGCGGCCGGAGTGGCACATATCGTCATATCGTGGCGGCCGCTAGGCTCACCAGCGTGAAAGCCGAACATCTTCCGCTCCTGAATTCCGTCTCCGCTCCCGCAGCCCATCCCGATGGCACCCGCACCGTCGTGTCCGTGACGCGGCCCGATTTCGACGCCGATGCGTACGTCGGACAGCTCTGGAGTGTTCCTTTCGACCCCGCGACACCGCCCCGGCGTATCACCCGTGGCTTCCGGGACACCGCACCCGCATTCTCGCCCGACGGCAGGGCGTTGGCGTTCCTCCGGGCGGGCCCGGACGGCAAGCCGCAACTGCACGTGGTGGAGGCCGAGGGCGGGGAACCGCAGGCGATGACGGAACAGAAATTGGGAGTTTCCGAGTTTTCCTGGGCGCCCGATTCGCGCAGGATTGTGTTCTCCTCACGGGTCCCCGAAGAAGGCCGTTACGGAACAATTGACGGAGTCGGCGCAGACAGCGAAGACCCCCGGTTGATCACCGACAACCAATACAGGCTCAACGGACTGGGCTACACCGCGGACAAGCCCGCCCAACTGTTCGTCGTCGACGTCCCCGAGCGCGGAACGGAACCTCCCGTGGTTCCTGTGGGGCGGGCCGCCAAAGCCCGCGGGGCCGATGTGCCAGGCCTGGTGCCGCCGGCAGTGCAGTTGACGTTCGGCGAAGCCGACCACACCTCGCCGTCCTTCAGCCGCGACGGCCGGAGCGTCTACTTTGTCGCTTCGCTCCACGAAGGGCACGACGCCGATATCGCCTCGGGTATCCATAGTGTCCCCGCCGCGGGCGGTGAAGTCACGGCACTGCGTCCGGACGCTGCCCCGCAGTCCGTCCAGGAAGTCCGCGAATCCGCGAACGGTGAGTGGCTCTTCTTTACCGCGCAGGACCTTGGCGAGGACGGCCTCGACTTCGTCGGGCGGAACACCGCGCTTTACGCGATGCCGGTCGGGGGCGGCAAGGGAACCATGCTGAGCGACGTCGAAAGCCAGGACATTGGCGGCCGCCTCGAAGCTTTTGGACTGGATGGGGTGCTCGCGCTCAACACGAGCCGTGGGAGCGTCCAGCTGATCCAATGGACGGCCGACGGCGGGAGCGAGATCCTCGTAAAGGGGCCTCGGGTAGTGATCGGCGCTTCCGCGGCAGGGGACCTGGTGTCGGTCACTTACGGTGACGCTTCCAGCGTTGGCGAGCTCGGCGTTCTGGAGAAGGGTGAACTCCGTGTGCTCACTGATTTCACCAAGGCGCTCCGGGACGAAGCAACCATTCTGGAACCGCATGAGTTCACTGCCACCGGCGCTGATGGCTACCCGGTCCACGGCTGGGCCGTATTGCCCGAGGGACCCGGCCCCCACCCCGTTCTTCTCACGATCCACGGCGGCCCTTTCGCCCAGTACACGGCGGCCTTCTTCGACGAGGTCCAGGTGTACGCCGAGGCGGGATACGCCGTGCTGATGTGCAACCCGCGGGGATCGGCCGGATACGGCCAGGCGCACGGCCGTGCCATCAAGGAAAAGATGGGCACCGTGGATATGGCGGATGTACTTACCTTCCTGGAGGGGGCCCTGGAAGCCTTCCCGGCGATGGACAGGGAATCGATCGGCATCATGGGCGGGTCCTACGGCGGATATCTGACTGCCTGGGTCATTGGCCACGATCACCGCTTCAAGGCTGCGATCGTGGAGCGCGGATTCCTTGACCCGGTGAGCTTCGCCGGTTCCTCGGATATCGGATGGTTTTTCGGCGGCCAATACACGGGAGGCTCGCTGGAGCAGATGGCGGCCCAAAGCCCCATGGCCGTAGTGTCCGCAGTCCGGACGCCTACCCTGGTGATCCACAGCGAAAACGATCTCCGATGCCCGGTTGAACAGGGACAGCGCTACTTTGCCGCGCTCAAGGCGCAGGGCGTGGAGGCGGCGTTGCTCCTCTTCCCCGGTGAAGACCACGAACTATCGCGCTCGGGCACGCCGCACCACAGGCGACAGCGTTTCGAGCACATCCTCGCGTGGTGGGCAAAGCACCTGCCTTCCGCGGCAAACCCGCCGCGCGAGGCCGGTGCAGCTAAGGGTTGAGGAAACCCAGCCCGCGGCGTGCCTCATCTATCCCGGGGTACGCCCAATGGGCGGAGTACTCTTCATCGTTTGCCAGTGATCGCAGCTCGGCGCGGTCCAAATAGAGTCCGCCGTGCAGGTGGTCGGTCTCGTGCTGGACTATCCGGGCCTGCCATCCGGAAAATCCGGCCGAGGCCGCACTGCCGTCAGGACGCTGGTAGTGCAGGCGAACATCGCGGTGCCGTGTGACCACGGCCTGGAATCCGCGCATCGACAGGCAGCCTTCGTAGAACGACGCCGTTGAGGTTCCCTCGGGTTCGTAGCGGGGATTAAGCATCGCGAAGAAGCCCAGCGGCGTCCTTTGGCGGATTTCCGAGGCGACGGGATCAACATCGAAACGGTCTTCGAGCACGGCCAGCTGCAGCGGGATTCCGAGCTGCGGTGCTGCCAGGCCCACGCCGGGAGCGGCATGCATGACGTCCCGCATCCGCTCGATCAGCTGCGCCAGTTCGGTGTCCTCGAGCTGTCCGTCGTAGGGCGCGGCGTGCTGGCGCAGCACAGGATGACCGACCTGCACGATAGGCGGGAGGCCGTCGAGACCAAGTATGTCCTGAACTGCGCTGCGGATTTGCGAGGCAGTAAACGTCGTGTCCAGGCCGGCAGGCAGGGGTCGGGTCTCAAAGTCCATGGATTGAGCTTAGTGTCAGTGCATCGTGAATCGCCGGGCGACAAGCTCTGAGAACATCGGCAAGGTAATGGCCCGGCCGATCAGGGCGTTCCGTGCGCTGAGGACCTTCGGGGGCAAGGGTCGGCCCAGCGCCATGTTCAGACTGGCCTGCCGGATGGCTTTCTTCGCCGCACGCTGACGGTCCCGCTCGAAGCCCGCGAGTTCCTTGCCGGCAGGGCGTCCCGCGGATGTCCGCAATGCTTCGCTGACGATCGGCGCCAAGGCAACGGCGTCCAACCAGCCCAGGTTCATTCCTTGACCACCGATCGGGCTGATCTCGTGGGCCGCGTCTCCAAGGAGGGCGACCCGTCCGTGGACCATCCGGGAGACCAGCCGTGAGGTGACGCCGAAGGTGCTGATCATCGTATTGCTTGCGGAGTCCACCGCGCTGCCGCTCCGCTTCTTGATGAGGGCGGCGAGCGCATGGGGAGTGGGTTCCTGGCACGGGGCGCCAAGCCGGACTACCCAGCGGCGGATCCCGCCCGGCAAGGGAAAGGACTCCACTATTCCTCCCGGCTCAAGGAAAAGAACAGCGTTGTTGCCGTACATCGATTCATCCCGGAAATCGCCCATCACGTAGTAGTCGGGATACGTGCGCAGGCGTGGCTCCAGTCCCAGTCCTTCGCGCACTGCCGAATGGACACCGTCGGCCGCCACCACGAAGCGGCCCAGAAACTCCGCTGGAGCCCCCTGGTGCTGTCCCCGCAGACGCAGGCGCCCGCCGTCGTCGACGACTTCCTCGACCTGCACACCGCGGTGAAGGGCGCCTGGATCGAGGTCGGTCACCCGCGATTCAAGGGCGTGGGTGGTGAGATATTGCGGAACGGAAAGGATGAAAGGGTACTCAGCCGAGGGGCGGGCGAAGTCCATGTCGGCTACTTTCCTGCCGCCGCTGTACGCGGCTCCGTGGGTGATCCGGACCCCTGAGGAGACCAGGGGATGGGCGGCACCGACTGCGTCCAAAGCTGCCAGGGCGGGCGGATGGATGCCTATGGCGCGGGTCTGGCTACCCGATGTCGCGCGTCTTTCCAGTACTGCGACGCGGTGCCCCTTCTGCATCAGCAAGGCTGCCATGAACAGTCCGACCGGCCCGGCTCCGACCACCACGACGTCAAACATCGGGGACCCCGCCGCGCCGGTAGACCAGCAGGTTGTGCCACAAGCCGCTTGGTTCAACCGTCCAGGCGAGAGGAGCCGCTGCGCGCAGTTCTGCTGCCGTGTAGCTCCTCCTGATCGAGGTGAGGCCGTCACCGTGGATATAGGATCCAATGCCGAGGGGCCATGATCCCGCCCAGAAAAGTGCGTACGCGACGCGGCTGCGGCTGAGGTCGTTGTGCAGGGCGAGCCGGCTGCAAAGCTGTTCGGAATCGCGAAGGAACAGGGCGAATTCCGGGGCGGTCAAGTGGTGCAGGACATGGTTGGAAACGACGACGTCGAACGTGCGCCCTTCTGCCACGAGCTCTGAGCTGAGGGCTTTTCTGTAGCTGACGCCTTCCACGGGAGGGGCAGAGTTCGCGAAACGGAAGGCGCGCTCATCCGGGTCGATTCCGGTGACTTCCAGTCGGTAACCGTCGGCGGCGGCCCGGCGCGCGAGGCTACGGGCGACGTCTCCACCACCGCAGCCGATGTCAAGGACCGTCGTGGAGGCCGCCGTCGTGAGCAATGGCTTGATCCATGATTTGTAGGTATCCCGCCAGCCGGACACCACAGCGTTGACGATCGGAAACCGCGCGTAACTCCTGTTGAGCCGGTCAAGCTCGCAGTCGGGGCGGTCCATGTCTTCCACTGCGGCTTCATCCCGCGCGTCGAGAAAGCTGCCCGGGCGGGGAAGGGCAGGCATCACAGGCCCGGCATCACAGAGCCGGGGAGACCCGGGTGAACAGCCCCGTCTCCACCGTGAGGCCCGGGCCGAATGCCATGGAGCAGATGCGTTCCTCCCGCTCGGCCGGAGTTTGACCCAGAATGTGTTTCAGGACGAAGAGTACGGTGGCGCTGCTCATGTTGCCGTACTCGCGAAGGACTTCGCGCGCGGGAATCATCTGTTCTTCGGTGAGTTCAAGTTTCGACTCGACTTTGTCGAGAATGCTGCGGCCGCCGGGATGGATGGCCCAATGCGTGATGTCCCGGTAGGGGAGCCCCGCCAAGGACGGGTCCCGGGCCAGCAGCGGCTCAAGCGCGCCGGTGATGTGTTCCTCGATGATGTGCGGCACATACGTGCCAAGGACCATCTCGAAGCCTTCATCGCCGATATTCCAGGCCATGGCTTCTTCGCCGACGGGCGTCAGGACCGTCTCGAAGTGATCAAGCCTGATCGCCGGGTCCGGGCCCTCGGGTTCACGGGAAGTCACGACGGCGGCCGCCGCACCGTCCGCGAAGATCGCCGATCCCATGATGGTGTCCGGGTCATTTGAGGTCCGGACGTGGAGCGAACAAAGCTCCACGCAGATAACCAGGACGACGGCATCGGGATCAGCCTGGCAGAACTGCCGGGCTGCACGGAGGGCGGGGAACGCAGCGTAGCAACCCATGAAGCCAAGGTGATAGCGCTGCACGGCCGGGCTGAGTCCGAGGGCCCGGACTACTTTGTAGTCAGGGCCGGGATTGAAGAATCCGGTGCAGGAGACCGTGATGACATGAGTTATGTCAAGCAAATCAATGTCGGGACATTTCCCGACCGCGGCTTTGGCGGCCTCAATGAACAATTTGGTGGCTTCGAGCGCGAAGATTTCGTTGCGGACCTTTGTGCTGGGGCTAAGCACACGGCCCGTGGCAGGATCAAAGAACGACGGATTCTCGGAGTGATTATCAAGGGACAACTCGGCGACGGCAGTGAAGCGGGTATCGATGGCAGCTGAATCAAAGCAGGTTCGCACCAGCCGGGATCCAAGCCGTGTCAGGCCGGGTTGGGATGCAAAAACGTCGCGCGCCTGTGGTTGCACAAGCACTGTGGGCGGTACGGCAGTTTCCAGAGACCTCACGTAGACCGGCATGCTTCATTGTTGGCGACGAAGATGCCGTTGACAATGGCAGAGCGTGGAAATGCGGACGTTTTTGAGCGACTCCGCTGCTTTCCCGCGGGAGCCGCGGACTCAACCGCGTTCAGGGCCCAATGGCTTCTGCGACACAAATTGAAGAAACGAACCACTAGTTCTAATAGCAGCTCATTTGACCGTTTCACCGATCGGCGGGACGGCAAACAGGGTGGCCCTTAGTACTTTTGGGGAGGTGCGCAGGTATGCAGCGGGAGCTGGACGTCGGGGGTGCGCGCGTCAAGGTGAACCGGTTGCGCCTGCGTTTGGCTGAGCTTGACCGCCAAATTGGTCTGGTTGACCGCTTGCTCGGCCAAGTCGTGAAGCTCGCTTTGGAGCTGTATGCGGCGAGGGCGTGGAAGGCCTTTGGCCTGAATACGTGGGCGGAGTTGGTGGAGGCTGAGCGGTTGGTCCTCCCGGGCCTCGGAGGCAATGCCCGGGTGAGTGTCGCGATGGAGTTGGCGGCCGGAAACTTGTCGCTGCGTGCCATCGCACCGGTCCTGGGTGTGTCCCATGAGACCGTGAAAACGTTGCTCGCGAAGGGCGTTGCAGAGGGCGGAACGCTGCCGTCCGTGAGATTGTCACTGGACGGCAAATTGCGCCGCAGCGCACCCGTAGTACCAATGAATGTGATTGCAGGTGAACTGGTTCACCCTGATTCCGACTCTGATTCCAACTCTGATTCCAATGAGGGAATCTTCGATGTGGAGGGGTTCCTCGCGGATGTCGGCGCTTTGGGCGTGGATCACGGTCCTTCCGACGCCGCCGTGCTGGCGGAGCTCCAGCTTCGGGAGCTGATGGATTCCATCCGGAATCTGGGGACCTCAGAGCTTGTCGTCCGGCGACTGCCCGAGGCCGATCCCGCACGACGGCGCCGGCTGGCCGCCCAGTTCCATGCCGCCACGGAACTGATGAGCGACGTTGCGAGGCAGTGGGGTGTCGCGGCGTGAGTCCAGAAACTCGAGGGAAGCTTTCGATGTCAACCGAACGCGACGCCTTTTTGGTGGACCTGGTAGCAAGATGGCGGAGGGAAGGCCAAAACGGTTCAGCGACCCGGGAGTTGTTCGGTTCATTTCTGCCGGCGCTATTGTCCCGTTTTCAGCACGAGTTCCCCTCGATTGACCCCGAAGATGCACTGTTCTACGCCACGGAAGTTCTTTGCGACAGCGGGATCCCTGCTGACGTCCCGGCCTGCGCATGGCTGCTTGCGGTTGTCCGGAACGGGCTCCGAACCTTGACTATCACCCAACGCCATTGGCTCTCGGAGCGTGATGTGCGGGACGGCGTTTGGGCGGAGGTCAAGGAGAACCACGGCCTGGGGGAGGGGGCGCCGCTGGTATCGCTGTACGGCTACGAATGCGAGTGGCCTCAGATTCCTCTCGCCATGGTGCCACTGCCCGCCGGTTCGTCGCCCCTGTGGGAGGAACTGAGGACGTTGTTGATCAGGGCCGGCTGGGATCGCGACCTCGCAGAGCAGGGTCTGCAGGTGATCGAGCATCGAGCAGCCCGGCACATCGAGGAGGCCGGATTCGGCCCAGAGCCGCGGGCCGCGATGTCCCGGCTGGAAACGAACAGGGCGTTGAGCTGCGTGCCCAAGGGCCATAAGACGGCACTTGTGGACTTCGTATGCAGCGAACGCGGATACCTTTGGGGCCGCCTCCACGGAATCTCTCCAGCCAATGCTCTTGCACTTCCCGGGGTCCAGGAGGCGTTGGCATCGCTGGTCTGGAGCAAGGCAAGGCCCAAGAAGACCCGAACCAGAACCTACTCGCCACCCATAGTTCATTCCCGGCTGGATATCCCTGCGTGAGGCACGCAACCCGCTCTGGACCGGTGAAGTGAGTCATGGCCAGGGGATTGCCGTGGCCACGGTGTTGTTGGCGAACTGGGCGTGCCCGGCAATCGGGACGAAAGGGCTGTCAAGATCACAGGTGACTACCCGCAGTAAGGGTGGGCCCTCAGTGGCAAAGTAATCCGGGGGCAGGGACGTCTTGGCCAGCGATTCCAGGCTGGTGATCTTGTACCGGCAGGTGACCCCGGACTTGTCGGATACATAGAGCGGCATGCCCTTGGTCACTTGGACGAGGGAAGCCATGGGCGCCAGCGAGCCATCCGGGGAGTTCACGTGCCCGGCCAGCAGGGTCGATCCCTTCGCGGCACAGACAGCCGCGGACCCTGTGTAGCGGGCGGCCTTGGAGGATTCCGGGATCACCAGGTAGCCGGACTCGTCACGACCTTCGTCCACGAGACCTACTTTGAGGTCCACGCCGGGGATGGAGAGCGTGTCAGGCGGAAGGCTGGGGACCTCGGTTGGCCCTGTGTATATGTCCGGTCCTGCGGCCACAAACGGAGCCAGGACTGGTGCCAGCTGGGCCGTTGGGGGAGCGGGCCATGATGTGAAGGCCAAGGCGCCAGCGCCGGCCCCGGCCAGGCCACAAATGACGACGATAGTCGCTGCAATGCGGTACTGCTGGTCGCCGGGATAGTTGCGGGTTCCGGTCATCGGACGTTCCTTGGTGTGGGGCGGGGCACCCGGCCCGGTCTGCCGGGATGGCTGGATCCGGGTGCCCCGCATCTATTTGGTGGTGCGCGGTCGGCGTTCTAGTCGGCGTGTTCCTCCGCGTGGACTTTGCCCGCGTCAACTCCTTGGTCGGCGAAACGTTTGCGGTAGAACAGCCCTGCACCGGCGAGGAGAGCCAATGCGAAACTGATGGCGCCTGTGATGAGCAGGGGTATGCTCGGCCCGGCTTCCTCTGCCGTGCCGGTTGTGGGAGCGAATCCGGTGTTGACCATCAGGGCCGGCTTGCCCGGGGTAACGGTGGCTGCTTCGGGGAAGGCGATCACGGTCTCGTTCTTTTCGCCGCAGTTGCCCTTGTGCAACTGCGCGGTGAATGGTTCCTTGCCGTGGCCCTTGTCGATGGTCAGCGTAAGTTCCTCGACGTACCCGTAGGTGCCTTTGTGGGCGATGGTGTGGCTCGGGTAGGTGATTTCACCGGCTGCGGTGACGTCTTGTTCCGTGGAGGTCCACGCCGGGTTGGTGCAGACGGCCTGGGCGGAGCCGTCCGTTGAGTCGTCAAACTTGTACTGGCTCACTTTCGTGGTGACCTTGATGCCGGCGCCGGAAGGGACGGTGCCGGAGACAATTCCGATGTCGTGAGCGACGAGAGGCACGCCCCCGCTCTCGGAGGCCTTGGTGACAATCGAAGGCTTCTCGACTAGAACGGTTTCGTCGGGCAGCAGTTCCTTGCCGTCCCACGGCTTGGTGGACTCGGTGCCGTCGATCTTTTCGGAGAAGTACAGGTTGGCTTTCAGGCCCTTTGCCCACTTCTCGGCGACGATCTTCTCCCACGGAACTTCGACGGGCGCGGTCTTGAACTCGCCGTTGCCGGTGACCTTCGTGGTGGTGGTACTGATGACCTCGGCATCAGCGGGCGCCGTGTCGGTGCCGCCGGCAATCGGGGCGGCGGAGGTCAGAACCAGATCCGTTGTCACGGAGAGTTCTTTGCTGGGCTCGTTGCCGGTCAGGGTGATGACGTCGTAGACCTTGCCGTTTTCAATGGCCGATGCCTTGGTTACCACCTCGGGTTGGTACTTCTGGATCGTCTCCTCATTCGGATCGTTGAACCCTGCCGTCCAGTCGGCACGGAAGTATTGCTGCAGCTCGGCGGGCTGGGCGCCCTTTGAGAAGCGGGCCACCGGGTAGTAGTAGCCTGCTTTGTCCGCCTTTTTGTCCGCGGTCACCGTGACGTCGCCCGGTCCCGTTGCCGTGCCCGTTCCGGAAGCAACCTTCACGACAGCTGCCGGAATCTTGGCAGTCGGGGCGAGTTTGACCGGGCTGTAGTACCAGTCGATGTTGAATCGGGCCGGAACGTTGCTGCCATTCACGAACGCCCAGTCATTGGCCTTTCCCGTGGACGTCTTCACGTGCAGGACGTCCACCAGAGGCTGGCCGCCTTCCACAAACCGGCTGGCTGTCGACGTTGCTTCAGGTTGGAAATCGAAGATCACCTTGGCGTCGGCTGACGTTCCCGCGACGGGTTGAGCGCCGCCGGCAACGAGAAGGTTCTGGAACCCCTTCACCGAATAGGTTGTGGCCGACACCCCGGGGGCGTCGATCGTCAGCGTTACGGACACGGTTCCGTTTCCGGTAGCCGCGAAGCCGAGCTGATCTCCGGTATGGAGGTTGACTGCCTGGGAGTTCGTTCCTGCCCACACGGCGGGGCCGTTCAGGACGGCGCGGGCCGAGAAGCCGCTCAGCCTGTTCCCGGCCGCGGATACCAGCTCTGTCGAGGTGATCGTGCCGCCGCGACCGTTAGCGTCCATCGAGAGTTTAGGTTGCGTGGAATACGGACCGGAATTGGCCTGGGCATCGGCGAGCATCGCCGCGGCCCGGGCACGGACACCGGGCATTTGCGGGTCAGATGAATCCCGAAGGTTAGGGTAGGGAGCGCCAATGCCGTTCCACGGCACGTTGAACCTCGGATCCGCGAGCTCGTGCGCGAGGTACGCCAAAGCGGCATGGTTGGCAGGGTCACCCTGGTACTTCTGGATCGCGTAGTTAAGCTGTGGGTTGCCCAGGGAACCCACCGCTCCGGATCCGGCTGGGCCGGCCGGAATCCCGACATCGAAGCAGAATGCCGTGGGGCCCCCGTCGGCACCGTTCAGGTTCAGCGATCCCAGCCACATCGACCAGTCTCCAAACGCCCGAGGCGGCGGAGCCTGGACGGTGATGCCCGATTGGTGCATGCCCGGCAGGTCAGTTGCGGCTTGTGCAGCAGGCGCGGCCAAGACACTGCCGGTCCCGACAGCAGAAAGGACCAGGGCGGCTGTCGCTGCCAGAGGCCTTGTCTTGGCGAACGCCTGCCAGCCCTTTGCCTGTACCGACGGTTTGCAGGTGTCCCGATTGAATCCACTTTGACTCACTTATGTTCCCCTCTCTTCAACCGCGTCCATACGCGCGATGACCACGCTTCGGGTGGTCCTGTTAGTAGAGAGCCGGACAAATCGCAGTTCGTCAGAGAAGGGCTTCGTTCAAGCTTTCGGGCTTGAGCGGGACGTCTTCAGCGCCGTCAACTGTCCAGAATTTGACAGTTGAAGCGTCCAGGCGGAGTTGAAAAATGGCATTGATTTCTCGGAGCTTCTGCGCCATAAATCGAGGCGACGGGCCACTAGTTCTAGTAGCAGCTCATTTGATCGTTCCTTCGAGCGGCTGAAGGGCAAGCGGGGGTGGTCCTTTCTACTTTGGGGCCCATCCATCGGTAGAGGCGAATCGTCTCTCCGCAAGGGCCAACTTTGGCCGCTAGAAGAATGGGGATTGTCATGAAAGTTAAGCGTCTGCTCGCCGGGGGAGTCTTGGTCGGTTTGTTGACGGTCGGGGCCGCGGCTCCTGCGTTGGCGGGAACGATCACTAACGTCGGTGGCGGCACCTGGAGTTATGGGACCGCGTTCCAACCACCATGGTTCAAGAACGTCTGGTCTCACTACGTTCATCCGGCCGCCTACCACTCAGCTACGGCTATCGGCGGCCCGAACACCGTCAAGGTCTACGCAACCGCCAATAACTGGGCTAAAGCGAATACCCAGTGCGGCGTAGGCGAGAACGCCGCCCAATACTGGAATACCTACTGAGCAGCAGCCATCCCAATTTGCGCGTGCCGTCAGAGCGGCTGTCGGTCGGCGGGTCCCGTTTGGGCCCGCCGGCCCGCTTGTTTGTGCGCGGCAAGCGGAAATGTCGACAAGCTGAAGGGGTGGTAAGCCGATGAAACACATACTGCTGGGACTGGTGATCGCAGTGTGCGCTGCAACGTTTGGAGCGAGCTTCGTCAACGGAATCAACGGACAACGCACGGCTGTGGCGCGGTCGGCAGCTGATGCCGGACAGGCGTTTTCAGTCCCGAGCGATGCAACGGATCCTGATGCAGTGCTGTCTGCGCTGCGAAGTGCAGCAGAAGCCACCCGCAGCAACGTTTTCAGGACTGTGGTCGGGGTGGATGAAAACGACCGTGCGTTCGTGACTCATTACGTGCTCTTGACCCGGTCCGATACTCGCGTCTTTGACGCTGCAAATCTCTCATCAGGGAGATTCCTCACAGTCCAAGAGTCGCAGGAAGGCGACGCTTCGGTCGCCTCGACAGACACCAGCCCGAACACGGTCGGTGTTCTGCGTGTCCTGGGGGAGGGGGAGCGTTTCTCTTTCCGTCCATTACGGGCAGCGTTCGACACACTGCCTGCGCCGGGAACCTACTACTCCGAGTGCGGGCCGGCAGGGTGCGCAGGCTTTGTTGATGCAGCGGCTGCGTCACTCACCGCTCACGTTGCCGGGCGGACCTTCGTGGCGTCGGATTTGCGCGCACCGAATCAGCAGTTGGTTGTCCCCACAAATGTCCCGCCGCTCTACTTGCAACTCGCGGTTGCCGCCGGCCTTCTCCTCACCGCTGTGCTTGCTGTCTATCTGCAGCTGTATGAGGCAAAGAGAGCCGGCGCGTTGCGCTTGTTTGGCTATGGTGCGACCAGGGCATGGTGGACGATCACGGGGCGCCCGGTAATGATTGTCGGTGCTGCTTCCGGCGTCGCTTGTGTTTCCCTCTCGGCACTTCTTCCGGGAGCGGACGCAAGGTTCGTAGCTGTTGTGGTTCTCGACCAGGCAGCTGCCTTGGTCTTGATCGCCGCTGCCAGCCTGCTGACCATACCGTACGTGGCAACGATGCGAATTTCGGACGCGTTGAAGAACCGACGTGACACCGGAGCTTTGTTTGGCTCAGGAATCGTTCTGTCCGTTGCAATTTCGGCTGCGCTCGTGGTGGTCGCTGCGGGCGCGTGGTCAAACGTGGATGTGATCAACCACGAACGCGACAACCTGCGCCACTGGACCTCGACCACCGGATACGGCGTTTTCGCTCCGATGAGCAATGGGAACGACGCAGTGGACCTGCAGACGGGGCAGCCCGGCTCATCCGTCGTTCAAGCCACAGACCTCTATGACGCACTCAGTGCCCGCGGTGCCTTGTATGTCTACGCCGGGGCTTTCTCAGAGACAGGTGTCCAGCAAAGTCGACCGGCCGGCCAATACCGATCGATACAGGTAAACCCTGCCTACCTCCACGCGTACCCGATCCGTGACACAGATGGCCGGCCGGTCACGGTCGATGAGAGTGAATCATCGTGGATCTTGCTCGTGCCGGAGCGGTTCCGTTCCCAGCAACAAGACATCGCTGCCTACTTCCAGGCCGAACGCGACAGCGCACCCTCCGCAGAGAAGGCGATCTTTCACCGCGACGTCAGCTCCACACGGCGGGATCTCCGCGTGCGGATCATCTGGACGGAGAACCGCCAGCAGATTTTCACCTTCAACCCCGACGTCGCCGCATCTTCCGGCGGCTTGGTGGAGGACCCCATCGTTGAAGTCATGACCCGAGCCAACAGCCTGGGCGTGGACCGGCTCAACGCCGTCACGGGCGACGCCAGCGCTGGACTAAAGGTCCGACTCGAAGAAGGGAGCTCCCAGGCCACAATCACCGCCCTCCAGCCACTGCTAAAACGATTGAGCTTGGGCGACAACCTCCGTCACCTTGTGACCATGAACGAATATCAGCTCGCCAGGATCGGCCACCTCCAGGAGAGCCTCCGCAACACCACGATTGTGCTCGCCGCGCTGGTGGTTCTGCTCGTGATCATCACCGCGCAGACACTGACGATCGCGTTTGAGCGTTTCGCGCGCAAGATCATTGTCCGTGGCCTGTTCGGACTGTCGACGGTACGGCGCTACCGCGAATTCATCAAGCTTGGAGCAATTGTGTGGGCTGTCCAGGGCGGGCTCGGTTCCGGGCTGGTATTGGCCGGTTTCCGGCCGTTCTCCTATGACGATACCGGGCCGCTTTCCACGCTCACCGCGGCCTTGGCCATCAGCGCTGTCCAGGGCCTGGCCGCTGTCGGCGTCCTGTGGCTCACGGAACGGCGGCGTACTCCCAACATCCTGAAAGGGGAGCTCTAATGTCTGACGTCGTTTGCGAACTCCTGAACGTACACAAAGGCTTTCGCGGCCATGAAGTCATCTCGGACCTGAGTCTGAAGGTGCACGGGGGCGAAATCGTCGCCCTTACAGGTCCGAGCGGGAGCGGGAAGACAACCGTCCTTAACCTGCTTGGCCTGCTTGACCACCCTGACAAGGGTGAGATCAAGTTATTTGGCCGCCGGGCCCCGCGCCCAGGTAGCCGCAATGCACGCATGCTCCTGAGGCTGCGCCTTGGATATCTCTTTCAGAACTATGCCCTCATCGACAACGAGACCGTGACCGAAAACCTCAAGATCGCACAGACTTACACCCCGGGTACGGCCAAGGAAAAAAGCGAGTCCCGGGCGAGCGCGATGGAGCGGGTAGGCCTGGACCTTGACCCGAATCGCAAGGTCTACGAACTCTCAGGCGGAGAACAGCAGCGTCTCGCCATTGCCAGACTAATCCTCAAACCCTGTCAGATGATTCTCGCCGACGAACCGACAGGATCCCTCGACGCCGTAAACCGAGACCATGTCCTTGGCCTCACCAGAACTTTGGCTGAGGCTGGCAAAGCCGTCATCATCGTGACACATGACAACTCGGTATCCGAGCGAAGCGATCGAGAAATCACCCTCGGCGCCGCAAGCCCCGAAGCTACTTCTACTCCCGTACTTTGAACGCCGATAATCTACATTATGTAAAGTAAACCCGTGATTATTGCATCTGATGCATGATCACCCTTCTTTCGCCCACCTCTTCCTGCGCGGATCGCCTGGATGCCGGAAATGCTCCCCGACCTGCGGTGATACCGTGTTCTGCTGCGGATCTCAGGGCGCCTAGGGTGTTGCCTTTTACCCGGCGCGACCTGAGGGCATTGTCCTAGACGGGCCATTGACCTGCGGATTTGCGCCGAGTCTGCATTCATTGCATGATTCATTCATCCAATGCAATGTCAGAAAGGGTTTGTCGTGGCAGTTGATGCGGCGGGTCGTGTGCTTGATTTCGGCCCTGTGCGGTTCCTGCATCCCGAGGACCAGGTGTTCACGCAGATGCTCACGGGCTGGCGTAACCAGCAGCTGAGCAGGAACCTGGCCTTCGGCACCATCGAGTCGAGGGAACGGCTCGTGACGCGCTTCCAGGAGTCGACGAACGAGTATCCCTGGCACTGGACGCCGGCCCATGTCGACGAATTCTTCGGGGATCTTCGCAGTGTGAAGCACGCAGCCCAATCGACGATCCGCTCCTATCAGGCCGCACTGAGGGCGTTCTGCGCGTACTTGGCTTCCCCGGAGTACGGCTGGGACAGTGTCTGCGAACAGCATTTCGGGACCCATCCAGTCCAGGTCTGCTTTGACTGGAACACAGCCGTCCACGCCCAAGCCGGCGAGTCCTCCCCCAAGCGCCGTCCGTTCACGCAGCGGGAGCTCCAGGATTTCTTTGACCGGGCCGATGATGAGGTCGACCGGATCGCCTCGCTGGGCCGCAAGGGTTGGCTGCCGGCTTACCGTGACGCGGTCCTGTTCAAAGTGGCCTATTGCTGGGGTCTGCGCCGCAATGAGGTCCGCCACCTGCAGACGGTGGACTTCGGCAGGAATCCGCACGCCCGTGAGTTCGGCAAATACGGCGTGCTTCAGGTCCGGTACGGAAAGGCCATGAAGGGGTCTCCCCCGAAGCGCCGGAGCGTCCTGACGGTATTCGACTGGTCGACGGAGATCGTGGCCGACTGGCTCGAACGCGGGCACCCCCATATGACGGACGGGCCGGACCTGTTCCCTTCCGAGCGCGGCACGCTGGTTTCCGAAGCCGCGTTAAACCGCCGCTTCAACCGGTATTGCGAGGACCTGTGCCTCTCCCCCGGGCTGGACATCCACTCGCTGCGCCGTTCCTACATCACCCACCTGATCGAGTCCGGCATGGACGCCTTGTTCGTCCAGCACCAGGCCGGGCATGAACATGCCTCGACCACGGCCCTCTACACGTCCGTGTCGAGTGACATCCGGGTCAAAACCCTGCGCCGCGCCCTTGACTCGACCGTCAGGGCCGCGCTGGGCGGAATGGAAGACTAGTCCTCATGAAACGAGAGATCGACTACCGGTGGCGGCTTGCCGAACTCATGGCGGCCCGCGGCATGCACAACAGCACCGACCTGAGCCCCTTATTGAAGGAACGCGGGATCGAACTCTCGGCCTCACAGGTTTACCGGCTCGTCACGCAACGACCAGAACGCGTGTCCCTGATGATGGTCTCGGCCCTCTGCGACATCTTCGCCTGCGGCCCCGAAGACCTCATCACCGTCACGGCCGCGGATGCGAAAGTCCGCAAGATCGCCTCTAACGCCAATGTCGTGGACCTGAACAAGACCATCCGGCCCAAACGCGCCAGAGTGATCCGCGATGACGGCTGACATCACGCCGCGCCCTATCGTGCGGGGCCGCCCTCGCAGCGCAGGGACCTTCACGTGTGACCGGTGCTCAAGGATGGCCGGCAAACACCGCGCCAGTTGGCCCGAAGGCAGGATCTGCGGGACCTGCTTCACGGTTGCCATGCGCACGCACGGGTCGTGCCCTGGATGCGGCATGGACCGCATGCTCCCCGGACGAGCCCTTGCCCATGGCAACAATCCCATCTGTGTCGATTGCGCGGGCATCACCCAGGACTACCACTGCTCGCGCTGCGGCACCGAAACCGAGCACTATCGCCAAGACAGATGCGCCCGCTGCTCGCTGCGGGACGACCTCACGGTGCTGCTCCGCATTGAACAGAGAAGTGCGGAGGCCAAGACGGCGGCGGAGAAATTGCTCACTGCCCTCTGCGAAGCCGAACGCCCCGAAAGCATCCTGACCTGGCTTCGCGACGCCGGCGTCAGAGACCTCCTCGGACGGATTGCCACCGGCAAAGTTCCTCTCAACCACGAGGCGCTGGATGAAGAACCGAACAGCAAGCGGGTGGAACACCTACGCAGCCTGCTCACCCACCACAAACTGCTCCCGAACCGCGACCACTACCTCGCGCTCTTCGAACGGTGGCTGGCCAGCAAGCTCGAGGACATCGAGGACCCCGAGATCCGCCGGCCCGTCGAATCCTTCGCCCGCTGGCACCACCTACGTCGCATCCGCAGCCTCTCCGGGGACGGGAAACCCACCCGCGGTCCCGTGCACAGTGCCAAGCAGGAAAATCACCGAAACCATCAAGTTCCTCACCTGGCTCAAAACCACCCACGGGCGGGCGGTTGCTTCCTGCGTCCAAGCCGACGTCGACGCCTGGCTTGCCGACGGCCCCACCACCAGGCACGCCATCCGAACATTCTTCGTCTGGGCTGTCAGGAACCGGACCTGCACCAACATCGCCATCGGACACCGGCAAGCCCGGACCGTCCCCCTCCTAAGCCAGGACCAGAGACTCTCCATGCTCAAGGCATGCCTCACAGACGACGTCGATACACTCGCCTATCGGGTCGCCGCCACGTTCCTGCTGCTTTACGCCCAGCCAGTCGTGAAGATTGCCGCGATGAAGAGCACCGACGTGATCATCACACCCGACGGATTGCGACTGTCACTCGGCGAAGGCGACCCCGCACCCGTCCCCGAGCCCTTCGCGTCACTACTCACACAACATCTGGCCTCACGTCCGAACATGCGAACCGGGAGCAGCACCGGCAGCGAGTGGTTGTTTCCTGGCTACCGTCCCGGGCAACACATCCACCCGAACACGCTCATGGAACGCCTCCGGGAAGTAGGCATCAACGTCCGGGGAGCCCGCAACGCCTCCCTCCGCGGACTGGTCGCCGAGGTTCCGGCCCCACTCGTCGCAGAAATGCTCGGATACAGCTACCAAGTCACCCAAAAGCACGCCACCGCGGCCGCGGATCCGTGGTCCCGCTACGCGCCGCGCGGACACTGATTCCTGCCACGCGCTGGGGCAGCTCTGGCACTATGGTGTCCGTGGGTCTTCAATCGCATGCAGGGCCTGGCAAGTCACTAAGGGTCATTAGAGTGTGAAATTACCGAAGGAGGGGAACCGGGTGACTGAAAACGTCCTTGGCGGCGACTATCCGTTCTTTCGTGTCATCGAGTCCCCAATCACAGCCCACATGCTGCGACCGCTCGACCCGCGTTGTCATACAGTACAGTTCGGCAAGGCGCTAACGGAGAGCGACTATAGGCGGCTTTCCGAATGGATCGCGCAGTATCCCTCAGTCACCCTACGAGCGTACGCCTCCTACGATGGCTCCATCCGTGACCTGGATTTTCTTCGATTTTTTCCCGCGCTCCACAAGTTCTCCGCAGACACGCTCTACCACTCACTTGAGTCAATAGATGGTCTGGGCTACCTTCCCGAATCGGCCTCGATGATTGGACTCGGGCAGACGAAAAAGAAGCTGTCGCTCAAACCCTTGGGTCGCTTCACTAGCCTCCGCCGCCTCTATCTGGAGGGACAGACAAAAGACATCGAAACGATCTCCGAGCTAAGGAGCCTACGAAGCGTCACCCTCCGGTCCATTACGCTGGCAGATTTATCCATTTTGCAGCCTCTTAGGCAACTCCGGGCGCTCGACCTCAAACTGGGTGGCACTCGCGATTTGGCACTCCTACCCACCATCGGCAAACTCGACTATCTGGAGCTTTGGATGGTACGGGGCCTGCACGACCTCTCCCCCGTAGCTCAGCTGGAAGACCTCAGCTATCTCTTCCTTCAATCCCTGAAACAGGTCACGCAACTTCCCGATCTCTCGCGACTCACGCACCTAGAGACAGTCTGGCTTGAGACCATGAAGGGTCTCACCGATTTGTCGCCTCTGCTGACAGCCCGTTCGCTCCGACGGGTCGGGGTTGTCGATATGGCACATCTGCAGCCGGAGGACGTAGGAGTATTGGCTGGCCACCCAGGGCTTCAAGAACTCAGGGCGGGACTGGGGAGCAAGCGCAAGAACGACGCTGTTAGGAAGCTCGTCCCGTTACCGAATGGCGAACGTTGGGCAAAACCCGAAAGTCTCTCTGCCGACTAGTTCCGAAGGTCTTGAGCATCGACAGATACCCACCAGCGCTTAGCCGGAGCTGGGCAGAATAGTTCAGGATCGAATATGCACGGTTACCAGTAATAATCTGCGTATCTCATCAGATGAATCAATCATCAGCCTCTAACCCGCCCTCGGATGACCATGGTCGTGGACTGTTGCGCATAATCCGTCTTGGCCCGTGGACTGTTGCGCATGCTCCACCACGCGAGCAGGTCAAGGAGATTTTCGCCAAGTAGAGACGGAACCTGTTCCCACCTATAGCTTGGAACGTCGAATCCCCCATAATCGGGCTGGACTGCCCACCAAGTGATCCCGGCCACGCAATAGCTAGAACACATCCTCCGGGTCGACCGTGGACGTTGCGTACTCCGGACGCCCAGCCGGCCGATAAGTCTGGATGGTGATGCCCCGGGGCGTCGTCCGTGAGTTGACCAGCTCGAGCGCTAGGTCTGGACCGGATTCGGGGAATAACCGTGTGCCCTGGCCGACGACCACGGGATATGTGAGCAGATCGAGCTGGTCGACCAGGTTGTTGGCGAGCAGCCATCGGACGAGGACGCCGCTGCCCGGGACCAGCAGGTCGCCGTCGTGATGCGCCTTCAGCTCGCCGATGGCCGTGGCGAGGTCGCCGGGCAGGACAGTTGTGCCCGCCCATTGCGGATCGGTGAGGCTGGTCGACGCCACGTACTTGGGCCGGCTGTTCAACGCGGCCGCGATTGGGTTCGTGCCCGGATCGATCATCGCTCCCCAGTAGGGGGCGAAAATCTCGTAGGTCCGCCGGCCGATGAGGAACGCGGACGCGCCGCCATAGACGGCGCTGAGATAGTCACCGGTTTCGGTGTCGATAAGCGGTATTGCCCATCCCCCGCGGTCAAAGCCTCCTCTGCGATCTTCGTCCCGGCCGCCCAACCCCTGCATCACGCCGTCCACTGAGACGTTGGTCGTGGTCGTCAACTTCATGTCGTTTCACCCCGTCTAACAACGGCTGCGGACCCCTTCTGGATCCACGATACGTTCCCTCATTCTCCCAAGCCATCACGCTCTCGGCCCGGTACCGCCGTCGAACTCCAAACAGGGCAAATGCTGTTCGAGCATGACGGCGACTTCCGTGCCACGATAACCGGATGGAACAGACCCCTGATGTATTGCGCTATGCCGCCTTTACCTCCACTCCCGACGGAGGAAATCCGGCAGGAGTAGTCCTGGACGCAACCGGCCTCGACGACACCCGGATGCAGGCCATCGCGGCCGAGATCGGTTATGCGGAAACGGTCTATGTGACCGGGAAGAGCGTTAACGCGGACGCCCGCCGAAACCGTGTGCGGTACTTCTCCCCCATCGCTGAAGTGCCGTTTTGCGGCCATGCCACTATCGCTCTGGCTGTCGCGCAGTCAGCGCGTGATGGCGCGGGAACCTTTGTATTCGATACGGAGGTAGGGCCCGTTGCGATTGAGACGGCACCGCATGGCACTGCCGTCACGGCAAGCTTCACGAGCGTGGAACCCCGGGTCGCCGAGTTCCCTGATGGTGTTTTGGACTCCCTGCTCGGACTGCTCGGCGTGGGCCAAAGTGCACTGCACCCGGGCTACCCTCCGATGGTCGCTTTTGCCGGAAACTGGCACCCCATTCTCGTCTTCGCCGAACGGAGCACCTTTGACTCGTTCGCTTTCGACCCTGATGCCATGCGCGCGTTGATGGATGCCCAAGGCTGGGCGGGCACCGTCACGACGCTCTATGAGATCGGTAGCGGAGCGTTCGACTCGCGCAACCTGTTCCCCGTCGGAACCATCACTGAGGATCCGGCAACCGGTTCAGCCGCCGCGGCTTTCGGCGGATATCTCCGTTTGCTATCGCTCGTGGGGTCGCCAATCCGGGTGATTGTTCATCAAGGAAGCCACGTCGGCCGCGCGAGTGTGCTCACTGTCGACATTCCTCCGCAGGGCGGAATCGTCGTGAGTGGTGAAGCCGTTGAGATCACCGAACCCTCCTAACCCGCCCATGCCCGGCGCGGTCCCCGAGCGAAGATAGTAAGGCAACCTTTTCAGTTTGCCTTACTATCTGGTAGCGTCATTGTTATGAACCCCCACCCGGATGCCGACGCGGCGGGCATGCTCGAAGCTGCCGCCGAGCTTCGTGTCCTCATCGGCCAATTGACCCGGCGGCTGCGTGAGCAGTCCCATGTGGACAACCTGACGAATGCGCAAAAGGCCGTGCTGATCCACCTGGAACGTGACGGCCCGGCCACGTTGTCCGCGCTGGCCCGCGCCGAGGGAATGCGCCCGCAGTCCATGGGAGCCATCATTTCCGCCCTTTCCGGCGCTGGACTCGTTGAGAGCGGCCCTGATCCGGCCGATGGCCGCAAGAGGATCCTGTCCCTCACAGCCGAAGCCCGGGAGAGCATCAGGGCCAGCCGGGCGGCCAAGGCTGATTGGCTTTACCGCACCATCCAATCCAAACTGACGCCGGACGAGCAGGAAAGGTTGCCCGGCGCCATTGACCTACTCAAACGCCTTTTGGAGCCGTGATATCCATGACGATCACCACCCTGGACCCACAGACCGCCCTGATCATTGTTGACCTTCAGCGGGGAATAGTTGCCTCCCCGAAAGCTCATCCCCTCGAACCCGTCGTGCGGAATTCCGCCGCACTCGCCGACGCCTTCCGCAGCCAGGGACTGCCCGTGGTTCTGGTCAATGTCACCGGCGGCGCGCCCGGCCGGACAGATCAAGGCAGCAGCGCGCGAAGGGAGTTCCCCGCCGATTTCGCCGAACTCCTGCCTGAACTGAACCAGCAACCAAGCGATCACCTTGTCACGAAGAAGACGTGGGGTGCATTCACCAACACCGGTCTTGGCGCACTCTTGGAAGACCTTGGTGTGACCCAGGTGGTGCTGACCGGTGTAGCCACCAGCATCGGCGTGGAATCCACTGCGCGCAGCGCCTACGAAGCCGGCCTTAATGTCACCCTCGCCCTGGACGCGATGACCGACCTGACCATGAGCGCCCACGAAAACTCCGTCACGACGATCTTTCCCCGGCTGGGCGAGACTGGAACGACGCAAGAAATCCTGGACGTGCTCAAAGCCACCCGGCCGTGACCGCGCCCGACGCTGCCCGGCCATCGGGCCTCTCGGCGGACCCGGGCAATTCACCATTGGCTCCCCCACGGAACGCGGCCGGCGCCCCGGCTTCCGACGATGCGAGCCGGCCGTCGAACCCGCTGGGCTGGAGGTTCACGGCACCACTGCTGCTCGGCTCCACCCTGAACCCGATCAACAGCTCGATGATCGCCACGGCGCTGGTGGGCATCGGGGCCGACTTTCGCTCAAGTCCGGGCGCCACCGCCGGGCTCATATCCGTCTTGTACCTATGCAGCGCCGTGGCCCAACCGACCATGGGCAAACTCTCTGTCCTCTTTGGGCCCAGGCGCGTCTTCCTCTCCGGAGTCGCCGTCCTTCTGCTGGCCGGAGTTGTCGGAGTACTGGCTCCAAACCTGGGCTTCCTGCTCGTTTCGCGGGCGCTCATCGGCATCGGGACTTCAGCCTGCTACCCGACGGCGATGGCGCTGGTCCGCCGGCGTGCAGACGAGTCCGGCATCGGGGTGCCGGGCCGCATCCTGGGCAACTTTTCGATCGCAGCCCAGGTGACCGCCGTCGTCGGCTTGCCACTGGGTGGAGTGCTGTCCGGAGCGTTCGGCTGGCGGGCCCTGTTCGCAGTCAACATACCGCTGGCCCTGCTGGCCTTCACCTTCACCTTGCTCGGAGTGGCGAAAGACGCGCCGGTCCGAAAACAGGGCCTGGCTAGCCTGCTCACAATGCTGGACCTGCCGGGGATCGCCCTCTTTGCCGGTGCGATCATCTCGCTGCTGGTGTTCCTTTCGGCGCTCACGACGCCGGCCTGGTGGCTTGCGGTGCTGGCTGCGGTGCTGGCGGGGGTGCTCTTGTTGCGCGAACGGCAAGCGCGCAGTCCGCTGATCGACGTCCGGATGCTGGGCAGGAACGGGCCGTTGCAGCGAACCTACCTGCGTTCGATCCTGGCCGCACTGGCCACATATGCCTCGATGTACGGGGCCAGCCAATGGATGGAACAAAGTATGGGACTGAACCCGGCGACGGTAGGGCTGGTTCTGATTCCGCTGAGCCTTCTGAGCATCATCGTGGCGCGGGTCGTCTCGGGTCGGGCGTGGGTCCGTTGGCCGTTGGTCCTTGCCGGCGTCGCGTTGGGGCTCTCCGCAGGCGTGATGCTGCTGGTGAACCACGGCTCCGGCGTCGTGCTGCTCATCGGGATGACCATGCTGCTGGGCCTGACCAACGGTTTCAGCAGCTTCGCCAACCAGGCGGCGCTGTACCTGCAGACGACTGCCGCGGAGATCGCCGTTGCCTCGGGGTTGCTGCGGACGTCAATGTACTTGGGGGCGATCGGGTCCTCGAGCCTCATCGGCATCGCCTTCGGGCCGACTGCCACCGACGCGGGTTTCCACACGCTGGCCTGGATTCTGCTCGCCATTGGTGCATCGATGGTGGTCCTGACGGCGTTCGACCGCAGCATTCCTGCCGTCGCCGCGGGGCATTGAGCCCGAGGATCAGAAGGGATGACGCGGCGGCATGCGGGCTTGGCTCGAAGCGGAGCCTTCAAAGCCGGCAGTGAATCGCTGACCGAGTTCCCGGCGGGAGCGGAGGCCAAGCTTGGCCAGGACATTCCGAATATGGAAGTTCACAGTTGCCGGCGAAACAAATAGCTGGGCGGCGATCTGCTTATTGGTCATGCCGCGTTCGGCATAGAAGGCGATTTCCCGTTCACGTCCAGTAAGGGACTCGAATGCCTGTAGGTACGGATTGCCAGGCCTGCCGCTCAGCCCGTCGAGCAACTTCACCGCGCGGCTGAGGTACGGGGCGGCACCTAGTGCGAGGAAGATCCGCACGGCGCCCCTCAGTGCGGTACCGGCGGCTTTCGCGTTTCCAAGCGAGATGAGCAGCCGGCCAAGATCGAGGTGGGCAATACCCTGCGACAACGGGAAGCGTGACTCCTTCGCCGCAAGCCGGTAGAACCTGGCCGCCTGGCTGGAGAGTCCATACGCTTCGCTGACTCTGCCTTCCAACCAGTCCAGCGAGCCATACACCGGCCACCATCCGCGACCGTCCATCTCCTTGCAGGCCTGCAACAACCTGTCCGCTTCCTCCGCCCAGCCCAGTCCAGCCAAGGCGTCAATCCTGTAGCTGTGCATCGACGGCGTGGCCGAAGTGATCGCCTCGGATGCCTCCAGCTGCTGTTGCCAGTCAGCCAAGGAACGGGCCCGTTCGAGCCGGGCAAGGCCACTGAGTTCGACTCCAAAGGTGTCATAGTCGCTGATTCGGACTTCTTCCGCGCGGCGCAACGCAGCCTCGTATGTTTCCGAACGGCCTTGTACTGCCTCGACGACCGCGGACATCGAGAAAACCAGGGGGCGGGAGGAGACATCGCTGACATCCAGGGAAAGCAGTTGCGCCGTGCGGATCACCGTCAGCATTTCCTGCATCCTCCCGAGCAGGAAATAGCAGTATGCAAGCACGACCCTGGCGTGCCCGATCGCCAGGCCCGCACCGGCCGAAGCGGAGACCTCCATGGCCCTCTCCAGATCGACCGTGGCCTGCTCGATGCCACCAGTAACGCTGAGGAAACCGGCTCTGCAGGTGAGCGCGTCGGTCAGGGCAGGACTGTCGTTCGCACCAGCGATCCTTGCGCTGAGCGACGCGAAAGCCTTCGAGATCAGATCGGGATCCTGGGTGCCGCTTGCGCCGATGAGGCTGAATCCATCGAATTGCAGGCCCAGCTCCGTTCCTGACGGCAGGTGCCGAAGCCGGGGGTCGTGGACTTTCCCATTGGTCTGGCCCAGATGCGCCAGGTGCCGGTGTGCTTGGGCGACAGCGACGGCGGTGGAGGACTTGTCGTCGGAGACCATCCGTGAGACGACTATCGCCAACGAAATGTGTGCCCGCAACAGGGCTTCGTCAGGGTGGTCCAGCTCTTTGGCGATCAGCTCCTCGGCAAATTGGCCCGTTCGGTCCAGGTCCGGCCTCATCTGGAGCAACTACAACAGCGCGAAGTCCCGCACCGCGTCAGGAAGCATGGATTGCACCTGAGGCAGAAGGTCCATCACTTCGGCAATGCAATGATGGACGGACGCAACGAGACAAGCCTCGATGATGCAGTCGTCCCGGCGGCTTCCGCTGAACCTGTCCATCGCCGAGCGTAGGTATTGCAACGCGAGTTCCGGCTGGCCATCCGCCAAAGCGTGATCGACGCCGGAGCTCACCTCCGCAAAAAGCTCGGCCGTCCCTGGTTCCTGCAGAAGCAATCGATGCTGCAAAGCAAGTCTCGGATCATCGACTTCGCCTGCAATCGCACGATGGATGGAAGACAAGCGGTGGCTCTTGAGGCTGTCCCGCACCCCGACAGCGAGCAGATCATGAAACGGGCGCAATTGCACGGTCTGCCCCGTCCGGGTGCCCCGGACCAGCCCGCTCGCCAGTGCCGCCGCGACATCCGTTGGTTCATTCAAAGCGTGGCCAATCCGCTGCACGCGATCTTGTTCAATCGGGTCGCGACTGACACACACAAACTCGACGACGGACCGGGCAGGTCCAAGCTCCAATGCGTCGAGCATGGCGGCAAAGGGATTCTTTCCGGGGGCGACATAGGGCACCGCATCGGGCCAGGGGTTCTGGGCGGAGGATTCCGGCCCGGCCGCATGCTCCATTGCGGCGTTGATCAACAAGGGGGTACCTCCGGTGCTCCGTCGAAGGCGTTCCGCAGTGCGCGCCGATATGGTCCGATCCCAGACTTGCGCCACGTAATCCTGGACCTGTTCAGGACTCAGCGGTTCCAGGGTGACCCGTTTGATAAAGCCCCAGGACAGGTCATCACTCACCATCCGATCGATGGCAGCGGTACCGGCTCCTGAGACACCTGCCAAGACGACTGTGATCTTGTCGTCTGCGAGTCTCTGAAGCACGAACCGCAGGGCCTTGGCGGAGCGTTCATCTATCCATTGGGCGTTGTCTATGACCATGCAACTAATGTTCTTGGGCCGGGCAGCCAGCGCAGACAATAGTTGGCGGGCGGCCATGACAACATCTGAGAGGGGTTCGGCCCCGCGATGGCCCAGAGCCACAAGAAGCTTGTCAATAAAGGAGAGCGCAAGGGTACTTTCGAAAGTGTCCGCGCTGCAGGCCACCACGTTTGCCCGCCTCAAAGCATCCATGAGTTGCAGGCACCACGTCGTTTTGCCGATCCCCTGAATCCCGGTGAGCACAACAATCCCGCCTCCGTACTGGCGTGTGCTTTTCAGGACAGCGGCGGGAGTCTCATCGTTTGACAGTCCCGGATGTACGACCGTGCGTGACGTCATGCCGCCATATTATGGGCAAATCAACCCCTTCTTCCCTGTTGGCCCCGGGGGCCACCAAGGTGTGGTGGGCGGCTCCATAGCCGGAGGAACAAACCGAGAACGAGCGCGGCAACGGCCCCGAGTCCCAATCCGGCAAAGGCCGGACCGTTGGGCCCGGTGTTCGCGAGGGTGCCAAACGGTGCCGTCAACGCTGCGGGCAAGGCCGCGGTGGACGACGCCGGACCCGTCGCCGCGGGTACAGCCGCCGCAACCCTGGGCACGGTCGGAGCCGTAGGCACGGCCGGAGCCGTCACGGCAATTGAAGCCGGCGCTCCCGAAGCGGGCCGGAAATAGGTGTCGCCTGAGTAGTCCACTTTTATTTCGTGGTTCCCTATGGACAGTGCCGGAAGGGTGACAGCGGCCGAGCCGGAGACCAAGGTAACCTCAGGCAGTCGGACCCGGTTGTCTACTGTCAAAATGACGGTTCCGCCAGGCTGCACCGGGAGCGAACTGCTCGCCGTGACGCTTACCCGTACGTCCACAGTCCGGCCTTCCAAGACGGAAGTTGACGATGGAACAAGAAGGACGGTCGCTTGTGCCCTCGCGGCGTTCACTTGAACCGTCACCGGTTCTGCGGGCCTGAAGTTGGTGTCGCCGTCGTACGTGAGTTGAACTGTGCGACTACCTTCGGCCCAAGGGATCGTGGTGGTGAAGTCACCGCGCGAATCCAAGGGCGCAATTGCAAGAACGTTGCCGTTCAAACTCAAAGTCACCTGCCCCGTGGGCACAACAGGAGAAGAAGCGCTCGAGGCTGTCGTGACCGGCCCGGCCGCCGCGGCACTGTCAGCGGACACCGTACCGGTTATCCTTGCGGGCTTGCCCAGCAGCTCGGCGGAAACCGTCGTATTGACGATCCGCGTTGCGAGAGGCTGTACGAGTTGGTTCAGGGATGCCGTGGAGGACTGGAATTTGTAGGAACCAGTGTTGCGTGGCCGGTAATTGAAAGCCAGATCGTGGGAACCCGCGGGTAGGTCGATTGCCCTGATGTTGGCAGTTCCAGCGGCGTCGACGGGAGCGGTTGCAAGCTCCGTGCCGCTCTTGTCCGTGACTGCAACCTCGCCACGTGGAACCAGCCCGCCAAGATCGGAATTGACGACTGTTGCGACGTAGCCGCCGGGGGTGCCGAAGATGGAAGGATTCGCCGTCGCCACGACACTGGTCTTTGTGGCGTAGTCGGGGGTGTACCAAAAGCTGACCCAACCGCTGCCCGCGTTGTATCCCCTGATCACGTTGCTCGCGGTGGGGTCAACGTAGCTGCTGCCGCCGCCACCGCCACCGCCGCCGGCGCCGCCGACGCTGCTGCCAAGAGCACCTGAACCACTTAGCCAACCGCCACCGCCACCGCCTCCTCCGCCGCCGCTGGACGAGTTTCCGGCTCCGCCGCCACCGGTTCCCGCTGCGCCGCTTGGCCCGATGACTCCGGAGTCGGCGCCAGGCGCCCCGCCTGCGCACCACCCGTCCGCTGACTGGCCATTCTGGTTGGCGGCACCCCCGGCACCGCCGTTGCAGTACACGAAAGCAGCCCCGTGGCCTGCACCCCCGCCGCCGCCGGCGGCGACCACAAGCGGGATCCCTTTCCCGTTGACTACGGCGCTCGCGCCGCCGCCACCGCCACCGGCAGATCCGGCGAGGGAACCGGTGCCACCTGAACCTCCGCGAATGAATCCCAGTCCGCCGACCCCTGGATTATGCCGCGACCCTGTCCCCCCGCCAGGTGTTGAAGCGTAGATCTTCAGGGTCTCCCCCGGCGTCACTGCAGGGTGGCACGAATGTCGGCCCCCGCTCCGCCGGGACCATCATTGCTCACAACAAGAGGGGTACCAGGAATATTGATTGGTCCGCCACCGCCGCCGGCGGAGCCCAAGGCCCGGACATCGATGGAACGCACACCGGGCGGTACGATCCACGTGTCTCCGTTGACGTTGGCGAAGTCCAGCTTGGTGGGAGTTGGGTCCGGAGCGACGGAAAGAGCCGCTGACGAAGCATTCGCAGGAGGAGCGGTGAGCACCGGAACTCCAACGGCACACGCGAGCATGAACATGGACAATTGCACAGCCGACGGCTTGCGTACTGAATCTGGCCTCATACCGGGAACAGTAAGGACGCGACGCTGGCAGCCCGTTCCGTGGGACCAAATACTATTCACAACGAATAGGTCGGTGCCGCGGGCTTCACCGAACCTTCCCAGAACCCCCGGCTACAATAGGGCAGTCCGTATTATCCCTGGAGAGGTAGTTTCCCTTTTGGTCACTCGCCACGATGCACCCAGCCCGGAGCCGGGTCAGTCACCCCCTGTCGCCTATCCGGGCCAGGGAAAGCTGGCTGCCCGCAGCCGGCGGTTCAGCTTTCGCCGCTCGCCCCGCTGGTTCAAAATCACCAGCGCCGCAGTGGCTGTCCTGCTGATCGCAGTCATCGCGTTCGGAGGGTATTGGGTATGGCGCCTTCAGTCCAACATCTCGTCGTCCGCGCTCGGCGCCGGTGGCATCAGGACGGAAGGACCGGTGGACGACAGCAAGGACCGGCTTCAAATCCTGGTTCTGGGTACTGATACCAGGAGCGGGAAGAACGGGCAGTTCGGCACCACCGACCAATCCTCGGGCTACGGCCAATCGGACGTCATGATGTTGCTGGATATTTCCGCGGACAACAACCACGTCAACGTCATCAGTTTCCCCCGCGACTTGTTGGTCGATGTGCCGGCTTGTACGGATAACAAAACCGGCAAGCAATACCCCGAACGCCAAAATGCGATGATCAACAGCGCCATGGCCGAGGCAGGCATCGGCTGCGCCGTTGATACCGTCAACAAGCTCACGGGTCTGGAGGTTGACCACTTCATGATGGCCGACTTCAACGCAGTGACCGAACTATCCAAGGCCGTCGGTGGCGTCGACGTCTGCGTGAGCACCGCCGTCAACGACCCCGACTCCGGATTGCATTTGCCTAAGGGCACCTCACAGGTGGAAGGCGACCAGGCCCTGGCCTTCCTGCGCACCCGCCATGCATTTTCCGACGGCGGAGACCTCGGACGGATCAAAGCGCAGCAATCGTTCCTCGGTTCCCTCGTCCGGAAGCTCAAAGCTGACGGAACACTCGGAAACCCCCAGAAGATGCTCGGCATCGCCGATACGGTCACGAAGAACCTCACCGTCGACAACGGACTCGCATCGGTTCCGGCCCTGTTGACCATCGCGGGCAGGCTCAAGAACATTGACCCGGCCAAGGTCAACTTCATCACCGTGCCCAACGTCCCGGCCGCCTCCGATCCCAATAGGCTCGACCTCGACCAACCGGCGGCGAGCAACTTCTTTGCCGCCTTGACGAAGAGCCCGGACCTCAGCCAGCCCGGACCAAGTGCCGCGGCGTCCCCTGCTCCATCGACCGAAGCTCCGAAGGCCGGATACAACAAGGCCCTTCAACCGGTCACCGTCGCCAATGGAACGGGTGTGACCGGCAGAAGCCAGGAGATCGGATCGCTGCTCTCCGCCGGTGGATTCACGAAGCTGGCCAAGATCCAAGCCGATGCCAGGCCACAGACCATGGTCTATTACGGTGCTGGTTTTGCCGACGTTGCCGCGGACGTCGCTGCAATGTTCGGGTTGCCTGCGACGAGCGTGCAGCAGGTCGCCAGTGTCCAGGGAGTCCAGCTCTATGCCGGACAGGACTTCGCCACAGGCGACAAGCCGACACTTCCGGCCCCCAAGCCCAACGACGTCGTCGCCCAGACCGCCCAGGACCAGACCTGCCAGACGACCAACCCGGTCGGATAGCCCCAGAAGACAGAGCGCCCTCCGCCTCGCATTGCGTGGCGGAGGGCGCTTTCTGTTTTCGTGCTACTGGGGTTGCTCCGCCGAAACGTTGACCAGCCAGGCAATGCCGAACTTGTCAGTCAACATCCCGAAGATGTCCCCCCACGGCGCCTTCTCCATCGGCACCGTGACCGTCCCGCCGTCGGCCAGTCCGTCCCAATATCCGCGAAGTTCTGCTTCGTCGTCGCCACTGAGGGAGACGGAGATGTTGTTTCCGGGACTGTAATCCATGCTGTTGGGGGTGTCTGCCGCCATGAGCAGCATTCCGTTGTCTGTTTTGAGTGCCGAGTGCATGATCTTGTCGCTTTCGGCGGGGTCTTCGCTCGCGTGGAACTCCGCGAAGGTGCTTTGGGTCAGCTCGCCGCCGAAGACCGATTGGTAGAATGCCATGGCCTCCTTGGCGTTGTCGCGAAAGCTGATGTAGGGGTTGAGGTTCGTGGTCATTACATGGCTCCTCAGTGTTTGGGGGCAGCACGATCAGCTACCTTTTCGTCATGCTAACAGCGCACGCCGGGACCATCTACAGCCAGATTTTTCGGGCCCGACGGCGGCAGCCCCGGTTTTCAGGCGCGGCTTGCCTCGCGGCCGACGAGGCCCACTGTGTTGCCCTCGCTGTCCTCGATGAAGGCCATCCATTCCTCGGTTCCGGCCGGCCCGAGGCTCCCGTCGACGTGGTGGTAAACCAATTGTGGTTCCTGGACGATGTTGGCCCCGGAGGCGCGGAGTTCCTCAACAGAGCGCCGGAGATCGGCTACGTCAAGATAGATCAGCGACGACGGAGCGCTTCGATCCAGCAGAAGCCGGACGCCGTCGAGATCGAAGAATAGCAGGCCGGGCGGATCGAATCTTCCGCTCGGCCCACTGCCTAGCAGCCGGGAGTAAAACGCCGATGCCCGGTCAAGATCGGCCGCCCGCTGGGCAACCTGGATCAGCCTCATGCCGTACCTCCGGGGATAGTCGCTTCAAGTGTCGTAGCCACATCTTCCGCGGTACCCCGTGCTGGTTCAAGGGTCCAGGGGCATGAGCGGGACCTTCGGTTCGAGTTCGGCATCAGTGCGGGATAGTGTCGTTTCCATGCCTGCTTCAAAACCAACCTTCGTCCGCACTGCCGTCATTGCCGGGCTGGCCGACGCCGTTCTTATTCTTGTTTTCGCGGCCATCGGCCGCGACGCACACCAGCGCGCCGATGTGCTGGCCGGGGTCTTTGCCACAGCTTGGCCGTTCCTTGCCGGTGCGGCGATCGGGTGGCTCGCCGTGCGGGCGTGGCGGGCACCCTTCCAGACCTGGCCGGCCGGCGTCGTTGTATGGATTGCAACGGTGGCCGGGGGCATGCTCTTGCGTGCTGCTACCGGACAGACCGTGGTGCTCGCGTTCATCATTGTCGCCTTGATCAGCCTGGCGATCCTGCTGCTTGGCTACCGCGCCGTGATCGCCCTCGTGGTGCGCGTCCGCCGCCGCAGCCGCCAGTCCTAAGCACCCGCCGATGCACTAGGCTTGCTACGTCCACTGCTGCACTTCGGAAAGGCTGCCCCCAGTGATCACCGCTTTCGTCCTGATCAAGACCGACGCTTCACGCATCCCGGAGACGGCCGAGGAGATCTCCGCCATCCAAGGGATCAGCGAGGTCTACTCCGTCACAGGGGAATGGGACCTTATTGCCGTGGCGCGCGTGGCGAAGCATGAGGAATTGGCGGACGTCATCGCCGACAAGCTCTCCAAGGTTCCCGCAGTGGTTCACACCACCACGCACATCGCCTTTCGCGCCTATTCGCAGCATGATCTGGATGCCGCGTTTTCGTTGGGCTTCGAGCAGTAACCGCCGGAATCCCGGCGTCCTGCCTACCCTTGGGTGAGTCCCACCCATGTGTCGAGGACGCGGATGGCCGCTCCGGAATCAATGGATTCCGCAGCCCGCAGCCAGGCCGATTTCATTCGATCCAGGAACGGCCCGTCGGCAGCAGTGTCGAAGGCCACGAGGCCCGCAGCGGCGTTGAGCACCACGGCGTCCCGGACCGGGCCCGGCTTCCCCCCAAGTACTTCGCGCACGACGGCGGCATTCGCCTCGGCGTTGCCGCCTCGAAGATCGGCGACGGTCGCCGCAGCGATCCCAAGATCCGCCGGCGAGAACCGCTGCTCGATGACTTTCCCGTTCCTGATTTCCCACACCGTCGACGGGCCTGTGGTGGTGAGCTCATCGAGGCCGTCTTCGCCGCGGAACACGAGCCCGCGGCTCCCCCGGCGCGCCAGGACCCCCGCGATCAACGGAGCCATCGTGGCGTTGGCAACACCCACGGCCGAGGCCTGGACGTGGGCCGGGTTGGTCATCGGTCCGAGGAAGTTGAAGGCAGTGGGAATGCCAAGTTCCGCCCGCACAACACCGGTATGGCGGAACGACGGGTGGAATACCTGGGCGAAACAGAAGGTGATGCCCGCCTCTTCGGCGTTGCGGGCCACGCGCTCGATCGGCAAGTCGAGCCTCACGCCCAACGCTTCCAGGACGTCGGCGGAGCCCGACGACGACGATGCCGCCCGGTTCCCGTGCTTTACGACGCGCGCTCCCGCGCCGGCCGCGACAAGGGCAGCCATGGTCGAGATGTTGACCGTGTTGAGCCGATCGCCGCCGGTGCCCACGATGTCAAGCTTTTCGCCGGGAATGTTCACAGCTTTGGCGTTGGAGAGCATCGCCTCGACCAGTCCCGTGACTTCATCCACCGTTTCCCCTTTGGCGCGCAGGGCAACCAGGAAACCGGCGATCTGGGAAGGCGCGGCTTCCCCGGACATGATCGTGTTCATGGCCCATGCCGTGTTCTCGATGGAAAGGTCATGCCCGTTGATCAATGCGGAGATGAGTCCGGGCCACGAGTTGCTTGCCTGCTCTGCAGATGCCTGTGAAGTCACCACTTGATGCTAGCGATCCACCGTGCTCCGTGACCAATGCTAAGGACGCCGGGAACTTTTCCGCGCGAATTCGCGTCTTTGTAGAAAAAGTCTCCCCAAATGGCGGTTCGCATTGGGAAGTCCGGACTTTTACAGACATAATGTCCTTGTGACATCTGCGACCCATGCCCCCAGTACCCCGGCGCACCCGACGCTGAATCGCCCCAATTTGGTTTCCGTTGGAACCGTTGTGTGGCTTTCCAGTGAGTTGATGTTCTTCGCCGGTCTCTTCGCCATGTACTTCACACTGCGCTCCACCTCAGGCGCGCTGTGGGCGGAAGAAACCGGCAAGCTCAACTTCCCGTTTGCGCTTGTAAACACGATCGTCCTCGTGTCGAGTTCCTTCACTTGCCAGATGGGCGTCTTCGCTGCCGAGCGACTTGAGCCCCGCCGTCGAGGTGGTGTGCTTCAGTTCACCCGCTGGGGCATGAACGAGTGGTTCATCCTGACGTTCATCATGGGCTCCTTCTTCGTTGCCGGCCAGACCACGGAATACGCAATGCTTGTGTCCGAGCACGTTACGCTCTCGGCCAACGCCTACGGTTCCTCGTTCTACATCACAACCGGCTTCCACGGTCTCCACGTCATCGGCGGCCTCATCGCCTTCCTGTTCATCATTGGCCGCGCATACGCCGCCAAGAAGTTCGGACACTTTGAAGCGACCTCGGCAATCGTCACCTCGTACTATTGGCACTTCGTGGATGTTGTGTGGATTGGCCTCTTCCTGGTCATCTACGTACTGAAGTAGCCGGCACCGACTCTTGTTGCACAAGAGGATGAATTTTAAAGAAGCGGCTCACGGAGCCGACGCAGGATCGAATAAAGGAACCACCACGTGAAGGCACTCTCGCAGAAGCGACGTCATCCACTGGCAGCCATTGCGCTGCTGCTGATGGGACTCCTCGTCACTGGTGGGCTCTACGCCGTTGCCACAACGGTCAACCAGGCGAAGGCAGATACCACTAGCTACAGCGCCAGCGATGTCCAAGAGGGCGGCAAGCTCTTTGCCGCCAACTGCGCCACCTGCCACGGCATGGGCGCCAGCGGAACCAAGGACGCCCCCTCGCTGGTCGGCGTGGGTGCTGCTGCAGTTGACTTCCAGGTTGGCACCGGCCGTATGCCCATGCAGATGAACGGACCCCAGGCCCAGGAAAAGCCGAGGCAGTTCAACGACCAGCAGACCCGGCAGCTGGCGGCCTACGTCGCATCCCTCGGCGCCGGCCCGGCCATTCCCGACGCATCGTTGCTCGACGCAAACGGAGATGCCGCCAAGGGTGGCGAGCTCTTCCGCGTGAACTGCGCGATGTGCCACAACGCCGCAGCTGCCGGCGGTGCCTTGACCCGTGGAAAGTTCGCTCCGGCACTTGCCGGCGTGTCGGGCCAGCACATCTATGAAGCCATGGTCACTGGTCCGCAGAACATGCCCGTCTTCAACGACGCCAACATCTCTCCTGAGGGCAAGCGCGACATCATTACCTTCCTGAAGAAGATCGAAGCCAACGGCTCGCCCGGCGGCGCCGACCTCGGAGGCCTCGGTCCGGTATCCGAAGGTCTCTTCGTCTGGGTTGCAGGGCTCGGCGTCATCATCGCCTTCACCATCTGGCTGACGTCGCGTACGTCCTAGGCCAGCGCATTACAAAAACTTCTGCTGTCCCCACAGCAGTTTTGAATTGAACATCAACCCGGTTAAGGCCGGGACAACGAGAGAAGGATGAGGCGAATTATGGGCAACCATAGTGACGGCAGTCCGAACCACTCGGGCACCGTAGCTACGGCTGGTCAGAATGTTGTGGAGAAGTTCCAGGATCCTGGGCTTCCTCCGCACCGTTTGCGCCTGGCTGACACGGACCCGAGAGCCGCCAAGCGAGCCGAGCGGCAGGTGGCCATACTGTTTGGCATCTCCGTCATCGGCACGGTGATCTTCCTGGTGTCGTACTTTGCCATCGATCTTGGGCACGACTCCACGATCGCAACGATCCGCACCCAAAACCTGTTGCTAGGCCTTGGCACCGCATTTGCGATGCTCGGCATCGGCACCGGCATCGTGCACTGGGCAAAGGCCCTCATGCCGGACCACGAGGTATCGGAAGAGCGCCACGCCATCCGGACCGAGGAAGACCGGCAGGCAGCCGTGCGAATCGTCGAGGACATCGTCGAGGAAACCGGCATCAAGCGCCGCCCGCTGATCCGCAACACCCTTTTGGGTGCTGTGGCACTGGCACCCCTCCCGGCATTGGCAGTATTCGGTGACCTTGGTCCCCGCCCGGACACCACGCTCGCACACACCATGTGGGCTCCCCAGGACGGCAAGCTCAAGCGCCTCACGCGTGACCCCGACGGAACTCCGATCAAGGCATCGGACGTGACCATCGGTTCTGCCTTCCACGTGATCCCGGAAGGCCTCAACGAACTCCAGGAGGGCAAGCTCAACGCGAAGGCCAAGGCCGTCGTTTTGCTCATGCGCCTCAACCCGGATGACTTGACGATTTCCAAGGGCCGCGAAACCTGGAGCTACAACGGAATCGTTGCCTACTCCAAGATCTGCACCCACGTCGGTTGCCCCGTTGCTCTTTATGAGCAGCAAACGCACCACCTGCTGTGCCCGTGCCACCAGTCAACCTTTGACCTCACCAAGGAATGCAAGGTTATCTTCGGCCCCGCCAGCCGCCCGCTCCCCCAGCTGCCCATCGCGGTAGACGCTGAGGGCTACCTCGTAGCGACGAGCGATTTCAAAGAACCTGTAGGACCGAGTTACTGGGAGCGTGACGAGCATGAGCGCCTCATCAACAGCTGAAGTCCCCTTCGTACCCAAAACCAAGGTTGGCCGGATCACGGACTTCGTTGACGAGCGCGTCGGCGGATCCGGAATCCTGCGTGAATTCGGCCGGAAGGTCTTCCCCGACCACTGGTCCTTCATGTTCGGTGAGGTGGCGCTGTATTCCTTCGTCATTCTCCTCATGTCGGGTACCTTCCTGACGTTCTTCTTTGACCCGTCCATGGCGGAGACGCACTATGCGGGTTCATACACGCCGCTGACCAATGTCGAAATGTCGGTAGCGTACAACTCGTCGCTGAACATTTCCTTCGACATCCGCGGTGGCTTGTTCTTCCGTCAGGTCCACCACTGGGCAGCCTTGCTGTTCGTGGCGTCGCTTGGTGTGCACATGCTGCGCGTTTTCTTCACAGGTGCTTTCCGTAAGCCGCGTGAAATGAACTGGGTAGTGGGCGGCGTCCTGCTCATCCTGGCCATGGCCGAAGGCTTCACCGGATATTCGCTTCCTGATGACCTGCTCTCCGGCAACGGCCTGCGAATCATCGACGGTGTCATCAAGTCCATCCCTGTGATCGGAACGTACATCTCGTTCTTCCTCTTCGGAGGCGAGTTCCCGGGAACAGCCATCATCGGCCGTTTGTACGTGCTGCACATCCTGCTCGTCCCGGCCATGATTCTGTTGATGATCGTCATCCACCTCTTCATGGTGGTTGTGCACAAGCACACGCAGTACCCCGGCCCGGGTCGCAACGACGGCAACGTCGTCGGTTACCCCCTGGGACCGGTTTACGCTGCAAAGGCCGGCGGCTTCTTCTTCATCGTCTTCGGTGTCGTTGCCCTCATGGCTGCGATGTTCACGATCAACCCGATCTGGAACTACGGGCCGTATGACCCCTCCCCCGTGTCGGCAGGTACCCAGCCTGACTGGTACATCGGCTTCGTCGATGGTGCCCTGCGGCTCATGCCCGGCGTTGTCAATGACTTCCACTTCGAGTACATCATCTTCGGCCATGTGCTGACGCTGAATGTGCTGCTGCCCGCATTGGTTCCCGCCGGCATCATTTTCACGGTGCTGTTCATGTACCCGTGGATCGAACGCTGGATCACCAAGGACAATCGGGAGCACCACGTCCTGGACCGTCCCCGCAACGCTCCTACCCGTACTGCCATTGGCGTCGCAGGCTTCACCTGGTACTGCGTCATGTGGGCCGCTGCCGGTTCGGACCTCATCGCGACGCACTTCCACGTTGCCCTGAACGACGTTACGTACTGGCTGCGTACGCTGTTCTTCATCGGCCCGATCCTCGCATTCATGGTGACGAAGCGCGTAGCCCTTGCGCTGCAGCGCAAGGACCGCGAGATCGCCCTGCACGGCCGGGAAACGGGTCGTATCGTGCGCCTGCCGCATGGCGAGTTCATCGAGGTACACGCGCCCCTGGACGACTACAAGCAGTACAAGCTTGTGGGCTTCGAGTCGCCTTCACCGTTGCCGGCCGAGCCGAACGAGCACGGCGTCGTCACCCCGAAGGAGAAGCGCCGCGCGGCGCTGTCCAGGTGGTTCTTCGAAGACCGTGTTGCTCCGGCAACCCCGGCCGAGCTTGAAGCTGCGCACGGACACGGCCACCATGAGGCCATCGAGTCCGTCGAAGAGCACAAGAGCCTTAGCCACTAGCTCCCGCAGCTAGCACAGAGAAGGCCCCGTCCAGATGGACGGGGCCTTCTCTCGCTTCTTCGGGCTTTCAAGCGGGCGGTTCGCCGGCTTTGAACTAGTGGGTGCGGTATCCCGTGGACTGGCTTCGGGTGGACCGGACGCCGGGACGCTGCAACGGCACCCACAACTTGTACCGGTCGGCACGGTAGTACGACACGGAGTAGTCCACCATGGCGCGGGCAACGAAAGCGTGGCGCTGGATCTTCAGCAACGGCGTACCGACGTCGACGTTCAAGAGCCGCGCCGTTGATGGCGAAGCCGCGGTTGCTTCGATCATGTCCTCTCCCCACTCCATCACCAGTCCGTACTTCTCGCTCAGGACGTTGTACAGGGAAGTGGGAGGCGCATCGTCCAGGAGGCCTGGCACACGATGCGCAGGGATGAAGTTTTCATCCACGCTCATGGGCTCGTTGTCAGCGAGGAGGAGCCGCCTGAAGCGGACCAACGGCGTCCCTTCCTCCAGCTGGAGTTCCCTCGCCAGGAAGGCACTGGCCGCGATTTGTTCAAAGCTCAGGACCTTGGCTGCCGGAACCATGCCGCGGCGTTGCATCTCTTCGCTGTACGAGGTGAGCTTCACCTGAAGGTCCAGCTTCGGTTTGCGGACAAAAGTTCCCAGTCCAACCACGCGTTCAATGACTTCCTCGCCGACGAGGGCATCAATGGCCTGCCGCACCGTCATCCTGGCAAGGCCGAACCGTTCGGAGAGGTCCCGTTCCGAAGGCAACGCCGCACCGGGCTTGCAGGACTCGGAGATATAGCTGCGCAGGATCTCGCGCAGTTGAACGTAGATAGGAGTTCCGCTCTTGCGGTCTATCTCCCCCGCGATACGTGCTGCCTCAGCGGGCACGACGGTCTCCGGCCACGAAATCTTTCATGAAATAAGCGTAGGCCACTCCACCGGCAGGTCTAGACCAGCTGGGCACCGCGAACGGTGCGGTCGCGTGGCGGCGCTACGCTTGTAGGGATCAAAATTGCAGTCGGCATTCAGGCCGGCCGAGTCAAAGGAGCCGGTTTGCCCGAGCACAAAGCCATCGTCGCCGCAGAGATCGGCCTCCATGCACGGGCTGCTGCCGTTTTCGTGCGGGCCGTGACGGCCACGGGCCTTCCGGTGACGATCCGCAAGCCGGGCCAGCAAGCGGTGGATGCCCGGTCTTTGCTCGAGGTCATGACCGAGGATTTCGGCCACGGCTGCGAAGTGGTGCTGTCGGTCTCCGGAGAAGCGCTACAAGCCGGCCGCACGCCTGATGAGGTCGATGATGCCTTGGCCGCGCTTTCGGCCGTCCTGGAGGCCGTAGAAGCCCCGTGAACGGGCAAGCGCCCCGTTGACGCACCGCGGGGTGTGTCAACGACGTACAATCCGGATACGACGACGGCGGGCCCCACCAATGGTGGGGCCCGCCGTCGTCGTTCAAGTACTTCTAGTGCGCGTGATCTCCGCGGCTGTATTCGAACACCCAACCGACCAGGGCTACGACCGCAAGACCGGCAGCGACGAACGTGATCCAGAAACCTACAGCCAAGCCAAGGAACCCGGCGGCACATGACAGGCCGAGCACCAGCGGCCACCAGCTCCAGGGGCTGAAGTGTCCCTGCTCGCCGGCGCCTTCATGGATCTCGGCGTCCGGACGGTCCTCCGGACGCATGCCGACCCGCTTGCCCGTGAAGCCGAGGTAGCCGCCGATCATGCCGGCCAGGCCACCGACCAAGAGAATACCTAGCGTTCCGACCCACTCAGACCAGTGGTTCAGAAAACCATAGACCAGTGCGACGGGGACAAAGAAAAAACTACCGGCTCCAAAAATCCATGATTCGATTTTCACTTGGCGTCCTTCTGGTCAGCGTTGCCGAGCACCTTTGCTGCCGGCTCGGGGCTCCGTGCAGTGTGGTGCTGGGCCAGTTCCGGGTGGTGGAGGTCCAAAGCAGGACGTTCGGAACGAATACGGGGCAGCGAGGTGAAGTTGTGCCGCGGCGGCGGGCAGGATGTGGCCCACTCGAGCGAAGCGCCGAAGCCCCAGGGATCGTCCACTTCCACCTTCTTGTTACTGCGCCAGGTGATGTAGACGTTCCAGAAGAACGGCAGGAGCGAGGCGCCGAGCACGAAGGATGAAATGGTGGAGAACTGGTTCATCCAAGTGAAACCGTCCTGCGGCAGGTAGTCGGCGTAACGCCGGGGCATGCCCTCGACGCCGAGCCAGTGCTGAATGAGGAAGGTGCCGTGGAAGCCCAGGAACAGGAGCCAGAAGTGGATCTTGCCGAGCCGCTCGTTGAGCATCTTGCCTGTCCACTTGGGCCACCAGAAGTAGAAGCCTGCGAACATTGCGAACACCACGGTTCCGAAGACCACGTAGTGGAAGTGGGCCACGACGAAGTAGGAGTCCGATACGTGGAAGTCAAGCGGCGGGGAAGCCAGGATAATGCCGGTCAGGCCGCCGAAGAGGAAGGTGACCAGGAAGCCGATACTCCAGAGCATGGGCGTCTCGAAGGTAATCGAGCCCTGCCACAGGGTACCGATCCAGTTGAAGAACTTCACGCCGGTGGGTACTGCGATCAGCATCGTCATGAAGGAGAAGAACGGCAGCAGCACCGATCCGGTGACGTACATGTGGTGCGCCCAAACGGTAACCGAGAGGGCGGCAATGGCGATGGTCGCGTAGACCAGGCCCTTGTAGCCGAAGATCGGCTTGCGGCTGAATACCGGGAAGATCTCGGACACGATGCCGAAGAACGGCAGCGCAATGATGTAAACCTCGGGGTGGCCGAAGAACCAGAACAGGTGCTGCCACAAGACAGCTCCGCCGTTCTCCGGGTCGAAGATATGGGCTCCAAAGCGGCGGTCAGCACCGAGCGCGAAGAGCGCGGCGGCGAGCGGCGGGAAGGCCATGAGAACCAGGATTGCCGTCACGAGGGTGTTCCAGGTGAAGATCGGCATGCGCCACATCGTCATGCCGGGAGCGCGCATGCAGATGATCGTGGTAATGAAGTTCACGGCACCGAGGATGGTTCCGAAACCGGACAATGCCAGGCCGAAGACCCACAGGTCTCCACCCACGCCGGGGGTGAACGTCGTGTCCGACAAGGGAGCATACGCGAACCAGCCGAAGGAGGCAGCACCCTGCGGGGTGACGAAGCCGGACACCGCGATGGTGGAGCCGAAGAGGAAGAACCAGAATGCCAGCGCGTTCAGCCGCGGGAAGGCAACGTCGGGGGCACCGATCTGAAGCGGCATGATGACGTTCGCGAAGCCGGCGAAAAGCGGCGTGGCAAACATCAGCAGCATCACGGTGCCGTGCATCGTGAAGAGCTGGTTGTACTGTTCCTTGGTCTGCAGGATCTGCATGCCGGGCTCGAACAGTTCCGCACGCATCAGCAGCGCCATAACGCCGCCCAGGCAGAAGAACACAAAGGACGCGATCAGGTACATGTACCCGATGGTCTTGTGGTCGGTGGAGGTGATCCAGTTGACGACGATGCGTCCCTTGGACTTCGGTACTACCGGAGCGTCAAGGACTCCAGCGGATTGGGTATAAGTAGCCACGTCGCTTCCCTTAATTCTTTGCGTTCAGGTTCGGGTTGCGGTCGTACTTCGAATCGAGAAGACCGGTGTTGCCGCTCTGGCGAAGCTGGTCCATGTGAGCCTGGAACTCAGCTTCGGAAACGACCTTCACGCGGAACAGCATCTCAGAGTGGTATTCACCGCAGAGTTCGGCGCACTTGCCGTCATAGGTGCCCTCTTTGGTGGGGGTCAACCTGATGTAGTTGGTCTTGCCGGGAATCACGTCGCGCTTCTGCAGGAAGGCAGGCACCCAGAAGGAGTGGATAACGTCGCGTGAGTTCAGCTCAAGGTCAACCGACTTGTTGACCGGCAGGTACAGGGTCGGCAACTGATTCAAGTCGATCGCGTTGCCCGTGAGGTGCGCCTGGACGCCGGCTTCGTGAAGGTCTTCGGTAATGACCGAGCCCTTCACATAGTTGAAGTCCCATGCCCACTGCTTGCCGCGGACGTCAATCGTGACGTCGGCCGGCTGGGAGCGGTCATCGATTGCACGCTGGTCCTGATCGGTGAAGTAGAAGAACACCAGCACCATGAACAGCGGGATGGTCAAATAAAAGACCTCCAGGGGGAGGTTGTAGCTAAGCTGCTTCGGGAAACCCGTGGTGCCCTTGCGGCGGCGGTAGGCGATGATGCACCAGACCAGCAGGCCCCAAGTAATAATGCCGACAGCGAGGGCGGCGATCCATGAGTTGACCCAGAGGTCCATGATCCGATCGGTGTTGCTGGTGGTGCCACGTTCCGTGGGCAACCAGCCTTTTCCTACCTCTGGTGAACATCCGGTCAAAACCAACGCGCCGGCTAGTGCCAAGCCAGTGATCGAAGTGATCTTTATGCGTCGGCTGCCGGTTCGGTTCTGCGAACTCACAGACGGCCCTTCCTCTTGTTGCTGCAGCCCGGCCGGCCGGAAGCCCACCGGGCACACTAAAGTTTTACTACCCGATGTAGAGCTTACCGCTACCGAGCGGTTTTCGCCGACATGCTGGCCCAGTGCGTCGGCCGGGGTTCAACCCGTTGCTGAACTGGGCCAACAGTCTGCGAATGCCCGGGCTAGTGGAACGAATCGCCGCAGGCGCAAGACCCGCCGGCGTTGGGGTTGTCGATGGTGAAGCCCTGCTTCGAGATGGTGTCCTCGAAGTCGATGCTGGCACCGCTCAGGTAAGGCACGCTCATCTTGTCGACAACCACTTCGACGCCGTCGTAGTCGCGGACGGCATCGCCGTCGAGCAGACGCTCGTCGAAATAGAGCTGGTAGATCAGGCCCGAGCAGCCGCCCGGCTGAACAGCGACGCGGAGCCGCAAGTCGGTGCGCCCTTCTTGTTCGAGAAGGCTCCGGACTTTGCCTGCGGCGACATCGGTCAACTTGACCTCGTGCTCAGGAAGCTCGCTGCCTGCGAGCTGCGCTCCGGTGCTGTTTTCGTTGGTTGCAGTGCTCATTGGCCTACCTTCTTATGACGCTCTTGGCGGCTGCGCCTTCACGCTGCCTGCCCTTACCCAAATACGTGCGGGCTATAGCTACATGCTACGTCGAGCCGGCGCATAGCTATAACTCCTAACGTAACCGGCCGGACCCTTGCCTTGTTCCCGGACCCTTGCAGGCGGCAGCTCAGAGGCCTTCCATGTTCAAACGGGCGAGCATCAGGGCCTCAGCCAGCACAGCATTGCGGAAATCGCCGATGTGGAGGGATTCGTTGGCGCTGTGGGCTCGCGAGTCCGGGTCTTCGACCCCGGTCACCAGGATCTGGACATCGGGATAGGTCTCCGTCAGGTCCGCGATGAACGGTATGGATCCACCGATCCCCATTTCGACGGCGGGCACACCCCAGGCTTCACCCAGCGCCCACATCGCGATCCGGGCCGCAGCCGATGATGTATCGGTGGAGAAGGCGTTGCCCCGCTCCCCCGGCACGAACGTCACCTTCGCACCGAAGGGCGCGTGCGCCTCCAGATGCCTTCCCACGGCGTCCATGGCGGCATCGGGATCCTGCCCGGGAGCCAAGCGCAGGCTGAACTTCGCCCGCGCGGCGGGGAGCAGCGTGTTGGATGCGACGTCGACGGCGGGCGCGTCGATGCCGATGATGGAGAGCGCGGGCTTGGTCCAAAGCCTTGAAGCGATGCTGCCGCTGCCTGCGAGCCGTACGCCGTCGAGCACGGAGGCGTCGGCGCGGTACTGTTCCTCGTCGACGTCCTCTACTACGTCGTCCCTGGCCACCAAGCCCTCGATGGCCACGTTGCCGTCGTCGTCGTGCAGGGTGGCGATGAGGCGGGATAAAAGGGTCGGCGCATCCAGCACGGGACCACCGAACATGCCCGAGTGCACGGCGTGATCGAGGACCCGCACTTCGAAGGTGCCGTCCACCAAGCCGCGGAGACTGGTTGTCAGCGCGGGAACGCCGACTTTCCAGTTGCTTGAATCCGCAACGACGATGACGTCCGCTTCGAGGAGTTCGCGGTGTGTCTCGAGGAAAGTGCGGAACGTGGGCGAACCGGCTTCCTCTTCGCCTTCGAAGAACAACGTGACACCAAGCCCGAAATCGTCTCCCAATACCTGGGTCACCGCCGCATAGGAAGCCAGATGGGCCATAATTCCGGCTTTGTCGTCGGCCGCGCCCCGGCCATAAAGGCGGCCATCGCGTTCCTCGGCCACAAAGGGCTCGGTGTCCCACAAGGTTACGTCGCCCGGCGGTTGCACATCGTGGTGCGCGTAAAGCAGGATCGTTGCTTTGCCCGGCGCGGCAACGCGGCGAGCAACAATGGCAGGGCCTCCCGGGGTCCCGTCGGCCTTGTCGCAGCGCAGGATTTGAACGTCGCCGAAGCCCGACTGGCGGACCAGCGCCGCGACGGCCTCGGCGCTACGCTCCAGTTCCGCCGGGTCAAAGCTGGGCCAGGCGATCCCCGGGATGGCGACCAGGGCCTTCAAACGGGCCATGGTCTCGCCGAAAGAAGCATCGATAGAGGACTTGAGCGCATCAACATTGATCGTGCCGGAGCCGCCGGAAAAGGTCTGCGGGATCTCCGCATTCATTGAAGTCATGGCGAAAACACTACCGCCGCGAGTGGCGCCGGGGAACCGGACCTGGCAGCGTGGCTGGCTCATTCGCTGGGCGGCACGTCACGTCGACTTTGGCGCGGTTCCTGCGGGGTATTCTGTAGTGGTGTTTGGACGTAAAAAGGATGAGCCGAGCGCTCAAGACCAAGTAGACCAGCTTGCCGCCGATGCCGCCGTGAAAGGCCCTGGCAAGGGCGCTCCCACGCCCAAGCGCAAGGAACAGGAAGCGGCCCGCAAGCGGCCCCTCGTGCCGACGGACCGCAAGGCCTCGAAAGAAGCCGAGCGCATTGCCGTGCAGGATCAGCGCCAGAAAATGCGCCAGGCCCTGGACACCGGGGACGAAAAGTACTTGCCCCTGCGGGACAAGGGACCCCAGAAGCGTTTTGCGCGCGACTATGTCGATGCCCGTTTCAGCCTGGGTGAGTACTTGATGTTCGGTGCCCTGCTTTTCGTGGTCATCTCCTTCATCATTCCTTCAGGAAGCGACGTCCTGAGCTATATCCTGATCGGCTTCTGGGTCATGTTCCTCGCGGTCTTCGCGGATGTGTTCATCCTTTCCCGCAAGTTGCGCAAGGGCTTGACGCAGAAGTTCGGCGACGTCGAGCGTGGCACGGTCTGGTACGGCAGCATGCGTTCACTGCAATTCCGTCGCCTGCGCCTGCCGAAGCCGCAAGTGCAGCGGGGCCAGTACCCCGCCTAAGGCCCCCCAATCGCCAAGGACAAGAGTCCTACGAATCAAAAAGACCCTGGAACCGCTGTTCCAGGGTCTTTTGCTTGACCGCACTTGGTGGTCCGGTGCTCGTCTGCCTGCTTAGCGGCGACGCTTAACTGCGACGTTTGGCCAAGGCCCTGTTGATCCCGGCAGCCCAGAACGGACCTTCGTAGAGGAATGCCGTGTAGCCCTGCACGAGGGTTGCTCCGGCGTCGAGCCTTTCCTGGACGTCGGCCGCGGACTGCACTCCGCCGACCGCGATGAGCACCAGGCCCTCCCCCACGGCGGCCTTCAGCCGGCGCAGTACCTCGAGCGAACGCTCCTTGAGCGGCGCGCCGGAGAGCCCGCCGGCGCCGCACGCGTCCACTTTGCCCGGGTCGGAAACCAGGCCTTCCCGGCTGATGGTGGTGTTGGTGGCAATGATCCCGTCGAGCTTGAGGTCCAAGGCGAGGCGGGCGACGTCGTCGATGTCCTCGTCGCTCAGGTCCGGTGCGATCTTGACGAGCAGCGGCACATGGCGGCCGGCCGATTCGTCCGCGGCGTCTCCAACGGCGCGCAGGAGGGGGCGAAGGGTTTCGACGTTCTGGAGCAGGCGCAGTCCCGGAGTGTTGGGCGAGCTGACATTGACTACCAGGTAGTCGGCGGCGGGTGCCAGGCTGCGGGCGCTGACCAAATAGTCCTCGACTGCGTCGTCGAGCTCAACAACCTTGGTCTTGCCGATGTTGACTCCGATCACGGGGCGGACTCCCGAATGCGTCCGCTGCAGGGCCGCCCGCGCAGCCTTGAGCCGGGGGGCCACGGCCGCTGCACCGTCGTTGTTGAAGCCCATGCGGTTGATCACGGCCTTGTCCTCGACCAGGCGGAAAAGCCGGGGCTTCTCATTGCCGGGCTGCGCCTGGCCGGTGATCGTACCCACTTCCACATGGCCGAAGCCCAGCTCAGCGAGGGCCTCGACTCCATGGCCCTCTTTGTCAAAGCCCGCCGCAAGGCCAAAAGGCGATGGGAAGGTCAGCCCGAAAGCCTCCGTGCGCAGGGAGGGGTGCGGAGCGGTCATTTTGGCCAGAACGCGTCCTGCGCCTGAGCGGTGTGCAAAGCGGATCGCCTGGAAGCCGATCTTGTGGGCTTTTTCGGCATCCATCCAGGAGAAGGCCAGCTTGAAGAATGTGGGGTAAACGCGCATGGTCCTAGTTTTCCGGTTTACGGGTCGCGCACCAAACCAGCGCGGTTACCGGACGGTAGCATGTACGAATGCCGCACAATCCGCGTGAGGGAGTTCACTCCAAGGCAAACATAGAAGCCGACGTTGTTGTCATCGGGGCGGGACTGTCGGGACTGGTCGCCGCCGCCCAAGCCTATGCCGACGGCAGACAGGTTGCTGTCCTGGACCAGGAACCGCCCGCCTCCGTGGGCGGTCAGGCACATTGGTCCTTCGGCGGCTTGTTCCTGGTCAACTCCCCGGAGCAGCGGCGGTTGGGCGTCAAGGACAGTGCCGAGCTCGCCCTGGGCGACTGGCTCGCGTCCGCGGCGTTTGACCGGCCGGAAGACTCCTGGGCGCGGCGTTGGGCGGAAGCCTACGTGGATTTTGCCGCCGGCGAGAAACGCCGGTGGCTGAGCTCCCTCGGCGTGCGGCTCTTTCCCTTGGTGCAGTGGGCCGAGCGGGGCGGCTATGGTCCCCAGGGCCACGGCAACACGGTCCCGCGGTTCCACGTCACGTGGGGCACGGGACCCGGCGTCGTGCAGCCGTTCCTGGCAAAAGTCAACGAAGGCGTGGCCCAGGGAAGGATTTCCCTCCACTTCCGGCATCGCGCCACGGAGATTACGACGACGGCGGGTTCCGTCACCGGGGTCGGCGGCGAGATCCTTGAGGCGTCCGGAGCAGGACGCGGCCAAGCGTCGCCAAGGACCGTCGTCGGGCACTTTGCGGCGACTGCGGGAGCTATCATCGTGACTACCGGCGGGATCGGCGGGAACCACGCTACGGTGCGGAAGCAATGGCCGGACAATAGCGCTCCAGAACACATGCTGAGCGGCGTACCCGCTTCCGTCGACGGCGAGTTCCTCGCTGCCGCCGCAGCCGCCGGCGGTACGCTCATCAACGGCGACCGCATGTGGCACTACCCCGAAGGCATCCACAACCACTCCCCCGTATGGCCTTCGCACGGCATCCGGATACTTCCCGGACCGTCGTCGCTGTGGATTGACGCGACGGGACGGCAGTTGCCTGCACCGCTGTTTCCAGGCTTCGATTCGCTCGGCGCCCTCAGGCATATCCTGGCGGGCGGGCACGGACATTCGTGGTTCGTGTGCAACCGCACCATCGCGCTGAAGGAGTTCGCCCTCTCAGGCTCGGAACAGAACCCGGACCTCACCGGCAAGGACATCAGGCTCCTTGCCTCCAGGCTCAATCACGGCAGCGATACCCCATTGCGCCTTTTCCTGGACCGCGGCGTGGATTTCCTGCAGGCGGCAACAGCCGCCGGGCTCGCCGCCAAAATGAACTCGTTGACAGGCTCGGCACTGATTGATCCCGCCCGACTCGATTCACTCATCCACGACCGGGACCTGCAAGTGGCGAGCGGGCTGGGCAAGGATCCGCAGCTCGCCGCGATCCGGGCGGCCCGGCGTTTCGCCACCGACAAGATCATGCGCGTGGCCCCTCCGCATCGGCTCACTGACCCGGAACACGGTCCCCTCGTGGCTGTGCGGCTCTCCGTCCTGACGCGCAAGAGCCTGGGCGGACTCCAAACAGACCTTCGTTCACGCGTCCTTGGCGATTCCGGAGTTCCCGTCCCGGGCTTGTATGCGGCGGGCGAGGCTGCCGGCTTCGGCGGAGGAGGAATCCATGGCTACCGGGCGTTGGAAGGGACGTTCCTTGGCGGGTGCCTGTTCTCCGGACGTGCGGCCGGGCGCGATGCCGCGGCGAGTGTCTAAGCTGTTCCCATGGAGTGGCAGACCGATATTCTCGGTGCGGACTTTGAGAGTTGCGCATTCGAGGCGACCGGGCCTGATGGAGTTGTCCGGCGCGCAACGCTGGTCCGCCATGTCCCGCGCCAGGGCGCAGGAAGTCCCGGTGATCCTGCCTTGCCGGCCAACCGTTCGGTCCTGTTCCTGCACGGTTGGAGCGACTACTTTTTCAATGTCGCCCTCGCGGAGTTCTGGACGGGACAAGGTTTCCAGTTCTATGCGTTGGATATGCACAACCATGGCCGCAGCCTGCAAGCGGACACGCCAGGCGGTTACGTTGAGGACCTGAACGACTACGACGCCGAAATCAGCCAAGCCATTGACATGATCCGCTCGGGAGAGGAGCTTGGCGGGGAGCCGGGCTCGTTGACGCTCATGGGGCATTCCACAGGGGGGCTCGTGGCAGCTTTGTGGGTCAGCAGCCACCCCGGCTCGGTCCAGTACCTCGTCCTTAATAGCCCGTGGCTTGAAATGCACGGAAGTTCCGTCGTCCGCCGCGCAGCCCAGACCATGGTGAAGCCGCTCGCGCGGTTCCGGCCCAAGACAATCCTGCGCTTGCCCGAACGAGGGTTCTATTACCGGAGCATCAGCAGCTCGGCCGAGGGAGAATGGCTCCTCGACGACAAATACCGTCCGCCGTTGGCTTTCCCCATGCGGGCCGGTTGGCTCAGTGCGGTCCTCAGCGGCCACACGAGGGTAGCCCGTGGGCTGAGGATAGACATCCCGATCCTGGTCTTGATTTCCGGGGCGAGCGCCAACGGCATGGTCTGGCAGGAGTCAATGCGGCATTCGGACGCCGTCCTGGACGTCAACACCATGGCCGTCCGTGCCATGACCCTCGGCCGAACCGTCACCCTGGAACGGGTGGACGGCGGCCTCCACGACGTGTTCCTGTCGGCCGGTCCGGTGCGGGCAGATGCCTACGACAGGCTTGCGCGGTGGATTCACGGGTACATTGCCAATGGGCCACGGACGGTACCTCCGGCGGGCCACGAGCTTGGACAATCGGGGGAAACGCCATGACTACGGAATTGGGGTTGCCGGTCTGGCAACAGGACTTTCTCGGCGGTGGTTTCGAGGCCTTGGAGCTCGAACTTCCACCGGACGATGAGGGGCCCGTCTGCGCCACCCTCGTCCGATACGTCCGCCCGGTACCCGCTACATCGGTGCCCCACGGCCTCCTGGATGCGCTGACGGCATTCACTCGACGTCGGCGCCGGAGCGACGTTCCCGTCACCCCGGGGCCACCGCGGGTGGTGTTGTATCTCCACGGCTGGGCCGACTACTTCATGCAGACAGAGTTGGCTGAGTTCCTGGGCGCCTCAGGGTTCCATTTCTATGCCCTTGACCTGCGCAAGTTCGGGCGGAGCCTGCGGCCGGGCCAGACTCCCGGCTACACCACGGACCTGTCGGTCTACGACGAAGACCTCGACGCCGCCCTGCAGGCCATCCAGCGGGATATCGCCGAGCTGACGGGCAGCGCGGAGGCACCCACCATCCACCTCGTGGCCCATTCGCTGGGCGGGCTGATCGCGGCGTTGTGGGCCGACCGGAATCCCGGCCGCATTGCCACGCTGACGTTGAATTCGCCATGGTTGGAGCTCCAGGGCAGCAGCCTGATCCGCAGCATCGCCATGCACGTGGTGGAGCCGTTCGCGCGCACCGACCCCAAGCGTCCTTTCCGTTTCCCGGAGATGCCGGCTTACTGGGAAAGCGTGAGCAACATGGCCCACGGCGAGTGGACCCTTGATCCGGAATGGAGGCCGCGGGCTTCCTTCCCGATCCGCGCAGGGTGGACCAAGGCAGTCCTGGCGGGCCACGCCGCCGTCGAGCGCAAACTCAATATCGACGCTCCGGTGCTCGTGCTGCTTTCCGGCCGGACCCGGATCCAGGCTGAGTGGACCGCGGAGCTCATGCGCGTCGACGCCGTGATCGACGTCGAGCAGACTGCCCGCCGGGCGCTGGGCCTCGGACGCCGGACGGCGGTATTCCGCTACCCGGGTGCACTCCACGATGTGTTCCTGTCACGGCGCACCGTCCGGCAGCAGGCCTACAGGGACGTGGCCATCTGGTTGGCTTCCTACCCGGACTGAGCTGCAGCGTCCACCGCGCCTCCGTAGCGCCGATCCCGTTTGGCATAGATCTCGACGGCGTCCCACAGGGTCCTGCGGTCGACGTCGGGCCATAGCGTATCCATGAAGACGAATTCCGCGTAGGCCGATTGCCACAAGAGGAAGTTCGAAAGGCGCTGCTCGCCGGAGCTCCGCAGGAACAGGTCCACATCCGGAAGGTCCGGTTCATCGAGGTACTTCTGGATGGTCTTCTCGGTGACCGAGCCGGGCTTCAGGCGGCCATCGGCAACATCCCGGGCAATCGCGGCCACGGCATCGGCGATCTCGGCCCGGCCGCCGTAGTTAACACACATGGTCAAGGTGCACGTGTCGTTGCCGCGCGTGTAATCCTCGGCTTCCTCCAGCTCCTTGATGACGGAACCCCAAAGCTTGGGCCGCCGCCCTGCCCAGCGGATCCGCACTCCCCAATCATCGAGCTGGTTGCGCTGCCGGCGCAGCACATCCTTGTTAAATCCCATGAGGAAGCGCACTTCTTCAGGAGAACGGCGCCAGTTTTCGGTGGAGAAAGCGTAGACACTGACGTACTTGATGCCAAGTTCGATCGCACCCGCCATCACATCCAGCAAGGCCGGCTCTCCGGCCTTGTGGCCCTCGATACGCGGGAGGCCGCGTTGGTTCGCCCAGCGGCCGTTGCCGTCCATGACGATAGCTACGTGCCGCGGTACCAGCTCGGCAGGGATGGCCGGCGGCTTGGCGCCTGAGGGATGGTGGTAGGGGGCCCTCACCGGGGTGGTCCGCGCCGTTGCCGTCTTCTTTTTTCCCAGTGCCACTTTCAGCTTCGCTCCACATGTTTGAGGGACTTCAATGCTCGTTCAAGATGCCATTGCAGGTAGCTTGCCACCAATCCGGCGGCCTCCCGGCGATGCAAGGTTTCAGACACATCCGCAGTTGTCCAGTCCCCCGTCAGCAGCGCGCCCAGCAGAATGACGGTTTCGGGTGCCGGCGCCGGCGAACCCGGCGGGCGGCAGTCGTGGCAGATCATTCCGCCCAACGGAGCGGAAAAAGCCATGTGCGGACCGCTCGCCCCGCAGCGGGCGCAATCCGTGAAACTGGGCGCCCAACCGCCTGTCGCCAAGGCGCGGAGCAGGTAGGAATCGAGAATGAGCTCGGGCGGGTGGTCGGAACGGCTCAACGCGGCAAGAGCCCCGACAAGCAGGTTGTATTGGGCGGTTCCCGAATCGGCGTCGGCGTCCGTCAGCTTTTCTGCGGTCTCCGTCATGGCCGCAGCGACGGTATACCGGGAGTAATCTGCGGCGATCGAGCTCCCGTAGGCTCCCTTGGCGACAGCCTGCGTGACGATGTCCAGGGTCCGGCCGGCAACGAGTTGCAGGTCAGCCACCATGAACGGCTCCAAGCGGGCCCCGAACCGGCTGCTGGTTCTACGTACGCCCTTGGCAACCGCCCGTACTTGTCCGTGGTGCTTCGTCAGCAAAGTGATGATGCGGTCCGCTTCGCCCAGCTTGTGGGTGCGCAGCACTACGGCATCGTCCCGATAGGACCGCGCTGCAAACGACGAAGGATTGGCCACAGTTAATCTTCGCACCACACCGGGCCTGATCGGGTCCGGTGAAGCCGTGCGGCGCCGTGTTGAGGGCGCCGCACGGCAAATGGCTATGCCCGGACAGCCCTGATGGCGCGGTTGACGGCCGAGATGACTGCCTTGAGCGCTGCGGTGCTCGTGTTGGGATCGATACCGACACCCCAGAGGACCCGCTCGCCAACAGCGCATTCCACGTAAGCGGCGGCGGTGGCGCTGCCACCTTCGGAAAGGGCGTGTTCCGTGTAGTCCAGGACTCGGACGTCCACGCCGTCTTGTCGCAGGATGTCCAGCATCGCCGCGATCGGTCCGTTGCCCGTTCCGGTTCGCTGGACTACCGAGCCGTCAACGCGAAGGGCTGCATGCAGGGTGAGCTCGCCGGACTCATCGGTCTCGGTGCGGATGGAACCCAGCGAATAGCGTCCCCACTGGCCATCGGGTGTGCTGGCCGGCAGGTACTCGTCCTGGAACATTGCCCACAACTGGGCGCCGCTGACTTCGCCGCCCACGGTGTCGGTGCGGTGCTGGATGACGCCGGAGAATTCGATTTGTGCCCGGCGCGGCAGGTCTAGGCTGTGTTCGTTCTTGAGCAAGTACGCCACACCGCCCTTTCCGGACTGCGAGTTGACGCGGATGACTGCCTCGTAGCTGCGGCCCAGGTCCTTGGGATCGATCGGCAGGTACGGAACCTGCCACGTGAAGTCGTCCACGGCCTTGCCGGCAGCGGCAGCGTCCCTCTCAAGGGCTTCGAAACCCTTCTTGATGGCGTCCTGGTGCGAACCGGAGAACGCCGTGAACACCAGGTCCCCGCCATACGGGGAACGTTCGGGGACGGGCAGCTGGTTGCAGTACTCCACGGTCCGACGGACTTCGTCGATGTCCGAGAAGTCGATCATCGGATCGACGCCTTGAACGAACATGTTCAGGCCCAGGGTGACCAGGTCCACATTGCCGGTACGCTCGCCGTTGCCGAACAAGCAGCCCTCGATGCGGTCGGCGCCGGCCAGGTAGCCCAATTCCGCGGCGGCTACGCCGGTGCCGCGATCGTTGTGCGGGTGGAGGGAGATGATGATGCCGTCACGGGGATGCAGGTTCCGGTGCATCCATTCGATGGAATCCGCGTAGACATTGGGAGTGGCCATTTCCACCGTCGCGGGCAGGTTGATGATGACCTGCCTGTCAGCGGAGGCTTCGAAAACGTCGGCGATTGCGTTGCAGACACGCGCTGCGTACTCAAGCTCGGTTCCGGTGAAGGACTCCGGCGAGTACTCGTACGTGATGTGGGTGTCCGTGAGGGTTTCCTCGTACTTCTTGCACAAGCGGGCACCTTGCAGGGCGATGTCCAGGATGCCGTCCTCGTCCTGGTTGAACACGACGCGGCGCTGCAGAACCGACGTGGAGTTGTACAGGTGGACGATGGCCTGCTTGGCGCCCAGGAGTGATTCATACGTGCGCTCGATCAGGTGTTCACGCGCCTGAGTCAGGACCTGGATGGAGACGTCATCCGGAATGTGGCCGCCTTCGATGAGCTGGCGTACGAAGTCGAAGTCGGTCTGCGAGGCGGACGGGAAGCCGACCTCGATTTCCTTGTAGCCCATCTTCACCAGCAGCTGGAACATTTTCAGCTTGCGGGCCGGGCTCATGGGGTCGATCAGGGCCTGGTTGCCGTCACGGAGGTCCACAGCGCACCAGCGCGGAGCCTTGGTGATGACCTTGTCCGGCCAGGTGCGGTCCGGCAGTTCGACCTTGATCTGGTCCTGGAAAGGGACGTACCGGTGAATGGGCATTCCGGAGGGCTTTTGTGCGTTGCGCATGTCTTGGGGCCTTTTCTCTTAATCTTTGATGGAAGATTGGCCGGGCATAGCTAACTCCGCAGCGAGGGTTGGCCTAGCGAATGATCGCTTACGAGGCCCCGCCGCGGCAGCTAAGGAGAAGCATTCCTGCACGCACCATTTCACAGTAACACGGGTGCGTATGATGACAATGCAATACCAGAAGCAACGTCCACTATGCAGACGCGGGAACGGTGGTGAGCCGGATCCGATCGTCGTCCGAAGGAGTTCTTGTGCCACAGTCGGGGATCACACTGTCCAATATCGATGAAAGCGTCAGGCCGCAGGACGACCTTTACCAGCACGTCAACGGGGCGTGGCTGAAGTCGACGGTCATCCCCGACGACCGGCCGCTTGAGGGAACGTTCACTGCGTTGCGGGATGGCGCTGAACTGGCAGTCAAAGCGATCATCGAGGAAGCTGCCGCAAAGGGCGAAGACGCCAGCGGCATCGAACGCAAAGTAGGCGGGCTCTACAACAGCTTCATGGACGAGGAGGCCGCCGAGGCCAAGGGCATGGAGCCCATCCGCGCCCGGCTCGCGGAGGTCTTTGCCACGGTTTCGCCGGCCGACGTGGTTGCCCTGACCGGGCGGCTGTTCCGCTCGGATGTTTCCGGACTCTTCTCTATCTATCCTGCTCCCGACGCCGGGAACCCGGACCGGGTCCTGTTGTACATCGGCCAGGGCGGCCTGGGGCTTCCCGACGAGTCGTACTATCGGGACGCGAAGTTCGAAGGCATTGTCAGCGCTTATGCGAAATACGTCGCCAAACTCTTCGGCCTGGCAGGCATTCCCGACGCCGACAATGCCGCCACGCGCGTTGTCGCCCTTGAAAAGGCCCTTGCCTCGCATCATTGGGACAACGTCACCCTCCGCGATCCGCAGAAGACCTACAACCTCAAGACCGCGGAAGAGGGCCGTGAACTGTTCCCGTACCTTGACTCGTGGTTCGATTCGGCCCGCATCGAGGGGGACAAATTCACCGAGCTGGTGGTGAGTACTCCTGATTTCTTCACGGGTGCGTCCACCCTTATCGAGTCCGAGTCCCTTGCCACGTGGCAGGAGTGGCTTGCCCTGCGTGTGCTCAATGCCGCCGCCCCCTATCTTTCGTCGGCATTCGTGGACGCAAACTTCGATTTCTACGGCACCACCCTGAGCGGCACTCCGCAGAACAAGGACCGCTGGAAGCGCGGAGTCGCCGTCGTCGAAGCCGCCCTGGGCGAGGCGGTAGGCCAGATCTACGTGGAGCGGCACTTCCCCGAAGGTTACAAGGCCAGGATGCAGACGTTGGTTGCCAGACTGATCGAGGCTTACCGCCAGAGCATCACGGCGCTCGACTGGATGGGCGAGGACACCAAGGCCGAAGCGCTGAAAAAGCTTGAGGCCTTCCGGCCGAAGATTGGTTTCCCGGACAAGTGGATCGACTATTCCGCCGTCGACATTGATCCGACTGATCTTCTGGGCAACGTCGAGCGGGCGCACAACGCCGACGTCGACCGTCACCTCGATGAGGTCGGCAAGCCGGTCGATCTCGACAAGTGGCTCATGACGCCGCAGACCGTCAACGCGTACTACCATCCGATGCTGAACGAGATTGTCTTCCCGGCTGCGATCCTGCAGCCGCCCTTCTTCACGGCGGAGGCCGACGACGCGGTCAACTACGGCGGCATCGGCGCGATCATCGGCCATGAAATCGGACACGGCTTCGACGACCAAGGCTCACAGTTCGACGGAAGTGGAGCGCTGCGGAACTGGTGGAGCGAGGAGGACCGCAAGGCTTTCGAAGCACTGGCGGCAAAGCTCGTGGCCCAGTTCGACGCCCTTGCCCCCTATGCCGCTCCGGACCACAAGGTCAACGGGAAGCTCACGCTCGGCGAAAACATCGGTGACCTGGGCGGCCTGACGATCGCCTACAAGGCTTACCTCCTGAGCCTTGACGGTGCCGAGCCGCCGGTTCTCGATGGCCTGACCGGCCAGCAGCGCTTCTTCATGTCCTGGGCTGCCGGCTGGCGCCAGGTCATCCGTCCTGAGGAAGCGATCCGGCGCGTCGCCACGGACCCGCACTCCCCCAACGAGTTCCGGACCAATGCCATCGCCAAGAACCTTGACTCGTTCCATGAGGCGTTCGCGGTGGAAGCCGGGGATGGCATGTGGCTCTCGCCCGCGGATCGCGTCAGTATCTGGTAGCCAGCAAGGGTTTTCCTGTGCTGCTACCTCGGGATGAGTGCGGGGTTGACCGCCTGGCATTTCACGTCGCCTGCGGTCTGCTTGACGACGTCGGACGGAACAGAGGCAACCCCGTACTTGGTCCCTGAATCGAAGTCACTGCCGATGTAGACCTGGACCCCGACGACTCCGTTGGATGGTTCGACTTGTGAGGCCGGGATCCCCAGGAGATTGGCGACATCCGGCGCGACGTCGGCATAGCCGGCCCCGTAATAGACGACGGTCTTGGGCACCGCGGCCGCAAGGAAGTGTGCGGCTTTCGTGAATCCGCCGCCAACCAGGGCGCCGGCGATCTCCTGGCCGCGGGAGGCGACGCCTGTTCCGTCGGCAACGGTCACTGGCTGAAGGGCCTTGTCATAGGCGGGAACAGCGGGAGCGCTCGGTGCCGGCGCCGCGCTGCTGGACGGGGCGCCGGGCGCGGCCGCCGAGGGACTGGCCGATGGGGTGGCCGTGGCCCCCGGGTTTGTCAGGTCCAGGTTCGCGCGCATGGCGGCGAACAGCTGGGAGGCCTGCGGTTGGACCAATTCGAGCCTGTTGGGATCGACGGCGGCGGGCTGGGTGGGAACGGAGACGAACGCAACCTTGGACAAGTCAACGTCCTTGAGGCGGCTCCCGATTGTCAGGAGCGACTGGACGGACGCAAGGCCTTCGTCCACGGTGAGGTTCTTTGTCACGGCATCCGCGATGGTCAACAGGCTCTGCGGATTGCCGAGCGTGCCATCAGATTTGATCTTCCGGGTCAGTGCGGAAAGGAAACCCTGCTGGGCCTGGATGCGGCCGAGGTCGCTTCCGTCGCCAAAACCGTGGCGGGTCCGGAGGAAGGCCAAGGCCTGCTCCCCCTGGACCTTCGATGTTCCCTTGGGGAGCCGGAGCCCGGAGTCGGGATCGTAGACGGCGTCGCTCACGCAAACGTCGACTCCGCCTACGGCGTTGGACAGCTCCTTGACCGCGTTGAAGTCGGCCATCATGAAGTGGTCGATTTGCAGTCCCATGAGTTTGTTCACTGTATCGACGGCGCAACCGATCCCGGCTTCTGCCATGGCCGAGTTGATCATGACGTTGGAATGGGCTTGATAGACGGTATTGGTTTTGGGATCGGTGCACTTCGGAACATTCACCAGGAGGTCGCGGGGAATGCTGGTGAGGCTCACCCTCTTGTTGTCCGCTGAAATGTCCAGCACCATCATGACATCCGACTGCCCATAGCCGGCGGAGTCCTGGGCGGATCCGTATTGCGAATTCTTCCCGTCCCTGGTGTCGGAACCGAGGATGAGGATCTGCAAGCGGTCGGTGGCATCGTTCGCAGCGGCCTCCGTCCTCGGTGCGCCTGCCGACAACGGTGCCGTGCTGATGTTCGACTGCAAGCGGATGACCCAGTAAGCGGCGAAAGCGATACCGGCAACCAACAGCACTGACACCGTCACGGCAGTGACCTTGAGCCAGGGCGGGAGGCCCTTGGGAGCATTCATGTGGCGGGGGGTGCAGGGAGCTTCCCCGTGGCGTGCAGCGCCGGGGGCACCTATGGTGCCGGGCTCCTGAACGCGTGCATCGCGACGTCGCACGACTCGCTCAACCTTTCCTCGGAAAATGGGATTCGGACCATTTTACGAGCCCAAACTGGGAACTTCCCCAGCGCTCAGAATCCCAGCTTCACGAGTTGCTTCGGGTCGCGCTGCCAGTCCTTGGCCACTTTCACGTGCAGGTCGAGGTAGATCTTGGTTCCCAAAAGGGCCTCAATGCCCTTGCGTGCGTTCGTTCCGACCTCGCGCAGCCGGCTTCCGGCCTTGCCGATGATGATGGCCTTCTGGGACGGGCGTTCAACGTACAAATTCACCCGCACGTCGAGGAGCGGGTTGTCTTCGGAGCGGCCTTCGCGGGGCAGGATTTCCTCCACCACCACGGCCAGGGAGTGCGGAAGCTCGTCACGGACGCCTTCCAGGGCTGCTTCCCGGATGAGTTCGGCGACCATGACAGCCTCTGGCTCATCAGTGAGTTCACCGTCCGGGTAGAGAGGCGGCGAAGGAGGCATGTGGCCGATGAGGACGTCGGCGACCGTATTGACCTGGAAGCCGTCGGTCGCGGAAACCGGAACGATATCGGCCCAGCCCTGTTCGCCAAGGACTTCGCGGCCCAGCGCGGCTACGGCCAGGAGCTGCTCGGTCAACGCCTGGCGGTCCACCAGGTCGGTCTTGGTGACAAGTGCGATGATCGGCTTGCGTCCGACGGCGGCCAGCTGGGCTGCGATGTACTTGTCGCCCGGTCCGATCTTCTCGTTGGCGGGCAGGCAAAAACCAATGGCGTCGACTTCGGAGAGGGTGTCCGCGACGAGATCGTTGAGCCTCTTGCCAAGAAGGGTACGCGGGCGGTGAAGGCCCGGAGTGTCCACGAGGATAAGCTGGGCGTCCTCCCGATGGACAATGCCGCGGATCGTGTGCCTCGTGGTCTGCGGCTTTGCCGAGGTGATGGCCACCTTCTGCCCGACCAAAGCGTTGGTGAGGGTGGACTTGCCGGCATTGGGCCGGCCCACAAGAACCGAGAAGCCTGCGTGGAAGCCGCCGAAGTCCTGATCGGCGTCGAACTTCTTATTGTGCTTGCTCACGTGGAACTCCCTGTTGCGTTGTGTCGGCCTCGTCGAGAAGGTCTTCAAGGTCAGTGTCTTCTTTTGGAATGGCTGCCGCAATGATATGGCTGACCCGGTTTCGCCGGCCTTCCAGCCTATCGGCTTTCAAGGAGATCCCGTCCACCTCCACCGCACTGCCTACGATCGGCACCTTGCCCAGGGTCTTGGCCAGGAGGCCGCCCACTGTGTCCACTTCGTCGTCGTCGAGGTCAATGTCGAAAAGTTCGCCGAGGTCATCGATGCTCATCCGTGAGCTGACGCGATACGTGCCATCTCCCAAGTCAGTGACCTCCGCATCGTTGGAGTCGTACTCATCCACGATCTCCCCCACGAGTTCCTCGATAAGGTCCTCCAGCGTCACCAGTCCGGCTGTGCCGCCGTATTCGTCAATGACTACAGCCACATGGGTGGACTCTTGCTGCAGCTCGCTCAGGAGGTCGCTGACAGGCTTTGATTCGGGAACGAAACGTGCCTCGCGGGCTATGGCATCAACGTCCTGGCGCGCCGATGGCTGTTCCGGGCGGTGCAATGCGGCGGCAACGTCCTTCAAGTAGAGAATGCCGCGGATTTGGTCCGCGTTCTCGCCGATGACCGGGATCCTTGAGTACCCGGAGCGCAGGAACAGGGCCATGGCCTGTTCCAGGCTGGAGCCGGACTCGATGCTCACAATGTCCGTTCGGGGCACCATCACCGAGCGCACCAGGGTGTCGCCGAAATCGAAGACCGACTGGATGAGTTCGGCCTCGCTGTCCTCGATCATGTCGGATTCCGTGGCCCTGTCGACGAGTTCACGGAATTCTTCCTCGCTGAAGAAAGCTTCATCGCCGCTGGGCGCTCCGGGTGCCACGACGCTGCCGATCCTCACGAGCCAGCCTGGAATGGGACCCAGGATCCAGCACAGGAACCTGATGAGCGGGGCCGAGTAGCGGACCACGCCGCCTGAGTGGGCGCGTCCGAGCTGGCGGGGCGAGACGCCCACCAAAACGAAACCAATGACGGCCATGATGCCCGTCGCCGCCAGACCGGCAAGCCAGACGTTCTCGAGGAGGCTGTGCATGACGACGGCGACGGCCACCGCGGCAGCCATTTCGAACCAGACCCGCCAGAACCGCAGCGCGCGAATGTGCGCAATGGGCTGGGCGAGGATACTGCGAAGGGAATTCCCCCGGCTCCTGACGACGGCTTGCTCCGCGTCGTGCCGCGGCAGGAAGGTGAAGGCAGCCTCAGCCGCGGTCAGCAGGGCGACGAAACTGAGGAACACCAACGCCATCCCGACCAGGATGAGCGAGGTCACAGCATGGTCTCCATGGGGGCGTCCTTGCCAAGGAACGCGGACAGCAGCTCACGCTGCAGGCCGAACATCTCTTCCCTTTCCTCCGGTTCGGCGTGGTCGAAACCGAGCAGGTGGAGGATTCCGTGCGTGCAGAGCAGGAGCATTTCATCCTGCGTGGAATGACCTGCGTTGCGCGCCTGTACTTCGGCGACCTGCGGGCAGATGGCGATGTCGCCCAGCATGCCTTGCGGAGCCGGCTTGCCCGGTGTCCCCGGCGTCAACTCATCCATCGGAACAGACAGGACATCGGTAGCGCCGGGTTCGTCCATGAGCTCGATGTGGAGCTTTTCCATGGCGGGTTCATCCACCAGGAGGATGGAAAGTTCGGCCTGGGGGTGAATGTAGAGCCGCTCGAAGATGAAGCGTGAAAGGGTCACCAATTGTGCCTCGTCCACCTGGACGCCGGACTCGTTGTTGACCTCGATGCTCATCGGTGTTCTCCCCGTTTGTCGTGGATCGGCGTGTGCTGGGCACGCACCCGGTGCTTTTCATCCCATGTGCTGTAGGCGGACACAATGTCGGCGACGAGCCGGTGCCTGACGACGTCGGAAGCGTCCAACATCGTAAAGTTCACGCCGTCGATCCCGCTGAGGATTTCCTGGACAATGCGCAGGCCGGAGGTGGCGCCGAAGGGCAGGTCCACCTGCGTGATATCCCCCGTGACGACCATCTTGGAGCCGAAGCCCAGGCGGGTCAGGAACATCTTCATCTGTTCCGCGGTGGTGTTCTGGGCCTCATCAAGGATGATGAACGCGTCGTTGAGCGTGCGGCCGCGCATGTACGCAAGCGGCGCCACCTCGATGGTTCCGGCAGCCATGAGGCGCGGGATGGATTCCGGGTCCATCATGTCGTGCAAGGCGTCGTACAAAGGGCGCAGATACGGGTCGATCTTGTCGCTCAACGTTCCCGGCAGGAAGCCGAGCCGCTCTCCTGCCTCGACGGCGGGCCGCGTGAGGATGATGCGGCTGACTTCCTTGAGCTGCAGTGCCTGAACGGCTTTGGCCATCGCGAGGTACGTCTTGCCGGTGCCTGCAGGGCCGATCCCGAAGATGACGGTGTTGTCGTCGATGGCGTCGACGTAGTTCTTCTGGTTGAGCGTCTTGGGGCGGATGGTGCGCCCGCGGCTCGAAAGGATGTTGTGGGTCAGCACTTCCACGGGGTTTTGCAGCGACTGGCTGCGCAACAAGGACACAAGCTGCTGCAGCACGTCCGGGGTGATGACCGTCCCCTTGCCGACCAGGCCGCGGACTTCTTCCAGAAGCCGCATGATCCGGGGAACATCGCTTGACGGTCCGCTGAAGGAGAGCTCGTTGCCGCGCACATGGAAGTCGACGCCGGGGAACTGCGCTTCGATGTAGCGCAACGCCTCGTCATGGCTGCCAAGGGTCTGAACCATCTGATCCGAGTTGTCGAAGATGACAACTTCCGTCCGGGCGCCCGGGACAGAGTGCGGGAACTCGGCCGGACCTGTGTCAACGCTGCCGGCCTTGGGCCGCCCGTTCAATGATTCTGTCATAGTGCTGGCCTTGCGGCCTGTGCTCCTCCGGCTTGGTGATGTCCATCGATTTCTCCGATGTCCGTCTGCTGGATGGGCGCAGGATCGCGGGCCTCGGATGCATTCAATCCTACGCCAGCCAGTCCCGGGGGTGGTTCCGGACCGTGCCCGGCGGGCTGCGGACGGCCGATCGGCGCCGCTTTGGTATCAACTCGGCATCGACCTCGTATCAATCGCATTGCAGTTGCCTGCCGGAGCATCGAAACGCCAGCCGGGGCCCATGGGACTGTGACAAGCTGATTCATGGGCAAAAATGCCCCTGTGCCCGGCCCCCGGGCGCATGACTCCCCCGCACCACAGCGGCCGAACACGAGCAGGAATCCACCATCACCAGGCCAGCCGGGATTTCACACGGCACACGCATCCGGAAACGTTCCGCCATGCTTGTGACCGCCCTGACGGCTGCCTTGTTCCTGTCGGGTTGCATTGCCGACCGCACGGTACAGGGATCCACGACGGCGGTCCCCGCCCCGACAGCTGCCCTGCAGACGGCCCCGGACAGCAATGCTCCGCTCGAAACAACCCAGGCCTCAAACAAGATCCCCGTGTATTGGATCGGGCGCAGCGACACGGACACCTTCCTGTACCGCGAATTCCGTGACAACCCGGGCAATGAGAACCCCATCACCACGGCCCTGCGGATCATGATGTCCCAGAAGCCGTTGGATCACGATTTCTTCACTCCGTGGCAGAACCCGGGCAGCTTGGCGACCTCGATTTCCGGTAAGAACGTGGTCACAGTCGATGTTTCCCGCGACGCGTTCAATTCCAATCTCGACGCCGGGACGGCTCAGCGGGCGGTCCAGGAACTCGTCTACACCGCTACCGCTGCGGCCGCGAGTTCAGGCCTGATCGATTCCGGACAGCAGATCAAAGTGACCATCCTGGTGGACGGACACACTGACTACATGGCATTCGGACAGGTCAAACTCGGCGATCCGATGGTCCGCGACGCATCCATGGTGGCACCCGTGTGGATCATCGACCCGCAGGAGGACCTGACCTTGCTTGCCGGTCCGGTCAAGTTCAACGGCCGGAGCACGGATCCCTCGAAGAAACTGCACTGGCAAATCCTTCGCGAGAATTCAAACGGCGATAAGTCGTCCTACCTCACCGGGCAGACCACGGCTTCGACCGTTCCGGGACAAGGCGGGGTCTTCAGCTTCACAGTGGGGCTCGGAGCTGGCCGCTATGAATTGCGGGTTTCCTTGGTGGGACCCAACGACGCGGACGTCGCGACGGATACCCGGAGTTTCAACGTTCGCTAAGGACGCGCGCTGGTCAAGGACGTGCGCTGCGGGCTACCAGCGCCCCAGGATGTCGCTGGCCAGCACGACGGCGGCAGGACCTGCCGTCGAGGAGCGAAGCACATGGTGGCCCAAGAGGGCGGTGACGGCGCCGACGTCGCTGAGCTTCGTCACCTCGCGCGGTGAAATGCCGCCCTCCGGGCCGACGATGAGCAGGACCTCCCGTCCCGCTCCGGTATCCGCGTCGGAAACCTGGCCCTGCCACTTCTCCAGGACCTCCCGCAGCGGACGTTTCGCGTCCTCGTGCAGGATGATCGCCAGGTCAGCCGCTGCAACCGCAGCAGCCAGGCCGGAGCCGTCGACGGCGGCACGCACCTCGGGAATCCACGCGCGCCGCGCCTGCTTGGCGGCTGCGGTGGCCACGGACTGCCACTTCGCGTGGGCTTTGGCGGCCCGGTCGCCCTTCCAACGGACGATCGAACGTTCCGCCTGCCAGGGCACGACGGCGTCGATCCCCAGTTCCGTTGCAGTCTCAACTGCAAGCCCGTCACGGTCGCCCTTCGCGAGGGCCTGGACCAGCACGAGCCGCACCGTTGGCTGCTGCTCCTCATCGACCGCGGAGGCAAGGACTGTCAAGGTTCCCTGCCCGGATTCCGTCACAGTGCCGGTAAGCCGTCTTCCGGCGCCGTCGGCGATATCGACGGCTTCGCCGATTTCCAGGCGCTTGACGGTGACAGCATGCCTGGCTTCGGCGCCGTCGAGCACGAAAGAATCACCAGGGCCCAGCCCGTCAAGCGTTCCGGCTGCTGTGAAGAATAAGGGGTTGCTCACTGCTACAGGTTACCGAGCTTGTCCCGCAGCTTCGCGAACATACCGCCACTGGCCACAAGCTTGCCTTCGGTGAACTGCTCTCCGCGCAATTTGGCCAGTTGGCGAAGCAGGTCTTCCTGCGCGGCGTCGAGCTTGCTGGGGGTCTCAACGTGCAGGTGCACTTTGAGGTCTCCCCTGCCGTAGCCGCGGAGATGGGTGACGCCGAGTCCGCGCAGGGTGATGACCTCGCCCGACTGGGTGCCGGACTTGACGTCGATTTCCTGGGGGCCGTCGAAAGTATCGAGCTGCATCTCTGTACCGAGTGCCGCGGCCGTCATGGGAACGCTCAGCGTGGCGTGCAGGTCGTCGCCTTCACGTACATAGGTGGGATCGTTGTTGACCCGGATCTCCACGTAGAGGTCGCCGGGAGGCCCGCCGGCAGGACCAGCCTCACCTTGCGAAGACAACTGGATGCGCGTTCCGGTAGCGACGCCGCCTGGCACCTTGACGGTCAGCGAACGGCGGCTGCGGATACGGCCCTGGCCGCCGCACTCATTGCAAGGATCCTTGATGATCGAGCCGAAGCCTTCGCATGATCCACACGGTGCGGCAGTCATGACCTGGCCGAGAATCGAGCGGACAGCCCGCTGGACCTGGCCCGAGCCGCCACAGATGTCGCAGCGCTCCGGGTGGGTGCCCGGACGGCAGCATGAGCCCTCGCACGTGGGACAGACGACAGCGGTGTCCACCTCAAGCTTTTTGTTGACACCGAAGACCGCTTCGCGCAAGTCGATGCGCACGCTGATCAGGGCGTCCTGGCCGCGGCGCATGCGGGACGCGGGGCCCTGCATGCCGCCGCCTCCTCCGCCGAAGAAGGTGTCGAAGATGTCCTGGAAGGCGAATCCCTGGCCCGCGTAGCCTCCCCCGAAACCGTTGTCGGTCCCGTTCTCGTTGCCGGTGGCGTCGTAGACGCGGCGCTTCTGGGGGTCGGAGAGGACCTCGTATGCGTGGGTCACCGCCTTGAATTCCTCGGCAGCGCCGGCCCCCGGGTTCACATCCGGGTGCAGCTTGCGTGCGAGCTTGCGGTAGGCCTTCTTGATCTCCTCGCCGGTTGCTTCCGGCGAGACGCCCAGAACGTCATAGTGACTGCTCAAAGTCGGTATCTCTTCCTTGTTTACGGTTCCACTGCTTTTCTTGCGAGGCGGTTTCCAGCCGAGGCCGTCAGCCGCCCAGAATGCGGGAAAGGTAGCGTGCGACGGCACGGACGGCCGCCATGGTGTTGGGATAATCCATGCGGGTGGGTCCAAGAATGCCGATCTTGGCACTGCTGCCCGGACCGTAGCCCGTGGCAACCACCGAAGCCTCGGAGAGGCCGTCATAGGGGTTTTCGCGGCCGATGCTCACCGTGACGCCCCGGGGGTCCTCAGCCATGTCCGACAACAGCCGCAACATGACCACCTGCTCCTCGAGCGCTTCGAGGACCGGACCGATGCTCAGCGGGAAGTCCACGTTGGAGCGGGCCAGGTTTGCCGTGCCTGCCATGACCATGCGTTCGTCGCGGCTCCGCTCCGCAAGCCTTTCCAGGCCGTGGGCAAGGACGGCCGCAAGGTTCCGTAGCGCGGGCGGACACAAGGCAACCACCGAGGGCAGGACTTGCGGCATGAGGTCGAGCTGGGAGCCGGCAATGCTCCCAAGGAATCGCGCCCGCAAGGCCATGAGCTCTTCGTCAGCAGCGTCTGTCGCTGCGTGCACAACGCCCTGTTCCACTTTGCCCGAATCGGCGATCAACACCACCAAGACCTGGCGCGGTGCCAAAAGGACAAACTCAATATGGCGGACACGCGCGCGGCTCAGGTGCGGATACTGGACGACGGCGACCTGGTTGGTCAGTTGGGAGAGCAGCCGGACGGTTCGCTCAAGGATGTCCTCGACGTCGTCCGGGCCCTCAAGCAACGAGTGGATGGCCCGGCGCTCGGCAGCCGAAAGCGGCTTGACCTCGGAAATACGGTCGACGAACAAGCGGTAGCCCTTGTCCGTGGGAATGCGGCCCGCACTCGTGTGTGGTGCGGCAATGAGCCCTTCTTCTTCCAAGAGGGCCATGTCATTGCGGATGGTTGCGCTCGACACTCCCAGATGGTGCCGTTCGACCAATGCTTTGGAGCCGACGGGCTCGCGGGAGTGAACGTAGTCCTCCACGATGGCGCGCAACACTTCCAGCTTCCGTGGTTCGCTCACTGCCCACCTCCAATCAACATTTCAATAATTAGCACTCAACATGCCCAAGTGCTAACAAGTCTAGTATGAGCCACCTCGTTGTTAGCATTGGTACCGCTCGCGGCGAACATGATTCCCGCGCGGTCCTGGGGAATGCCACGGACCGTGACCGATCCCCCTAGCGCAAAGTGGTGTGAAGACCGTGTCTTACGACAATTGGGGCCCGCAAGACCTCTCCTCGCCGGCCAAACGGCAACTGCCAGAGGTGCCCGTTGAACGCGGGATGGTTCTCGAAGACGTGCAGACCGGTTGGGTCGGTGCCGTGACCAGGGTGGAGAAGTCCGGAGGCATGCACATTGTGGTGCTTGAGGATCGACGGGGAAAGGCCAAGTCATTCCGTCTCGGATTCGGATTCCTGCTGGAAGGACAAGCAGTGAAGCTCCTGCCGCCAGCGCCACGCGCGACGCCCGCCAAGGGCGCGGCGCAAGCAGGCAGGACGGCATCGGGATCCGTCCGCGTGGCCGGCCAGCGGGCCCAGGTCGCCAAGGCGAGCCGTATCTGGGTGGAAGGCAAGCACGACGCCGAGCTTGTGGAAAAGGTGTGGGGAGACGATCTCCGGGTGGAGGGCATCGTCGTCGAGCCCTTGCACGGTGTCGACGATCTCAAGGCGGCCATTGCCGCGTTCTCCCCGGGCCCCGGCCGGCGGCTCGGAATCCTGGTGGACCATTTGGTACCGGATTCGAAGGAGTCGCGGATCGCTGCCGACGCCATGACGCTGCCGGGCGCCGCGGGAAACGTCCTGATCGTAGGACACCCCTATGTGGACGTCTGGCAGGCCATCCGCCCCAAAGTGTTGGGGATCGAGCAATGGCCAACCATCGCCCGCGGCACGGATTGGAAGACCGGAATCCTGAGGTCATTCGGCTGGCCGCACGAGACGGCCGAAGACGTCGGACTTGGCTGGCAGAAGCTTCTGGGCGCTGTCCACAGCTACGCCGATTTGGAGGCCTCTCTGCTGGGTCGCGTGGAGGAAGTGATCGATTTCCTGACCGTTCCGTGAGGATTGCCTGCCCCCGGGCACAGGGGTTGGTCGGCTGATCGCGTGCCGAGCAAGTATTCTGGGACAGCAACACCGCACCGATAGATACTCGAAGGAAGATACTGTGGCAGACAACGCTCCTGACGATCGGGATGGCACCTCGGGCCAGTCCCAGTACCACGGCGTTCCTGCCAACGCGCTGCCCTTGACCGCATCGGAGGACCGGCAGTGGGCAACCCTGGCGCACTTCGGCGGCATTCTTGGCTGCGTGCCTTCGCTTCTGATCTACCTGATTTTCCGGGAACGTGGCCCGTTCACCGCACAGGAATCCAAGGAAGCGCTTAACTTCACTTTGCCTCCGACGATTGCCGCAGTGCTCGCCAACATCCTCGTCTTGCTTCCAGTGGTCGGAAACCTGTTCGCCGTCCTTGCCACGGCAATCTGGGTCGCAGTGACCTGCTTCTCGGTGTCGGCCGGAATCCGGGTCAACCACGGACAGCCGCACCGCTACCGCTTCAACCTGCGCTGGATCAAGTAGCCGGTCTTCGCAGGTGCCTGTGCCGGTTGGCGCGTCTGCCGTTAGCGCCGGGCGCTAGTCCGGAAGGATCCGGCGGACCACTGCATCCGCGAGTAGCCGGCCTTTGAGTGTCAGGATCAACCGTCCTTGGAAGGCCGCTCCAGGCTCAACCAGGCCGTCGGCAATGAGGCCTGCCACGGCGTGGCGGCCCACCTTGTCGAGGGCATCGACCTGAAGCCCGGTGCCGAGGCGCGCCTCAAGCATGATGCGTTCCACTTCCCGGGTTCCGGCGTCGAGCGTTTCGCGTCCAGCGGCCGGCGACATTCCGCTACCGAGCCTGTTGGCATAGGCGGTGGGGTGTTTGACGTTCCACCAGCGGACGCCGCCCATGTGGGAATGCGCACCTGGTCCGACGCCCCACCAATCGTCTCCCCGCCAGTAGGCAAGGTTGTGCTTGCACGCCTGTTCGGGTGTGCGGGACCAATTGCTGACCTCGTACCAGTCCAGTCCGGCGGCGCTGATCAGTTGGTCGGCGAGTTCGTACTTGGCGGCGTGGTCGTCGTCGTCGATTCCGGGAACTTCTCCGCGCCGGATCTGTGCAGCCAGCTTGGTGCCTTCTTCCACGATCAGCGCGTAGGCGCTGATGTGGTCCGGCCCGTAGGACAGGGCAGTCTCCAGGGAAGTTTGCCAATCGGCCATGGACTCGCCGGGAGTGCCGTAGATGAGATCGAGGCTCACGGCGAGGCCGGCGTCGCGCGCCCACTGGACCACCAAGGGGACCCGGCTGGGAGTGTGCGTACGGTCCAGGACCTTGAGCACGTGAGGGACCGCCGACTGCATGCCGAAGGAAATCCGCGTAAAGCCGGCGTCGGCCAACAGGTGGAGGGATTCCGGCGTCACGGAGTCCGGGTTCGCTTCAGTGGTGACTTCGGCTCCCGATTCCAGGCCCCAGTGCCCGACGGCGGCAGTCAAGATGCGTGCGAGATCTTCAGCCGGCAGCAGGGTCGGTGTGCCACCGCCGAAGAACACGGTGCTCAGGGGCCGCTGCGGCAGACCGGAGGCTTCCATGGCCCGGACGGCGAACTCCACTTCCGAAATGGCAGTGGACGCGTAGGCGTCCTGGGAGGCACCGCCGCCAAGCTCGGTGGCGGTGTAGGTGTTGAAATCGCAGTAACCGCAACGCACGGCACAGAACGGTATGTGGACGTACAGCCCAAACTTGCGTGAACTGACGCCGTCGAGCACCTGGGGCGGCAAGAGGCCATCCGCAGGTGCAGGATCCCCGAGGGGAAGAACGCTAGGCACCGGGTTACTTCCTGGCCTTGTCCTTGGATTCGTCGGTGGTCAGGGCTGCGATGAACGCTTCCTGTGGAACCTCCACGCGGCCCACCATCTTCATGCGCTTCTTGCCTTCCTTCTGCTTTTCCAGAAGTTTGCGCTTACGGGTGATGTCACCGCCGTAGCACTTGGCAAGGACGTCCTTGCGGATGGCACGGATGCTCTCACGGGCAATGATCCGCGAGCCGATGGCCGCCTGGATCGGCACCTCGAACTGCTGGCGGGGAATGAGTTCGCGCAGCTTGCTCGTCATCATGACGCCGTAGGCGTAGGCCTTGTCGCGGTGCGTGATGGCGCTGAAAGCGTCAACCTGCTCACCCTGGAGCATGATGTCCACCTTGACCAGGTCGGCAACCTGCTCGCCGTCGGCCTTCCAGTCCAGCGAACCGTAGCCGCGGGTCTTGGACTTGAGGATGTCGAAGAAGTCGAAGACGATCTCGGCCAGCGGCAGCCGGTACCGGATTTCCACGCGGTCTTCGGAGAGGTAGTCCATGCCGCCCATGACGCCGCGGCGGCTCTGGCACAGCTCCATGATGGCGCCCACAAACTCATTCGGCGCAAGGATGGTGGCGGACACCATCGGTTCGCGGACCTCAGCGATCTTGCCGGTGGGGTATTCGCTCGGGTTGGTGACGTGCAGGACCCTTTTGTCCTCCAGCGTGACCTCGTACTCAACGTTGGGAGCGGTGGAGATGAGGTCGAGGTTGTACTCGCGCTCAAGGCGCTCACGGGTGATTTCCAGGTGCAGCAGGCCAAGGAAGCCCACACGGAAACCGAATCCCAGGGCGGCAGAGGTCTCCGGTTCGTAGACGAGCGCTGCGTCGTTGAGCATCAACTTCTCGAGGGCATCCCGGAGCACCGGGTAGTCCGTGCCGTCCAAGGGGTACAAGCCGGAGAAGACCATGGGCTTGGCGTCGGCATACCCGGCGAGGGATTGCGAAGCGGGCTTGGCCAGGTTGGTCACGGTGTCGCCGACCTTCGACTGGCGGACGTCCTTCACGCCGGTGATCAAGTAGCCTACTTCGCCGACGCCCAGCCCCTTGGAAGGGGTAGGTTCCGGAGAGCTGACGCCGATTTCCAGGAGTTCGTGGGTGGCGCGGGTGGACATCATCTGGATCCGCTCGCGCGGGTGCAGCATCCCGTCCACCACGCGGACGTACGTGACCACGCCGCGATATGTGTCATACACGGAGTCGAAGATCATGGCGCGGGCCGGTGCGTCGGGGTCGCCGACAGGGGCTGGAAGATCGCGGACAATCTTGTCCAGCAGGGCCTCCACGCCAACACCGGTCTTGCCGGATACGCGAAGCACGTCCTCGGGGTCGCCGCCGATCAGGTTGGCGAGTTCGGCCGCATACTTTTCGGGCTGGGCGGCCGGAAGGTCGATCTTGTTGAGCACCGGGATAATGGTGAGGTTGTTTTCCATCGCCAGGTAGAGGTTGGCCAGCGTCTGGGCCTCGATGCCTTGCGCGGCGTCCACCAAGAGGACTGCACCTTCACAGGCCGCGAGGGAACGGGAAACCTCATAGGTGAAGTCAACGTGGCCGGGGGTATCGATCATGTTCAGGGCGTAGCTGGTACCGTCAAGTTCCCAGGGCATGCGGACAGCCTGGGACTTGATAGTGATGCCACGTTCGCGTTCGATATCCATGCGGTCCAGATACTGGGCCTTCATGTCGCGGGACTTAACGACGCCGGTGTACTGCAACATGCGGTCGGCCAAGGTGGATTTACCGTGGTCGATGTGGGCGATGATGCAGAAGTTCCGGATGATGGCCGGATCTGTCGCGGCGGGCACCGGTGCGGTGCGGGCCATGGGAGACACGCAGGGTCCTTACTGTCGATACTCACACGGCCGGACTCCGGACTGGTCTGGACCATCCCGGCCGATGCCGCATATCTGAACTAATAGTCTCCCATGAACCCGGCACCGGTTGTGCACTGGCTCGGGAAGGGAAAGTACGGTGGTTCCATGGCATCGGACACACACTTGCTTGGCAGACTCCTTAAAGGCTCCATGGGCTACCTTCGAAGGATCGTCGGAGCCCCGGCCGTCACGCGCCATGGCCAGGCCCGGAAAGGCGGGGTCGCGGGGAAGGCGGGCCGGACGCGGAACGCAAGCACCGGCGTCGGGCAGCTTTCCCGCCCATATCCGGGCGACTTCCGGGGCACGGTGTCTCCGCTGTACTCCCCCGATCCCGACGGCAAACCGGACCCCGGGGAGATCGTGTGGTCGTGGGTTCCCTACGAAGAGGACTATTCCCAGGGCAAGGACCGGCCGGTGCTTTTGATAGGGCACGACGGCGCGTGGCTGCTGGGGCTGATGCTGACCAGCAAAGACCATGACAACGGCCGCCGTGCAGGCGACTACGTCGACATCGGCACCGGCGCCTGGGACCCCCAGGGCAGGCCGAGCGAGGTCAAGGTAGACCGGGTGGTTCGCGTCAATCCGGCCGACGTCCGGCGCGAGGGTGCCGTCCTGGACAAGCGCGCTTTCCAACTGGTGGCGAATCGGCTCAGCGGACGACACGACCCGGCGTAGACGCCAAATCCCCGGAAAAGCGCTGAGTCTGATAATATTTATGGCTGTGTGTCCGTGCAGGTCGACGGCCACTCATGGTTGGCTGCCATAGGCATCCCCACGCCGCTCAGTCGATGGCCAACCTGAAAACCCTCTAGACCATTTCCGCATTAAAAAGAGAGTTCACACACGTGGCTAATATCAAGTCCCAGAAGAAGCGCATCCTCACCAACGAGAAGGCTCGCCTGCGTAACAACGCCGTCAAGTCTGAGCTGAAGACGGCCATCCGCGCCGTTGCCACCGCCGTTGAGTCCACGGACAAGGATGCCGCTGCAAAGGCTCTTGTTGCTGCCAGCCGTAAGCTGGATAAGGCTGTCAGCAAGGGCGTTATTCACAAGAACAACGCTGCAAACCGCAAGTCGGCGATCTCCAAAAAGGTCAACGCACTCTAAGGTTTATCCAGTTCGACTGAGCTGAACGTGAGGCCGGCACCCCTGGGTGCCGGCCTCAGGTATTTAAGGCGGAGCTGCCTGAGACGAGCAGGACCGAGTTGACGGTGGCAACGATGACGAAGAGAACCGCGAGGCGCCCGTTCGGGGCAGCAAACACCGTCTTTGCAGCGGCAATGTAGATGACCCCCGCGATGGTGCCGAATAGAATACGCACCCAGGCTTGACCGAGGAGACTTTGCGCTCCGGGCTCCAAAAACAGTCCCATGAAGAGCACAGTGGCCATGAACGGGATTTGACCTAGAAGAACCCAAAACCAGCTTGCTCCGAGGGTGGGGCCACGTCCTTTGACGATGCCCTTGTAAATAAGCCTCAATACGAGGCCTTGCAGAAAGGACGCCAGAGCACTCCAGATAATGACCCCTACGCGAAGGAAGGTCACGAGCACCTCTCGGCTCGAAAACTGGTTGTGTTCGGCATTTTCCGTGGCCAGCCGTTCAATGCTCGATCCCACTGCGTATTGGGCAGCAGCAGTGTATGCAAGCAGAAGGCAGATGATCCAGACTGGGTTGATTTTCCTAGGGCCCTGCGGCGCGGCAGGATCGGAGGTTTTTGGGTTCGCTGAGGCCATGACTTACCTTTCGAGTAGTGCGTGTTCGGCCCACTCGGCGAGGGCCGCCAGGAAGTAGAAGGTAGTTGCGGCGATGAGGACTTCGCGCGTCTTTTGAAACACGTGACGCCAAGTGTGTTCTCCGCTGATGATTCCGAGAAGTGCTGGCCAGAACAGGCGTGCCCCTTGGATTGTGAGTGCCCACGCTACGATCTCAAGTGGAATGTGGACTGCGGTGAGCGCAACTGTCTGGTGGAGGCCAATAGCCGCGGTACTTGCGACCAGCCCCATCCCTAGCCAAACGCCGTTGAGGATCATCATGACGATCGCACCGTAGTGGGTCAGAAAAAGTGCGAGAACGGCCAAGGAAGCGTTGTGCAGAAATATTCCTGGTGCGCTGATCGAGGTCATGTTACTGGTACTGCCCCACGTGAAGAGAGAAGCAAAACCAATCCCGCAGCCTATGGCGATTAGAATTTTCAAGAAATCGGTGCCCAGATATGGGAAGCGGGAACGCAAGGCTTTGAAAGGAGTGCGAACGCTATTGGTGAGACGACCGGAAATTGTCAAGCTGTGTGGAGTCACTGGGCTAGTTTTTGGGGTGTTTTGGTCTCGGGCAGGTTGATCCCGACGTATTGTGCGGGGGCCGGT